>JAKBTP010000095.1 GCA_021844355.1 bacterium | reverse complement strand
GCGCCCCCGTCCACCACCCGGCGGGCCGAGATGCGGTACTCCTGGCCCACCTTGACGGTGGTGTAGAACCACCAGCGGAGGGCGTCCGAGCCGGTCTCGGAGAGCAGCTTCCAGGGGTCGATCACGTTGCCCCTGGACTTGGACATCTTCCGCCCGCGCTCGTCGACCACCAGGCTGGGCACCACCACGTTGCGGTAGGCGGGCTCGTCGAAGATCATGGTGGACTCGGCGAGAAGGGTGTAGAACCAGCCCCGGGTCTGGTCCAGCGCCTCGCAGATGTAGTCGGCGGGGTGCTCGCTCTCGAACCGCTCCCGGTTCTCGAAGGGGTAATGCCATTGGGCGAAGGGCATGGCCCCCGAGTCGTACCAGCAGTCGATGACCTCTGGGACCCGGCGCATCAGCCCCCCGCAGTCGCAGGGCAGGGTGACCTCGTCGATGTAGGGCTTGTGGGGGTCGAAGCCTTGGGGCAGGGAGAGTTCGGCGAAGCTTCCGACGCAGCGCTCACCCTGGCAGTCCGGGCAGACCCAGATGGGCAGCGGGGTGCCCCAGTACCGGGCCCGGGAGAGGTTCCAGTCCTGGAGCGTCTCCAGCCAGTTGCCCATCCGCCCGTCGCGGAGGTGCGACGGCACCCAGTGGATGGCGCGGTTGTTGGCCAGAAGACGCTCCTTGACCGCCGTGGTCCGGATGAACCAGGAGTCCAGCGCGTAGTAGAGGAGAGGCGTCTCGCAGCGCCAGCAGAAGGGATAGGTGTGCCGGATGGTCTCGGAGCGGTACAGGAGGCCCCGGGACCTGAGGTCCTCCTCGATGGCCGGGTCGGCCTCCTTGACGAACTGCCCGGCGAAGTCGGAGACGAAGGGCAGGAAGCGGCCATCGGGGCCCACGGTGTGGCGGATCTCCAACCCCTCCTCCTGGCACAGCCGGAGGTCGTCCTCCCCGTAGGCGCCCGCGGTGTGCACCACCCCGGTCCCCTCCTCGGTGGAGACGAAGTCGGCGGGCACCACCCTCCAGGCGGCCACCTGCTCGGGGAGATAGGGGAAGAGTCGCTGGTACCGGAGGCCCAGGAGCCGGGCGCCCGGGAACTCCTCCTCCACCTCGTACTCCCCCTCCAGCATGGAGAGGCGCTCACGGGCCAGGATCAGCCGCTCAGCCCCCTGGCGCACCCGGACGTAGGCGATCTCCTCCCCCACCGCCAGGGCGAGGTTCCCGGGAAGGGTCCAGGGGGTCGTGGTCCAGGCCAGGATGCTGGTCCCGGGGTCGTCCACCAGCCGGAAACGCACCGTCACCCCGGGGTCGGGGACATCGTCCCGGTAGGCGCCGGGCTGCCCCAGCTCATGGCTGGAGAGGGAGGTCTGGCAGCGTGGGCAGTAGGGGGCCACCCGGAAGCCGCGGTACAGCCAGCCTTGGTCGTACAGCTGGCGCAGGCTCCACCACACTGACTCGATGTAGCCCGCATCGTAGGTGCGGTAGGCGTTGTCGAGATCCAGCCAGAAGCCTATCCGCGCGGTGAGCCGCTCCCACTCGTCGATGTACTCCATGACGCTGTTGCGGCAGAGGCGGTTGAACTCCTCGACCCCGAACTCCTCGATCTCCGGCTTGGCGCGGATCTTGAGGCTGCGCTCCACCTCCAGCTCCACCGGCAGCCCGTGGGTGTCCCACCCTCCCCGACGCTCGACGCGGCGGCCGAGCATCTCCTGGTAGCGCAGGAAGCAGTCCTTGAAGGAGCGGGCGAGGATGTGGTGGACCCCGGGGAGCCCATTGGCCGTCGGGGGGCCCTCGTAGAAGACAAAGGGCTTCCCCTCCCGGCGCTGCTCCAGGCTCCGCTGGAACAGCTTCTCTCCCTCCCACCGCGCGAGGACCTGCTCCTCCAGAGCGGGGAGGTCGAGCCGGGGCGGTAGGGGTTGGAACGGGGGCATGCGCGCCTAGGTCTCCTGATGTATTCCGCGGCCCCCAGCAGAGGCGCCCGGCGATGGCAGGTTAGCATGGCAGGTGATCTGCGCCGGGGCTCCCGGCCCCGTTCAGAGAGGAGAGCGCCGTGCCGCTGGAATTCGCCCCCGGACCACTGGAGCGCGCTATCGACCTCTACTTCGAGGATTTCCGGCCCGGGCAGAGGTTCCGGCTGGGCAGCTGGCTGGTCACCGAGGAGGAGATCCTGGAGTTCGCGCTGAAGTACGACCCCCAGCCCTTCCATCGGGACCCGGAGCTGGCCCGCACCACCGCGTTCCAGGGGCTGATCGCCTCCGGCTGGCAGACCGCCGGCTTCTGGATGCGCCTCTACTGCGAGGAGGTGCTGCTGCGATCCTCGAGCCTCGGCTCGCCGGGAATCCAGGAGGTGCGCTGGCTGGCGCCGGTGCGTCCCGGGGACCGGCTCACCGGAGAGGTCGAGGTGATCGAGGTGCGTCCCTCGGCACGCCACCCGGAGCGGGGCACGGTGGTGATGCGAGGCCAGCTCTGGGACCAGCGCGAGGAGCGGAAGATGCGGATGGCCGCCTTCGGCCTCTTCGGACGGCGACCGGGATCGTCCGGGTCCGTAGCCCGATTGGGGTCGTAGGGCTCGCGCCTCGCGGGACGGGCCCGGGCGCTGAGCAGCGCCACCCGCGCCTCCCGGGCGCTCCCAACTGGCAACCGGGGCCCTGGCCCTGCGCGGCCCAGCACCGGAGGGGGCCGCCCGGCCTCCGGGACACGGCGCCCCGAGCCTCCGGCCCGGCCGGGGGGGGCTCGGGGCTGCCGATGGGGGCTCTCGGAGGCCACTGCCTCCGCTTCCTGGGCCTCTCCCGCTCCTACGCCGAATCGGCCGGCCCCCGGTGCTTGGCTGCCGTCTGGCGCCGCGCTGCCGCTGGTGCAGGAGGGTCGCCTCCCCGCGGGTCCGATCGCCACCTCAGCCGGCGGCGGCGGTCCGGGATGATCTCGGCATGAGCCGGCCCCAGAGGATCGGCCCCAGCACCCGGGCTCGCGGCTATCTGCTGGTCTTGGTGGCGCTGCTGGGGGCGGCCGACGTCGCCGAGCTCATGGCGACCGACCCTGGCCTGATGGCCGCCTCGCCCACCCGCGCCCTGGGCTCTTGGCTGGGGCTCGCCCTCTTCGTGGCGCTGGCGGGTCTCGGGGCACGGTCGGTCAGCCGCCCCGGCAGGAGCGTCCTCCGGCGCGGGCTGGCCGCGGTGTTGGCGGCCTCCAGCCTGGTCTTGGTGGCCATACACCTGGCCGCCCACGTCGGGGGCCTCCGCCCCGCCTCGGTCGCCCTGCTGGCGCTC
The DNA here is from genome assembly GCA_021844355.1 of bacterium. Lineage (GTDB taxonomy): Bacteria > Chloroflexota > Dormibacteria > Aeolococcales > Bog-877 > JAJYXT01. The sequence goes on along the minus strand of JAKBTP010000095.1, from coordinate 25,219 downwards.
TTGGGCCTGATCCTCGCCTGAGCCCAGCTGCGGTCAGCGCTGCTCGCGCAGGAAGGCGGGGATGTCCAGGTCGTCGAAGGCATCCTCACTGACCTTGGGGCGGCGCAGCGTGTCGGCGATCGGCTCCTGGAGCTCCTGGGGACGGGTGGTCCGGTAGCGCTCCGCCAGCTCCTGGTTGACCTGGGGCCCGGAGCTGAAGCCGGTGGCGATGACCGTGATCTTCACGTCCCCGCCCATGCGGTCGTCCAGCACCGCCCCGAAGATGATGTTGGCGGTGGGGTCGGCGGTCTGGCGGATCATGTCGCAGGCTTCGGTCACCTCGTGCAGGGTCAGGTCGGGGCTGGCGGTGATGTTGAGCAGAATCCCCTTGGCCCCCGCGATGGAGGTCTCCAGCAGCTGGCTGGCCACCGCGTCCCTGGCAGCGTCCTGGGCTCGGTTGTCCCCACTCCCGTAGCCGATGCCCATGAGGGCCGCACCCTGACCGGACATGATCGCCTTGACGTCGGCGAAGTCCAGGTTGATCAGCCCGGGGTAGACGATCAGGTCGGAGATCCCCTGGACCCCCTGGCGGAGCACGTCGTCCGCCTTGCGGAAGGCGTCCACCATGGTGGTGCGGCGGTCGGTCACGGCCAGGAGGCGGTCGTTGGGGATGGTGATGAGGGTGTCGACCCGGCCGGAGAGCCCCTGGATCCCCCGCTCCGCGGAGTCCATCCGCCGCTTGCCCTCGAAGTTGAAGGGCTTGGTGACCACCCCGATGGTGAGGGCCCCGCTGGAGCGGGCGATCTCGGCGATGATCGGCGCCGCTCCGGTTCCCGTCCCCCCGCCCATACCGGCGGTGACGAAGACCATGTCCGAGTCGTGCAGCACCGCCGCCAGGTCGTCCCGGGACTCCTCGGCAGCGTTCTCCCCCACCTCCGGGTCGCCGCCCGCCCCCAGCCCCCGCGTCACCTTGCGCCCGATGTGAATCTTGGTGGGCGCCTCGGAGGCGTCCAGGGCCTGGCGGTCGGTGTTGACGGCGATGAAGTCAACCCCACGGAGCTTGGCCCGGATCATCCGGTTGACGGCGTTGCTGCCCCCGCCGCCCACTCCGATCACCTTGATCCTGGCGTTCCCCTGGGTGGTGCGGTCGAGGTCGTCCTGGGGCATGTTCAACTCCTTAAGCCTAGAAGAGCTCGTGCAGCCAGCGGTTCAACCTTCCGGAGCTGCGCTCCGCCCGCGGGCTGCTGTGGTCGCGCCGGTTCCCGGAGCGCTGTCCCCAGCGCAGGAGGCCGGCGATGGTGGCGTGCTCCGGCATCCCCAGCTGGTCGGAGAGGCCGGTGAGGCCCTCGGGTAGGGCCACCCGGACGGGGAGCTCGAGAAGCTGGTGCACCGCCTCGGGGAAGCCGCGCAGGCAGGAGCCACCGCCGGTGAGAACCACCTTGGCGGGGGCGTGGGGTCCCTCCAGCGCCTGGCCGATCAGGCGGACGATCTCACGGGCCCGGGGCTCGATGATCTCGGCCAGCATCCGTCGCGACACCTCGTCGGCGCCCACGCCCGACGGGCCCACCACCCGCACCAGCTCCTCGGGGAGGACCCGGGCGGGGTCGCAGTGGCCGTGGCGCCGCTTCAGGGACTCGGCCTCCGCCTCGCCGCAGCGCAGCCCGACCGCCAGGTCCGCGGTGACGTGCTGCCCGCCCACCGGCAGGACCCTGACCCCTTCCAGGGTGCCGTGCCAGAAGGTGGCGATGTCGGTGGTGCCGGCACCCACGTCGACGACCGCCACCGACTCCTCCAGCTCTGAGTCGCGCACCACCCCCTCAGCCGCGGCCAGCGGTTGGACCACCAGGTCGTCCACCCGCAGGCCGGCCGAGTGGGCGCACTCCACGAGGGCCTCCAGATGGGCCACGGAGGCGAGGACCAGCTCGGAGTCAACCGCCAGCCGGCTTCCCGCCACCCCCCGGGGGTCGCGGACCCGCTGGTTGTCGTCCACCGTGTACCAGCGGGGGATCAGGTGCACCACCTCGGTGCCCTCCTCCCCGGGCAGATCCCTGGCGGCCTCCAGCACCCGGTTGAGGTCGGAGCCGGACACCGCGCCGCTCCGCGATGCCACGGTTACCTGGGCCCGGCTGGGCTGGCTGCGGACGTGGCGGCCGCCCAGGCTGAGCAGCGCGGCCTCCACCTCCATCCCCGCCGCACGCTCGGCGGCGTCCAGCGCCTTGGAGAGAGCGGAGACGGCCTGGTCGGGGTCCGCCACCACCCCCCGGCTCACCCCCTTGGAGTCCACCTCCCCCACCCCCAGCACCTTGAGGCGGGCTCCCTCGTCCTCGGCGATGGCGCAGCGGACCCGGTGGGTGCCGAGATCGACGGCGACCAGGCGGCGTCCGCTCACGGCGCCGTGGTCCCCGCCCCGTGGCGGCTCACGGGTTCCGAGCCGGTCTGCATCGGAGAAGCCCCCAGGTGTTGTTCGATCTCATGGAACGATTGCTTGGTGAAGAACTCGCGAGACGGGACTCCGGACCTTCGCAGAGGTCCCATGAAGTGTAGCCGCCCCACGGTGGGAATACAAGCCCGAAACCACATCATCTTGTGGTGTCTTCGCATCCGACCCACCGCCATTTGGGTCCCACCTACGGGCTGACCACCACCTGGGACGGGTCCTCGAGGTAGATGGTGTGGATCCCCGGTCCCTTGAGGTTGACCTTGGCGGCGAGAGCCCGCAGCGCCTCCAGCTTGGGCCCCAGGGCAGACACCTGGGAGGCCGTGATGACGGGACCGAGATCGGCCGTCCACCCCGCCGAGCTCTGGATCTCCAGCGCTCCCACAGGGCTGATCAGGTAGCGGCTCACCGAGACCCCGTAGGCGGCGGGGAAGGCTGAGCTGAGCTGCGCCAGCGCGCTGGTGAGGCGGGACGGCAGGACCACCTGACCGGCGCGGAGCCCGCTCCCCCGCTGGAGATCCTGGAGGATGGGGAGGGGGGCGGAGGCCGGTCCCGAGGGCACCGGCCCCAGGACCGCTCCGGACGCGGCCAGGAGGTACTCCCGCTTGCCCCGCTCGTAGATCAGCACCGGGGGCAGGGGAGTCACCGTCAGCACCAGGGTTCCCGGCCAGCGCACCGCGGCGCTGGCGGTCTGCACCCAGGGCTGGCTGAGCAGGCTCTCGGTGAGCCTTCCGGTGTTCACCTGGAGAGTGCTCTGGCCCATCACCACCCCCGCCTCCGCCAGCAACTGGGCGCGGCCGACCACCGGGCTCCCCTGCACCTCCACCCTCTGCACCCTGAGGAAGGGAAGGTTGAGCGCCAGCAGCGCCGCCACCGCCAGGGACGGGATGAGGAGCGACACCACCCGGAACGGCCGGCGGAGCTCCCTCCAGGCCAGATACCAGGAGGGCGGCTTGGGCCGCGAGATCCGCATCCTCCCACCGAGGTGGCGCCTGGCCTCGTCCCGTGCCCGCCGCCGGGAGGCCGCCTGGCGGGCCACCTCGGCCAGCACCTCGTCAGCGACCTCGTTCTGGCGCCATCCGCCGGTCCTGGGGCGGGCCCGCCGCCGCTGCGGCCCCCCCGCCACGGGCCGCCCCCTTCCCACCCGGCGTTCAGGCACCGCGGCACCGAAGCGGGTGGGCGCCGGTGGGCGCTCCTTGCGCGTCAACGGTTCGATGGCTGCCCCTTGTGCTGTGACGTGGATCTGGGACGCTAGGGCCCCCCGGGGCCGCCCGGGGGCATCGCCACAACCATGACGCATTTGCGCGGCTAGCGCAAGCCCTGGGACCTCTCTCCGGCGGCCAACGCCTCCAGCAGGCGCTCCGCCACTTGGTCGAAGCCCCGAACCGAGCAGCAGACCACCACCGCCGGAGGCCTGACCCCCTCCAGCACCGCGGACACCGCCTCCCCCGCCGATCCCACCAGGACCACCTCGGGCCCCTCCACCAGTCGGGCCACGTCCTTGGAGCTGACCGACCCCTCAAGGTGGCGCTCCCGGGCCGGCTCGATCGGCCCGAGGACCAGGAGGTCGGCCCCTCTGAAGGCCTCCCGGTACTCCGGGAGGAGCGCCTGGGTGCGCGAGTAGGTGTGGGGCACGTGGACCAGGATCAGCTGGTGTCCGGGGGCCATCTGGCGTGCCGCGGCCACGGTCGCCCGCAGCTTGGTGGGATGGTGGGCGTAGTCGTCCACCACGGTGGCCCCGCCCGCCTCCCCCAGCACCTCGAAGCGCCGGCCAGGCCCCTTGAAGCTGGCGGCGGCCCTGGCGGCGGCCGGCGGGTCGGCCCCCAGGGCCACCGCCAGGGCCAGCGCCATGAGGGCGTTCTCGGCGTTGTGCAGGCCGAACAGCGGAAGGCGCATGGGCAGCCGCAGTCCGCCAGGGCCACTCACCTGCAGAAGCTGGCCCCCGGGGAAAGTGCCCGGGGCGGCCTGGAGCTGCCACTCCCCCTCTGGCCCACCGACCAGGGTCACCGGGCAGGCGGCCGCCTCCGCCAGCGGGAGGAGCGCGGGGTCGGCGGCCCGGAGGAGGAGCCGCCCCGAGGTCGGCATCCCGGCGACCAGCTCCAGGTACGGGGCCCTGTAGGCCTCGAGATCACGGTAGAGGTCGGGATGGTCCAGTTCCAGGTTGAGGACCCCGACGAAGTCCGGGTTCCAGTGCAGGAACTTGGCACTCCGGTCCAGGGCCGAGGTGGTGTACTCGTCCCCCTCGAACACGAAGGGCGAGCGGCGCTCCAGCTCCCCCAGGCGCACCGAGAGACCGAAGTTGCGGGAGGTGGCGCCGAGCCGGAAGCCCGGCCCCATCCCCGATGCCTCCAGCATGTGGGCCAGCAGGGTGGAGGTGGTGGTCTTCCCGTGGGTCCCGCAGACCACCGCCCGGGGCCGGGAGGCCGCCAGCCGGCCCTGGGCCTCGGCCTCGGAGACCACCTGCAGGCCGGCGTGAAGCGCCGCCGCCAGCTCGGGGTTGCCGGGCTGCACCTGGTTGCCCAGGATCACCAGATCCGGGCGCCCGAAGGCGGTGAGCCCCTCTTCACTGTGGCGGCTGGCGTAGGGGATGCCGGCCGCTCTCAGGAGGTCGGTGGTCGGGGGATAGGGATCCTCGTCCGAGCCGCTGACCCGGTACCCCAGACCGGCCAGGGCCAGGGCCAGCCCGGAGACGGCGTAGCCGCAGATGCCGAGGAAGTGGAGGCGGGCGGGAGGCTCGGGCCACCCTGGGATCTCGAGACGGTTCACGCGCCGGCGGCCGTGGAGAGGAGGAGTCTCGCCACCTCCAGGGCGGCTCCGGGGCGGGCCAGGGTGAGGCTGGCCCGGGCCATCTGTTCGGCCCGTCCCTCCTCGGTGAGGACGGAGAGGATCAACCGCGCCAGCCGCTCCGGGCTCAGCTCGGAGTCCTCCAGCAGCAGAGCGGCCCCGGCGGTGGCGAAGGCCTCGGCGTTGGCCAGCTGGTGGTTCCCGGCGTGAGGGTAGGGCACCAGCACCAGCGGGCGGCCCAAGCAGGCCATCTCGGCGAGCGAGCTCCCACCCGCCCGCATCACCACCAGCCGGGACGAGGCCGCCAGCTCTGCCACCTGGTCCGAGAACGGCAGCGGCCGGTAGCGCGGGTCCCGGTCCAGTCCCAGGGCACGGGCCTCGGCCGCCACCCGCGCCTCCTCCCCCTGGCCGGTCAGGTGGGTGACCTCGAGCTCCGGCAGCCGGCGCAGGAGGTCCGGCAGCGCCGCCACCAGCGCCTGGTTCAGGTGACGGGCACCCTGCGAGCCCCCCATGACCAGGACCGCGGGGCGGGCGGGGAGCCCCGGACTCGGCCGCTGGAAGGCGGCGCGGACCGGGTTGCCGGTGAACACCGACCGCCCGGGAGGCAGGTGCTCCGCCGTGTCGGCGAAGGACACCGCGATCCTGCTGGCCAGGGGTGCGAGACGGTTGATCGCCCGCCCGGGCAACCGGTTCTGCTCCAGCAGGACCACGGGCAGCCGGCGCCGGCGGGCGGCCAGCACCACCGGGACGCAGACGTAGCCCCCGGTCCCCAGCACCACCTGCGGGCGGAAGCTGGAGACCTCGTGGCCCGCCTGCCGGTAGGCGAGGGGCAGGCGGGTCAGCAGGCGGGGGGTGGCGGTGAGGGGCGAGGAGCCCATGCTCCCCAGCGACAGCCCAGAGAACTCCAGCCCGGCCCTGGGGACCAGGACCGACTCGGGGCCCCCGCTGCGGCCCACGTAGCGGAGCTCCAGGGAGGGGTCAATCGACCGCAGCGCCTCGGCCACCGCCATCGCCGGAGTGCAGTGGCCACCGGTCCCGCCGCCGGTGATCAGAACGCGCATTGGCCTCCCCCGCTCGGCGGCGCCGGGCCGAGATGTTCAGCAATATGCCAGTGGCCGCCAGCGAGAGCGCCAGCGACGACCCGCCGTAGCTTATGAAGGTGAGGGGGACCCCGGTCGAGGGGATCGTGTCGGTCACCCCGCCGACGTTGATCAGCGCCTGCCCAACGATCCAGATGGTGACCCCGCCCGCCAGCAGCATCCCCAGCCGGTCGGGGGCACTCCGGGCGATCTTCAGGCCCCTCCAGCAGAAGAGCCCGAAGAGGAGCAGGACCAGGAGGGTCCCCACCAGCCCCAGATCCTGGCCGATGACCGCGAAGATGAAGTCGTTCTGGGACTCGGGAAGCCACTGGGCCGGTGGCACCGGACTGGAGAAGCCGGTCCCGAAGACCCCTCCCGCACCGAGCGCGTAGAGCGCCTGGACCGCCTGGTAGCCGGAGCTCTCGGCGTGGGCGAAGGGATGCAGGTAGGCGAGCAGCCGGGCCACGCGATAGGGCTCGGCGAGGATCAGCAGCCCCCCCAGCCCGAGCCCCAGGACTCCGGCCGCCAGCAGGTGGCGGAGACGGGCCCCGGCCAGGACCAGAAGGCCGAGGGCGAGGACCCCCACCACCAGGGTGGAGCCCAGGTCCTTCTCCAGGATGATCAGCGCCCCCACCGCCCCCACCCGGAGGGCGTAGGGCCGGACGCCCTGGCTCAGGCTCCCGATCTGGCGGCGCCGGCGGTCGAGCCAGACCGCTCCGCTGATCAGCACCATGAACTGGGCGATGACGCTGGGCTGGATCTGGATCGGACCGGCGCCGATCCAGCGTCTCGCGCCCTGGACCTCCTTGCCTATGTGGGGGACCAGGACCGCCACCAGGAGCAGCATCGACACGGCGGTGAGGTAGGGCGCCAGCCGGCGCCACTCGTGGTAGTCGAGCTTGTAGCAGAAGATCAGGCCACCCACCCCGAGGGCCAGCCAGAGCGCCTGCCGTTCGAAGAAGAAGGCGGGGTTGCCGTAGTCCGCGTACGCCGAGGGCGCACTGGCGACGAAGACCATGATCAGCCCGAGGGCGCACAGCGCCGCGGTCACCAGGGTGAGGCCGAGGTCCAGGTTGGGCATCCGGCCCAGCCACCCTCGTCTCCGGCTGGCCGCGCGGGCGTGGGCGACCGGGATCCACCGCTCGACCCGGGCGCTCACCCCGGACGCCCCGAAAGCCCGGTCGCCAGGGCCCAGAGGAGGGCCAGGCCGCCGGCCACCCAGGACGCCGCCCAGAGACGGAGGTCCACCGCCCACTCCCCCAGACCACCCATCTCCAGGTGGTGGTGCAGCGGGCTCATCCGGAAGAGCCGGCGGCCCCCGGTGAGCCGGAAGTAGCCGACCTGCAGGATCACGGACCCGGTCTCCACCAGGAAAACGGCCGCGATCAGGGGCAGGAGGATCAGCAGCCCGACCTCGGCCGCGGCCACCGCCAGCATCAGGCCCAGGGCCAGTGAGCCGGCGTCGCCCATGAAGATCTTGGCGCGGGGGCGGTTGAACACCAGGAAGGCCAGCAGCACGGCGGCCACCGACCAGCAGGTTCCCGCCAGCTCCGCCCGCCCCTGGAGCTGCGCCGCCAGCCCTAGGGCGAGGAAGCCGGGCACCGCGGTGCCCGCGGCCAGCCCGTCCACCCCGTCGGTCAGGTTGACGGCGTTGGAGGTGGCCAGCACCGCCAGCGCGGCCAGGGCGATGCCGTAGAGCCCCAGGTCCCGCCAGCCCGCCACCGGGATCAGCTGGGACTGGGCCCCGGTCAGCGCCAGGCCGACCCCCAGGACCCCCGCGCAGAGGACCAGCAGGAGAAACTTGGGCACCACCCGGATCCCCTCACCGCTGCGCACCTTGGTGAGGTCGTCGAACAGCCCGACGGCCATGCCCAGCACCCCGGCCCCGACCACCACCCCTCCGGCCGCACCCCGCAAGCCGAGGAGCCAGGCCGCTACCAGCACGGCGCAGAAGACCACCCCGCCGGCGGTGGGGGTGCCGGCCTTGCGGAGGTGGGAGGTGGGGCCGTCCCGGCGCTCCCGCTGGAGCACCCCAAGGCGCCTCAGACCGACGATGGCGGGCGGGTAGAGCACCAGCCCCCCCACCAGAGCGCCCGCCGCCGCCAGCTGTGTCACCCTGGCCATCTTATGGTTGGAGGTGGAAGCGGGAGATGAGCGCCTCGGTGATCAGCTTGGAGGTGGGCGCGGCGTCGTAGGCGCCCTCGCGCAGGGCGGCCGGCACCTGGGGGTAGCGGATGATGCAGATCATCGAGAACTGAGGGTTGCTGGCGGGGAAGAACTCCACGAAGGAGTCGATGGTGTTGGGCCCGTAGCTGCCATGGCCGTCGGATACCGAGGCGGTGCCGGTCTTCCCGGCGATCTGCCCCTTCCAGGCGGGCCAGATGCGGGCCTCGAAGCCGGACGCCCCGGGGGCGTCCACCACCCCCACCATCATCTGGGTGAGGGTCTGCGCCGTGGCGGAGCTGATCACCCGACGGGTCTTGGGCTTGATGACCGTGGGGGGCTGGTTCCCCCCCACTATCTCGCTGACCACGTGGGGCTGGACCCACACCCCGCCGTTGGCGATGGTGTTCACCGCCGCCAGCATCTGGATCGGGGTGGTGACGTACCCCTGGCCGAAGCTGTAGGTGGCGAACTGCAGGGGCTGGGTCTGGGAGTAGGGGGGCAGCGGCTGGTTGGACTCGCCGGCCAGGTCGATGCCGGTGGGATGGCCGATCCCGAACGCCTGCATGTTCTGGTAGAACGGCTGCGAGCCCTCGATCTGCTCGATGTGGACCGCGCCCACGTTGAGCGAGTCCTCCAGCACCCAGGTCATGGTGATCACCCCGTGGGCCCTCAGGTCCCAGTCGCGGATGGTCTGGCCCTGGACGGTGACCTGGCCGGTCTCGTTGAAGGTCTCGTTGGGGGTGATGGCGTTGCGCTGGAGGGCCCCGGCGAAGGTGATGAGCTTGCCCACCGACCCCGGCTCGTAGAGGTCGGCGACACCGGCGTCCTTGAAGAGCTTCTCCGACACCTGGCCGTAGGTGTTGGCGTTGTAGGAGGGGTAGTCGGCCCAGGCCACGATCCCCCCGGTGTGGACGTTCATCACGATCATGGTCCCGGAGCTGGCGTTGACCTTCTGGACCTCCGCGGCCAGGTCCTTCTCGACCGCGGCCTGGATCGGGGCGTCGATGCTGGTCAGGAGGTTGCGCCCCGGAACGGCCGCGGTCTTGGGGCTGGAGCCGAGGACCACGGGATTGCCCTGAAGGTCGGTGACCGCGGACTCCGAGCCCGGCTTACCGGCCAACACCGAGTTGTAGTAGCCCTCCAGCCCGTACTGCCCCACCCCGTTGGCGTTGACGAAGCCCACCACGTTGGCGGCCAGGCTGGTGTTGGGCAGGGCCCCCGGTCCGTAGGTGGCCTGCTCCCCCTGGATCGCCCCCACGCCGGTCAGGTTCAGCGCCTGCAGCCTCTGCTCCACTGCCAGCGGCTCCTCCTTGGCCAGGTAGACGAAGTCCAGGGGGCGATTGAGCTGGGTCAGGATCTGGGAGACCGGCAGCTGGAGCACCGCGGCCAGCCGCGCCGCCTCGGCGTTGCGCTGCCCGACCGGGATCTGGTTGGGGGCGGCGTAGATGTCGTAGACGGCCACGTTGCCGGCCAGCACCTGGCCCTGGTCGTCCAGGATCTCTCCCCGGACCGCTGGGATCGTGACTTGGGAGACCTGCTGGGCCACGGCGGCGGCCGCCAGCTGGGAGCCCTGGCTTATCTGCAGCAGGATGAGCCGCCCACCCAGCCCCATCACCGCCACCACCGTGATGATCAGGAGCCAGCCCAGCCGCCGTCCGGGGTCCGGGGTCCTTCCTTGGTGACGGTCGAGGTCGGCGGGACGCCGGCGCCTCGGAGCCGCCGGCCGGCGCGGGCTGGCAGTCCTGCCCGCCACCTTGTCAGGCGCCCTTCAGAGCGAGCAGCACCGGGAGGAGGGGGTCGGGTCCTTTGGGAGGGGTGAGCACCTGCCAGCCGCCGGCCGTCTGGTAGCCGAGGTGGGCAGCGGCCTGGTTGAGGGCGCCCGCGCTCTCGAGCTGCGCGATCTGCTGGGAGAGGATGCTGCTGGTGTTGGCCAGCTGAGCCTTCTGGGCCTGGAGGGAGGCGACCTGGTAGGTGAGGGCCGTGCCCCGAGCCGTCTGGGAGATGTAGGCGGTGGCGGAGACCACCACCATGCCCAGCGCCGCCAGCAGCGCCCACCCGGTCCGGGCGCGCGCCCGGAGGCGGCTGCGACGGGACGGGGCGGCGGCCTCCTCCTCTTCGTCCAAGGGAAGGGAGCGGAAACCTGGGGCGGCGATACTGGTCATGGGTGCTGCGACTGCCTCTTGAAGTGGGACGGAGAGCTGGGACGGGGGCGGCGCAGGCCGCTCTCAGGGGCTGGGATCGGGAAGGCGCAATCCCGCCCTAAACCGGGCCGACCGGGCCCGGGGATTGAGCAGGACCTCGGCCGCCGAGGGCTTCATGACCTTGCGGTTGAGGAGGGAGAGGGTGGCCCGGTGGGCGCAGGTGCAGACGGGCCTTTGGGGAGGACATACACAGTTCTGAGCAAGGACGTGGAGAGAACGCTTGGCAAGGTAGTCCTCACTGGAGTGGAAGGAGATGACCCCAATACGCCCACCGGGCCGAAGTAGTTGAACCAGGGAAGTGATGCCCTTCTCGATCTCCGCCAGCTCGTCGTTGACGGCGATCCTGAGGGCCAGGAAGGTCTTGGTGGCGGGGTGGATCCGGAGGGGCCGTCCCCGCCGGGGGTAGGCCGCTCGGCAGATCTCCGCGAGCTCCGTGGTGGTGGTGATCCGTCCCTGCTGGCGACGCTGGACGACGGCCCGGGCGATCCGCCGCGAGTGGACCTCGCCGGCCAGCTGGAAGAGGGCGTCCGCCAGCTCCTCCTCGGACATCGCGGCGACCAGGTCCGCGGCGGTCGGGCTGTTGGCGGCCGGATCCATGCGCATGTCCAGCGGCCCCTCCTGCTGGAAGGAGAAGCCGCGACGGGGGTCGTCCAGCTGCAGCGAGGAGATCCCCAGATCCATCACCACCACGTCCGGCCGCAGCCCCCTGCCCTCCAGCACCTCGGCGGCCTCGGAGAAGCGGCCCACTATGGCCTCGAAGGCGCCTTGGTGGGCGGCGAACCGCTCCCGCGCCCGCCTTACAGCGGCCGGATCCCGATCAAAAGCCAGGACCCGGCCGCCTGGGAGGACGCGTTGGAGGAAGGCCTCGGCGGTGCCCCCGGCGCCCAGGGTGGCGTCCAGCACCACCTCGCCGGGTCGCGGGTCGAGGGCCGCCAGAAGCTCGGGCAGCATCACCGGCAGGTGGCCGGTTCCGGCTGGAGTCACCCGCACGCGGGCGGGAGGGGTGCGGCGCCTGGTGCCCATCGTTGCCAGCATGACGCTCATGCGGATGGCTCCGGCCCGCAGGAGCTCACCGCCCCCGTCCCCACCACCTCGGCCGCCCGGGCCCGGACGCGCTCCCAGACCGCGGGATCGAGCCGCTGAGCCCGCTGATCGAAGTGCTCCTGGCTGAACACCTCCACCACCTCGTTCATCCCCACGAACACCACGTCCCGGCGCAGCTCGGCGTGCTCTCGCAGCTGGGGGCTGAGCAGGATCCGCCCCTGGGCGTCCCAGTTGATCTGCTGGCTCTGACCGAAGAGGTGGAAGAGGTACTGCCGGTAGTCGGGATCGGCGAGGTCGCTGTAGGCGCGCTGCTCGGTGAGTCGCTGCCAGTAGGTCGGCGGGTACATCACCAGGGCGAAGTCCGGGCCGCGGGTGACCACCCCGCCCAGGAGGTTGTCCCGGAAGCGTGCCGGGACCGCCACCCGTCCCTTTTCGTCCAGCGAGTGCTGGTAGGAGCCATAGAAGGGCATCCCCACACCTCAGCGGGGGTTCCGCTGGTCGGACTGCCCTTGATCACGATTCACCACTTCTCCCCACCAACTTCCGCGTTGGTCGGAACTGTATCAGCTCAACTTGGGCCGGTCAAGCGAACTGTAGTACGGTGCAGAGGTCGCGCCCTGAATTCGATGACGGTGGTGATTCACACCCACATCCACCCTTACGTTGGTGGCGCTGGGTGGCGCAGGGGGGCCGGGCCCCCCTGCGGGGAGCGGGTTGGGCGGGCGATAAGCCGAGTTCTGTGCCCCCTCGGGCCTCCCGCACGGCGGGGCTCCCCCCGAGGGGCGATGGCCATCCATCTAGGACGGCGGTCTCCCGCCGCCTCCAGCGACCCACCCGAGCCGTGCCGGACGAGCAGCCCGGCGGTGCTTGCACCGAGGCTCTGCTGGGTCTTGCTCCGGGCGGGGTTTACCTGGCCAGCCGGTCACCCGGCTGCCGGTGGGCTCTTACCCCACCATTTCACCTTTGCCGGCGGGAACCCCGCCGGCCGTGTCTTTCTGTGGCACTCTCCCTGAGGTTTCCCTCGCCGGGTGTTACCCGGCGCCCTGCTCTTCGGAGCTCGGACTTTCCTCGACCGGGAGCCCCGGCCGCGGCCACCTGCCCGCCACCCGGCTCCATGGTAGCTCCGGGCGGCCGGCGGCGCCGGCGGTGGGGAGCCGTCCCTGCGAGGGCGCCTCAGGTCGGCAGCTGGGCCCGGAAGCGCGCCGCCCGGCGCGATGCCAGCCTGCCGACCCCGATGAGGGCCAGGATCAGGAGGAGGGTGGCGAGCCCGGCGGCTCCCGCCACCTCGTGCTCCAGCCGGGTGGGGAGGGTGGCGTTGAGGTAGACCACGTAGGTCAGGTACCCGATGGGGTGCTGGAAGAGCGAGAGCGACGGGTCCTGGTCGCTGAATCCCAGGGTGTAGAGCAGGGGAGCAGTCTCCCCCACCGCGATGGCCAGGGCCAGCACCAGCCCCGAGGCGATGGCCGGGACCGCCGGGGGCAGGAGCGCCCGCCTCAGGGTGGTGAGCCGCGAGAGGCCGAGCGCCATCCCCGCGTCCCTGAGCGTGGAGGGAACCTGAAGAAGGGCCACCTCGGTGGTCTTCACCACATAGGGCAGCACGATGGCCGAGAGGGCCATGATCCCGGAGAGGAGGGAGAACCCCCAGTGGAGCTCCTGCGCCAGCAGGACGTAGCCCACGAAGCCGATCACGATGGACGGGACTCCCGCCAGGGTCTCGTATCCCAGGCGCAGCAACCAGGCCCGGCCCGTGGGGGCGAACTCCGCCAGGTAGATGCCGCCCAAAACCCCGATCGGCCCGGCCACCAGCAGCACTCCCAGCATGATCAGGAGGCTGCCGAGGACCGCGTTCTGGAGCCCGTTGTTGGCGGTGGTGGCGGTCAGAAGGTGGAGGCTGAGTGCCGGGCCCGCCTGCTGGAGGAGGGTGCCCACCATGGCCAGGGAGGGCGCCACTACCACCGCCAGGGCCAGGAAGCAGAGCGCCCAGAAGCCCAGGTCCCGCCCCGCCCGCAGCGCCGGCCGCATCGCTCAGATCCCCCGGCCGACGGGCAGGACGGCCCCGCCCGCGACCCGGCGGATGATCAGCCGCCCGAGCAGGTTGGTGGCGACGGTGATCACCAGCAGAACCACACCCAGGGCGGCCAGGGCGTGCACCGCCATCCCGGTGGCGTCGGTGAGGGCGGAGTCGAGCATCGCCACGATGGTCGCCGCCATGGTGGAGAAGGGCGAGAAGATGTTGGCCGGGAGGCCGTTCAGCAGGTTGCCGCTCACCAGCAGCACCGCCATCGTCTCCCCCAGGGCCCGGGCCCAGCCCAGAAGGGCCGCCGCCCAGATCCCCCGGCGGACGTACGGGAGGGTGACCACCCGCGCGGTCTCGTAGCGGGTCATCCCCAGCGCCAGCGCCCCCTCCTTGGCCAGGATCGGAACCCCCCGGACCAGCTCCCTGGTGGTGGTCGCGATGATCGGGACGATCATCAGGGTCAGGATCAGAGAGGCGGTCAAAAGGCCCTCCCCGTAGCCCACGCTCCCCCGGAAGAAGGGCACCAAGGCCCCCAAGCGGCCGAGCACCGGGTAGAGGTGGGCGGCGAGGAGCGGCCCGAGCACCAGGATCCCCCAGAAGCCGTAGACCACGCTGGGGATGCCCGCCAGCAGCTCGAAGAAGATGGAGACTGTGGACTGGAGGCGAGTCGGGACCCGCTCGGTCAGGGCCAGGACCGCGCCCACCGCCAGCGGTAGGGCCACCAGAAGGGCGATCACCGACGACACCAGTGTCCCGAAGATGAAGGTGAAGGCCCCGTAGGTGGCTCCGTGGGGTGCGGGGACGCCGTTCTGGACCTGGAGCTTGGTCACGTACAGGTTGCCGAAGCTGAACACCCGGCCGGTGAAGAAGCCCCAGCCGGCGTAGCGGAAGGCGGGCACCGACTGCGCCACCATCAGGGCGGCGATCAGAAGCAGCATGGCGGTGGGGATGGCGGCCGCCAGCAGCAGGCCCCAGCGCGCCAGCCGGTCGCGCCGGGTGAGGTCCGCGTCCCGGAGCGGGACCGGCCGCCCGATCGGCAGGGGACCGGCCCGCCGGCCGGTCCCCTGCGCTGCCGGGAAGAAGCTCATCTCTGGAGCGGCTCCCGGAGGTCAGCCGCTGATCTTGTTGATGGCGGCCTCCACCTTGGGGATCACGCTCTGGGGCAGAGCGACGAAGTCCACGGCCGAGAGGTTGCTCCCAGTGGCTCCCCCGGTAGGACTTATGGCCCAGTCCAGGAAGGTGCGGATGGCCTCGGCCACGGCCGCGCTGGGCTGCTGCTGCTGGATCATGAGGTACTCGAAGTTGATGATCGGGTAGGACTCCGCCCCCGAGCTGTAGATCAGCGACTGGCGCAGGTTCGCCGGGGTGCCGGAGGCCGACGCGTTGACCGCGGCGGTGATGGTGGCCAGGTCGGGGACCACGTAGTTCCCCGCCCGGTTCTGGAGGAGCGCCTCCTGGAGACCGTCCTCGATGGCGGTGTTCTCCACGCTCACGCCGATGTAGGCGACGCAGCCGGGGTTGGCCTTGCAGACCTGGATCATCCCCGGGTTGCCGTTGGCGGTGAGCTCGTCAGAGACCGAGGGCCAGGTGACGGTGGTGCCGAAGGCCGGACCGTTGGCCCAGGCGGTGTTGGTCTTGGTGAGAAGGCTGGTGAAGATGAAGGTGTCGCCCGAGGAGTCCACCCGTCGCACCGGGATCACCTTGACCGCCGGCAGGGTCACCCCGGGGTTGATCGCCGCCAGCTGGGGGTCGTTCCATTCCGTGATCTTCCCCTCGTACATCTGGGCCAGGATGTTGCCGGTAATCTTGAGGTTGGCTGGCATCCCCGGGACGTTGTAGTCCACGGCCTGGGCGGAGATGGCGATGGGAATGTTGAGCAGGCTGGGGTTGGCCGCGGCCTGGGCGGGCGAGAGGTAGGCGTCCGAGCCGCCCATCTGCACCAGGCGCGCCGTGGCCTCGCTGATGCCCAGCCCGGATCCGCCGGGCCCAGGGTCCAGGGTGATGTTGGGGTAGGCGACGTGGAACTGGGGCGCCAGCACCTGCAGGTATGGGTAGATGAGGGTCGAGCCGGCCTCGTTGAGGGTCACCGGCGCGCTGGGATTGCCGGTCGCCGCCGCTGTCGGGTTCTTTTTGGCCGCCTGCCTGGCGTGGTGAGTGGCCGCCGTCCCGCCGCAGGCGCTCACCAGAAGCGCCAGGGCGCCGAGGGCGACCGGCAGCAGCTGCCGGGGTCGTCGCGGTCCGAGGGTCAACGGGCGCATGGAATCCTCCCTATGGATGGCTGGGATTGACGGGTCGTCGGGCGGGGGCCGGAGGCGGCTCAGCTCAGACCGGCTTCCCCTCGATGTAGGCGCGGCTACGCAGGTCGGCGGGACGCTGGAAGAAATCCCCGACGGGGGCCTGCTCTACCACCTCTCCGGCCAGGAGGAAGAGCACCTCGTCGGCGCAGCGGGCCGCCTGCTGCAGGTTGTGGGTGACGAAGACCACGGTGATCCGCTCCCGGAGGGAGCCGATCAGCTCCTCGATCCGGGCGGTGGAGTGGGGGTCGAGCGCCGAGGTGGGCTCATCCAGGAGCAGCACCTGGGGGTCGACCGCCAGGGCGCGGGCCATGCAGAGGAGCTGCTGCTGGCCGCCCGAGAGGGCGAAGGGCGAGGACCCAAGCCGGTCGTGAACCGCGTCCCAGAGCCCTACCCGGCGCAGCAGCTCCTCGACCCGCCGGTCCACCTCCTCCCGGCGCCAGAGGCCGTGCACCCGCGCCCCCAGGGCCACGTTCTCGCGGATGCTCTGGGGAAAGGGGTTGGGGCGCTGAAACAGCATGCCGATGCGCCGGCGGAGGTCGCGCACATCCCGGCCGCGGCCGTAGACGCTCTGGCCCTCGAGGAGGATCTCGCCCTCCACCCGCATCCCCGGGCGCTGGTCGTTGAGGCGGTTCAACGAGCGCAGGAGGGTGGTCTTCCCGCAGCCGGTGGGTCCGATGACGGCCGTCACCCGGCCCCGGGCGAAGCCGGCGCTTATCCCCCTCAGGATCTCGCGCGAGGCGATCCGCACAGAGAGCCCGGACACCGCCACCGCCACCGCCGCGTCCGCGGCCGGCCGGGGGGTCCCGGTCAGGCTCATTCCTCCCTCAGTGAGCACGGAACGAGCGTAGGGAAGGGTCGATTATCCCCGGGTTAATCGGGTGATAAGGGAAGGTTAAGCCGGGCCCGCGGGACCCCCGAGCCCCCCTGGGCGGCTGCGAACGGTAGTCCCCAGCCGGGGACGGTCAGAGGGCGACGCCCCCAGGACCCTGGGGGCCGGGCCCGCCTCCCCAGCGCGATCCGTACCGCCGGTGACCGTGCCGCCCCCTCATGAAGATGAACCCGACCCACAGGAGGGGCAGGGGGAAGGCGAACTCATGTCCCGACACCCCGCCCAGGACGGCACCCACGGCCAGGCCACCGAGGACCACGGCGCCCCCGCCATACACCAGGTAGGGGCGCAGCCGCTGCAGCCCCTTGGGCGGGGGCGGAGGAGGTGCGGGGAGGTCGCGGACCACCTGGGAGAGCTCACCCATGGTCTTCGCCTGGAAAGCCTTCCCGACCCGCTCCTCCAGCTCGTCCGTCGCCAGGCGCCCGTCCGAATGGTGGCGGCGCAATTCCTCCACCACCGCCTCGCGGTCCTGGTCCGAAGCGCGGACCTCGGGCGGCCCCACCGGCCGGATCAAGGCGTCCACGGGTGGATTGTAAGCCGGGATCGGAGAGAAAATGCCCTGGGCGACCACCTCAGGGCCGCCACCCACAAGCCTTGCTCGAGGGGGGAAGGTGCCACCCGCGGCCCCACCGCGGCCGGCCGGAAACACCCGGAGAGCGCCCGGCCCGGCTTCCGCCGCCCCGGACCCGGACGGAGATGCCGGGAGCGTGAGGATGCGACCTAGGTCTGCATCCTCCTGCTCGCCTCCACGGCCAGCCGGTCGACCCGGTTGTTGCCCTCGCTGTCGGCGTGGCCGCGCACGTGGACCAGCTTGACCGCCCCGTCCAGCTGCGCCAGCAACCGGTCAATGGCGGGGTAGAGGTCGCGGTTGGCGTTGCGCTTCCAGCCCCCCACCAACCACCCGATCACGTTCTGGGAGTCCACGTGGAGCCGGAGCCCCTGGTCCGGGGCCCGGCGGGCCAGGAAGGCGGCCATCGCCTCCCTCGCCGCCACCAGCTCCATGCGGTTGTTGGTGGTGTCCCGCTCACCGCCCGAGCCCTCCTCCGCGCCATCCTCCCACTGCAGCCGGAACGCCCACCCCCCGGGGCCGGGGTTGCCGCTGCAGGCCCCGTCGCTGTAGGCGTCCACCCAACGCCGCACCGAGGCGGTCACGGGAGCAGGATCCGCTCGCAGTTCTCGCAGGTCACGAGGCGCCCGGCGCGCGCCTCCTCCAGGACCCGGTGGGCGACGGGGAGGCGGCAGCCGGAGCACACCCCTCCCTCGATGCGCACCACCGCCGGGGTGCGCCGCGGCGCCGTGGAGGCGTAGAGGCGGAGGGCGGTGGGGCCGAGCTGCGCGGCCAGCTCGGCCCGCTCGGCCTCGGCCTCCTGCAGCTCCTGCTCCAGCCCGGGGCGCCGCTCAGCGTCCTCCGCGCGGAGGCGCTCGAGCTCGGCGGAGCGCGCCCCGGCCTTCGCCTCCGCGGACCGGAGGTCGGTCTCCAGCCGCTCCTGCTCCTCCATCGCCGCGAGCTCGCGCTCCTCGGCGGCGGCGATCCGCTCCCTCAGCATCCGGATCTCATGCTGGTAGCGTTCCAGCTCCGCCGGATGTCGCACGCTGCCACCGTAGATGGCGCGCTCGTGGCTGGCCGCCCGCTCGCGCAGCTCCTCCACCTCCAGCTCCTCCTGCCGCAACCTGGAGGACAGCTGGCTGAGGGACGCCCGGAGCTCCTGGACCCGGCGGCTCAGGGCCCTCTGCTCGGGGTCGTCAGCGGCGCGCTTGTCCGCGACGGCCCGCTCGGTGCGCAGCAGCTCCAGCCGGTGGTCCAGCTCCTGCAGGTCGAAGAGCCGCTGAGAGTCGCTCACCTGGGGCGCAGCAGCAGCGTCCGGTAGATCCGCGAGCGCTCCCGGCAGCTGGTGCCCTGGGGATCCCACCATCCGCTGCCCGTCACCCAGGACCAGAGCGGCTCCCAGTCCTGCATCGGTTGCAGGCAGAGCCAGTCCAACCCCAAGGCCAGAGCGGGACTCGCCTGCAGGATCTCCCGGATGGTGTGCCCACCCATGCCGGCGATCACGGCACCGCGGCAGCCGAGGCCCTGGAGAGGCTCCAGCCCCGGCCCCTCAAGCACCAGGACGGGAGAGCTCGGCCCGAGCAGCCGCCGCAGCTCCCTGGCGGGACCTGGCCTGGCCTCTGTCGCGTACACCTCGGCTCCGGGCCGACGGCGCGCCAGCTCCAGCGCCAGCCGGCCATGGCCGCTCCCCACGTCCGCCACCGGGTACTCCTCCGGGCAGAGCTCGAGGAGATGGCGTAGCCGGGGGCCCAGCCGCGCCGGGGCAGTCCCGGTCGCGATCATCCCCGCCACTCCTGGGAGACGCGGCGAAGCCGCTCCAGCGCGTCCAGCCCGGCACCTGAGGCGAGGCTCTCCCGGGCCAGTGAGAGCCCCTCGGCAAGGTCCCCCGCCCTGCCGGCGGAGACCAGCCCGGCGGCGGCGTTGAGAGCGACGACGTCCCCCCTCGGGCCCGGCTCCCCCTCAAGGACCGAGAGCGCCAGTGCGGCATTGACCTCGGGGCCGCCCCCGGCCAGCTGCGCCGGGGCGGCCGGGGCCAGCCCCAGTTCGCTGGGGTCGATGGTCTCCTGGACCACCCGGCCCGCCTCGACCCTCCAGCAGGTGGAGGGACCGTCCAGGCCGAGCTCGTCCATTCCCGAGGGTCCGGCGAAGACCAGGGCCCGCTCGCCACCCAGGTGGGCGAGTACTCCGGCCATTTTGGCCGCCAGCTCGGAGTCGGCGACGCCCAGGGACTGGAAGGGCACCTGGGCCGGGTTGGAGAGCGGTCCCAGGATGTTGAACACTGTGCGGATCCCCAGCTCGGCCCGCGGTGCCGCCACGTGGCGCATCGCCGGGTGATACCGGGGCGCGAACATGAAGCCCACTCCAGCATCCCGGACGCAGGCCGCGACGCCCTCCGGCGGCAGGTCGATCCTCACCCCCAGCGCCTCCAGGACGTCCGCACTGCCACAGCGACCGCTGGCCGCCCGGTTGCCGTGCTTGGCCACCGCCACCCCGGCACCCGCCACCACGAGGGCTGCCACCGTGGAGATGTTGAAGGTGCCCAGCCCGTCCCCGCCCGTCCCGCAGGTGTCCAGGGCCGGCCGGTCCAGCTCCACCTTGAGGCTGTGGTCCCGCATCGAGGCGACCAGCCCCGCCAGCTCGGCCACCGTCTCCCCCTTGGAGCGCAGCAGAGCCAGCACCGCCCCCATCTGGGCGCCGGAGAGGGCACCCTCCATCATCCGGTCGCCGAGCCAGCGCGCGCGCTCCTCGCCCACCTCCTCCCGCCGCACCAGCCGCTCCAGCAGCGGGGGCAGTTCTCGGGCGATCTCCTCGGTGGCAGCCATCCCACGGAGTGTACGGTCGACCTGGCCGGGCCGGCCCAGCGGCTAACCTGAGCTGGTGGCGGGGTGGAAGGACGACGCTGAGATCCCGGAGTGGGCCAGCCGTCCGTTCTGGTTGGGGGACGGGCCCCGGGGGGTGCTCCTGCTCCACGGCTTCGCCGGCACCCCGGTCGAGCTGATCCGGCTCGGCGAGTGGCTCGCCGGTCACGGCATCGTGGCTCACGCTCCCCTGCTGGCGGGCCACGGGACCTCCCCAGAGGAGATGGCCCAGACCCGGGCCGACGATTGGATCCGATCCGCCAACCACGGGCTGGACGAGCTCCTGGCCCGTTGCCGCACGGTCGGCGTCGCGGGTCAGTCGATGGGCGGGACTCTCGCCCTCCACCTGGCGGCGACCCGACCGGAGGTGAGGGCGGTCGCAACCCAGGCGGCCATGCTCCGGCTCTCGGATTGGCGGCTGCGCCTGCTCCCCGCCCTCCATCCGCTGGTCCGCTGGGACACCCCCTCCGGCAAGGTCGACCTCTACCTGCGCGAGCGGGCCCACCAGCTCCACAGCTACCGGCGCCGCCCGACCCGGGCCATCCTCGAGCTGGTCCGCCTGGGACGCCGGGTCGAGGGAGAGCTCCGGGCGGTCTGGCAGCCACTGCTGGTGCTGCACGGAGGGCGGGATGGGGTGGTCGGCCCGGCCAACGCGGACCGCATCGTGGGCGGGGTGAGCAGCTCGATCCGCGAGCTGCGGCTCCTCCCCCGCAGCGGTCATGGGATGAGCGTGGACGTGGACAGCCCGGAGGTGGCCGAGCTGGCGGGACGGTGGTTCTTAAGGCATCTGCCGGAGGTGCCCGCCTAGCCGCCCTCCTTTCTGCCCAGGATGCGCCTGGCGATCTCCGGATCCAGGACCGGGTTCTCCGGGGAGCCGCCCTCGGGAAGGGGCTTGCGGCTGCGATGGGAGGACGCGGCGGGTGCTGCCGGCCCATCCCCGCGGTATCCCAGTCCGCAGCCGGAACAGACGTAGACCGGCAGCGAGCGCCCCCCGCCGAGGTACTCCAGATGGCTACGCCCCACCCGGGCGCCGCAGCGGCAGACCCTCTCCCTGGGCACCGGCGGCAGCTGGAGGAGCTGGTCGCGGTTCATCGGAGCCCCTGAGGGCCCTGGGGGCGTGGGGTCATCGGCTGGGGCTGAGGATAGCCGGATGCGCACGGCTCCGGCCGCCATAAGATGAGGGTGAATTGCAGGTGGATCAGCTCACCGGGACCACCGTCGGACGGTACCGACTCAGGGGCCGCCTCCAGCTGCTCCCGTACGCCTCGGTTCACCGGGGGGACTCTCTGGATGGCGGCGGGGCGGCCCTCTTGTGGATCTTCGGCGAGCCCTACAGCGGGGCGCTCGGTTTCCAGGAGGCCCTGCAGAGGCTGGCCGGGGACCCCCGGGCGCGAGGGCTCTCCGGGGTGGCCCAGACGCTGGAGATCGGCGGCCAGGAACTCCCCATCCCGCTGACCTTCCTCGTGAACGAGGATGTCCCGGGAGGCTTTCTGGTGAGCCTCCTGCAGCAGGGCCGGGCGCCTGGTGTGCTGGCCACGATCGGGACCTTGGCGCAGGCCCTGGACGAGGTGCATCGCCGGGGGCTGGTCCACGGTGATGTCCAGCCGGCCACGGTGGCGGTGGGCCAGGGAGGAACGGCGGTGCTGGTGGGCATGGGGATACGCACCGTAGTGACCCGGGTCAACCCCCACGCCGCCTGGCTCAACGCCACCCGAGGGTTCCGCCCCCCCGAGGGGCGTATGGATCCCAGCCCGGCCGCGGACCGGTACGGCCTCGCGGCCCTCACCTACTACCTCCTGGTGGGCAAGGCGCCCGCCGCGGAGGGCGGGATCGAGCCCCCCAGCCGGATCCGGACGCAGCTGCCCCCGGCGGTGGATGACGTGCTGCTCCGGGCCCTGGCCCCCGACCCGGCCATCCGCCACCGCTCGGCGCTGGAGATGGCGCAGGAGCTGCGCCTCGCGGTGTCCGGGCGGAGGCAGGCTGCCGCTGCACCCCGCCCGGCGCCTCCCCCGCCGCCTGCGGCGGCCGGGTCCCCCAGCCACCCCTGGCGGCCGGCTCACGGAGGTGAGCCGGCGGCGTCTGGCACTGTGGCGCTGGTCCCCATGGAGCAGCTGGAGATACACCCCCATGTGCGGCGGACAGGGGGGATCGTGCTGCTCAGTCTGCTCGTGGTCGTCGCCGCCGCCGTCCTGGTGCTGTTCGCGACCGGCCGGCTCTACCTCTGATTGGCTGAGGACGGCGCTCGCAGCCGCGCCGCCTCCAGCGCCCTGGAGCGGCTCACCGGGACCCTCAGGCCACTGGCGGAGGAGCCCGACCGACCGGTGAACCTTCGGGCCGCCGGGGTGCTGGCCCTCATCGATGGGCGACGGGCCGAGCTGCCCCTCCTCCTGGAGCGGCGCAGTCACCAGCTGCGCTCCCACCCCGGGCAGGTCGGGCTGCCCGGCGGCAGCCTGACCGAGTCCGACGGAACGCTGTGGCAGGCGGCCCTCAGGGAGGCGGAGGAGGAGCTCGCGGTGCCGCCGGATGCGGTTCGCCTCCTGGGCTACCTGGACCCGGTGGTGATAACCCACTCGGGGTTTCTCATGGTCCCGGCGGTGGCGCTGCTAACCCGCGACTTCTCCCCTCGGGCCGATCCCTCCGAGGTGTACGGCTGGTTCTGGCTGCCGCTGCTCCAGGCCCACACCTCGGTGAAGGATGTGGTCCGCCGGCGTCGCACCAGCCGCGGCTCCCTGCTGGTGCCCGGCTATCTCCAGGGGCAGGACTTCGTCTGGGGGGCGGCCCGCCTGGTGGTGGACCGGCTCCGGCGAGGGCTGGGAGAGCGTTTCCCGGAGCCGGCGCCGATCGAGGAGCGATGACCGTTGCCGGGCGCGGCGCCGGCCAGAGGGCACCCGCGCGGAGAACGGCCGCACACCTGGCCGAGCACAGTCGAGCCCCTCGGCCAGACCAGCGACGGCCGGATCACCCGGCCGGCGGAGATCCGGAGGTCGGCGGGCCGCAGCGCCCGCCGGCCGGGCTCCGAGGGCGCTCAGGCAGGCAGCGCCGGGCCGATCACCGCGTCGGCCCCGAAGCCCACCGGCCGGCGGGCGGGATGCCGCTCCACCCGGGGCATGAGGGCCCGGTCCAGGACCTCGCTCAGCGAGCGCACGTAGACCACCTCCATCCCCTCGAGCGCCGAGGGGTCGATCTCGTACAGGTCACGGCGGTTCCGCTCGGGGAGCAGGAAGCTCTTGATCCCGGCCCGGTGGGCGGCCAGCAGCTTGTCCTTGACCCCCCCGATGGGGAGGATCCGGCCCCGCAGGGTCACCTCACCGGTCATGGCCAGGTCGTGGCGCACCGGCCGGTCGCTGGCCACTGACACCAGGGTGGTGGCCAGGGTGACCCCGGCCGACGGCCCGTCCTTGGGGATGGCCCCGGCGGGCACGTGGACGTGAACGCTGTGATCGTCGAAGAAGCCCTGGGGCACCCCGTACTCGGACCCATGGACCCTGACCCAGGAGAGCGCCGCCCGGGCCGACTCCTGCATCACGTCCCCGATCTGCCCGGTGAGCTGGAGCTCGGGACGGCCCTCGATGGCCAGCGCCTCCACCGTGACCAGGTCGCCGCCCACTTCGGAGACCACCACCCCGGTCGCCAGGCCGACCTTGTCCTCCGGCTCCGCCTCCACGGAGTCGAACCGGAGGGGACCGAGGTACTCCACTAGCTGCTCCTCCCCCACCGCCACCGAGGTGAGCTCGGGGTGCTCCACCAGCTGGCGGGGGATCTTGCGCATCACCTGGGCCACCTGGCGCTCCAGCCCGCGGACCCCGGCCTCGTGGGTGTAGTTGCGGATGATCACCCGCAGCGCCCCGTCCGAGATCGAGACCTCCTCTGGGGCGAGGGCGTGCTGCTGCAGCTGGCGCGGCACCAGGTGCTGCTTGGCGATCTCCAGCTTCTCCTCCTCGGTGTAGCCGTTGATGGCGATGATCTCCATCCGGTCGCGGAGGGGAGGGGAGATGGTGTCGATCACGTTGGCGGTGGTGATGAAGAGGATCTGGGAGAGGTCGTAGGGCACCTCCAGGTAGTGGTCGGAGAACTCCCGGTTCTGCTCCGGGTCCAAGACCTCGAGGAGGGCGGCCGCGGGGTCGCCGCGGAAGTCCAGCCCCACCTTGTCGATCTCGTCCAGCATCATCACGGCGTTCTTGGTGCCGGCCTGCTTCATGGCCTGGATGACCCGGCCGGGGAGGGCGCCGATGTAGGTGCGCCGGTGGCCGCGGATCTCGGCCTCGTCGCGGATGCCTCCCAGCGAGATGCGCACGAGCTTGCGCCCCAGCGCCCGGGCGATGCTCCGCCCCAGCGACGTCTTGCCCACTCCGGGCGGCCCCACGAAGCAGAGGATGGGGGTCTGCAGCGGCGGGGGCGCCTCCCCCTCCCCGAGGGCACGGCGACGCTCCAGCACGCGCTGGCGCACCGCCATCCACTCCAGGATCCGCTCCTTGACCTTGGGCAGGCCGTAGTGGTCCTCATCCAGGATCCGGGCGGCGCCCTCGATGTCCAGGCGCTCCTGATCGGGGTCCTGCCAGGGCAGGTCGACCAGCCAATCGAGGTAGTTGCGCAGCATCCCCACCTCGGGAGAGGCGCTCGGGGTGGCCTCCATGCGGTCCAGCTCCTTCAGGGCGCGCTTCTGGACCGACTCCGGCATCCCGGCGGCCAGGATCTTCTCGCGCAGGTCCTCCTCCTGGCCGGAGTCGCCTCCGAGCTCGGACAGCTCCTTGCGGATGGCCTTGAGCTGCTCGCGCAGGATGGCCTCCCGCTGCCCCTGGTTGATGGTCTGGGCCACGTCCTGCTGGATCTTGTTGCGCAGCTGGGCGACCTCCACCTGGCGGGCCAGGAGGGGCACCAGGCCCCGCAACCGCCTCTCCACGTCCGGCTCCTGGAGCAGGGC
>JAKBTP010000079.1 GCA_021844355.1 bacterium | reverse complement strand
CCCCTTCCTCACCGGGGGCTCGATGATCTCGGTGGTCCAGCTCGACCACACCACCTGGGACGAGGTGCCCCACAAGTTCGAGGCCGGGACCCCGGACATAGCCGGGGCGGCGGGGCTGTCCGCGGCCATCTCCTACCTGGAAGAGGTGGGGATGGAGGCGGTCCGCCGGCATTCCGCTGAGCTCACCGACTACGCCATCGAGGCGCTCTCCGAGGTTCCGGGGCTGGTCCAGTACGGGCCGCGGGGCGAGGACCGGCTGGGGATCGTCTCCTTCAACCTGGAGGGGATCCACCCCCACGACGTGGGGACGATCCTGGACCGGGAGGGGGTCGCCGTCCGTGCGGGCCACCACTGCTGCCAGCCGCTGATGCGCCGGCTGGGGGTCGCGGCGACCACCAGGGCCAGCTTCCAGCTGTACAACCGAGGTGACGAGGTCGAGGCGCTCTTGGGCGGCCTGGAGCAGGTGGGGCGGATCTTCACGGCCTGACGCCGTCGGCGGCCCAGACCATCGGTCAGAGTTCGCCCGACCACCCCCGTGATGCCGGCGGAGCCGCCACACCTGGGGGAAGGAGGTGATCCGGGCGCGGGGGGCGGCCGCCAGCAGGCCCCAGGTGAGCTGGCCGGCAAGCCGCCCCGGTCGGGCCGGGCCCGGCACTGTCTCGTTGCGAACCCAGGCGGAGCGCCGGGCAGGGCGCTCCGTGCGCCGGGCGGGTCCGGACTCCGGCTGAGGATCGGCCAGCCGATCAGATCTCGATCCGGGCCCCCACCCCGGCGTTCACTTTTGGGCTGATCGATCTGGTGCGGTCAGGGGGTGAGACGCCGGCCGCAGACGAAGCGCGTGGCCGAGCACCACGTTCTCGGCCCAGCCCCGGTGCGCAGGTGCGCCGTGTGAGGCCGGGCGGCGGCAGCTGGCGGACGGCTTGTCTTGGCTCCGGCGGCGAGGGAGCTCCGAGAGAGCGGGCCGTCCGACCGAAGGCCGCCTGCCCCCCTCCCAACAGCCCCCGGGCGGAGTCCCGCGGGACTTCCGACGTGCGGCAACGGCGGGGTTGGCACCCTGGAGGGGACGTGCTGGAAGGCGCCGAAGCGGCGGGCGGCGTGTTCCTTCTCGCACCAGGAGGGGGCGCGAAGACCATGGTGACCGATGGGGGCCACAGGGCCGCGCCAACCACGTCCCCGGGGCGCCGAGCCCGCTATGCGGGCGGACTGCCGGCTCGCCGCCTCGGCGGACGTCGACAGGCGGACGAGGCGTTCGAGCTCCTGATCGACCGCTTCACCGAGCACCTCACGGAGGTCGAGTACCGCTCGGCCGCGACCTGCCACACCTACGCCAAGTGGGCCCGGAACTACCACCAGTGGCTGGCGACGGCCTATCCCGGCCTCCCCATCGAGGCCGCACCCGTCGACACGCTCCGAAAGTACCTCGCCATCAAGCGCGGCCAGATGGCGAAAGCGAGCACTCTGACCACGATCCTGCATTCACTGCGCAGCTTCTACGCGTTCGCCCTCGCCGGGGATCCCGAGCTACCGAATCCAGCTCTGGGGATCAGGCCACCGAGGGTGAACGCCCCCGCCATCGACCCCTACACCGAGGAGGAGGTCCGCCACCTCCTGGCCGTTGCCCAGAGGCACGAGCACTCCTCGGATCTGCGCCGCTGGGTGGGCTACGTGGCACTCACCCTCCTGGCCGGCACCGGCATCCGCAAGGGTGAGCTGCTTACCTTGCAGACCGCCGACGTGGATCTGGTGCGCCACCGGCTGCGGGTGATGGGCAAGGGCTCCAAGCCGCGCACCGTTCCCTTCGGCCCGGCCACTGCCGTGGTGCTCACCACCTATCTGCGGGACCTCCGTCCCCGCCTCCCCCCCTCCCCCTACTTCATTGCCAATCCGCGCTCCCTGCGCCACGGGCCGTTCTGGGGCCGGCTGGAGTCCAACTCCCTGGCCGCCCTGGTGCGCGACCTGCTGGCCGAGTCCGGGATCCCGGGCCGGCACTTCCCCCACCGCTTCCGGCACAGCTTCGCCAGCAACGCCCTCCGCGAGGCGGGCAACATCGAGGTAGTGCGGGAACTCCTCGGGCACACCAACATCACCACCACCGGACGCTACCTGCACGCCACCATGGCGGACAAGCACCAGGCCGCCGACGGCGTCGACTTCGCCGCCGTCTCCGGTCCGGCATCCCCCCCATCTGCCGCGCCGCCCGTGGCGCGTCCCGAGCGCGTGCTGGCCGGCGAGTCGACTGACAGGGCACCCGCCCCTTCCCAAGGGCCAATCCCCTCCCTCCCAGTTCCTCCGCTCTTCAATCTGGGGGAGGCCGCAATGGCCCGAGCGCTGCACTCCGCCCGGCGGCTGCCGCCAGGAACCCTCTCCCGGCTCACCTCGCACCAGCTCGCCGAGGCCGCCGTCGGGACGCTGAGGGCCGCCTCCGTTGACAGCGAGCTGCTCGAGGCGGCCGCGGCGCTGGTCCTCTCCAGGGCCAACCACGTCCCGGTGCCGCTGGGACCACTGCTGCAGGCTCACGGGCCGGAGGCGCTGACCGCCATCGAGCGGGCCGGCGCCACCTTGGAACTCCTCGCCGACGGCGAGGCCGTGCCCGTTGCCGCCGAGTGAACTGTGGGAAGCGCACTCCTGCGGCACCGTTCGAGTTCCCTAGCGGCTCTTGGCCTCATGGTGTGCCGCCCGAGCCGTGGTCGTCAGTGATCAGGTGGCCAAGGATGCCTCTGAGGCCATCAGCCAGCGCCGGGTGGCATACACGCGAGTGCCGCCACGTCGGACGGGTTTCCACATCCCCTGAAGCCGCTCCGCCGGCTGGCTCAAGCGGGCGGCTGCGCCTCGCCTGCCAGGACCCGGGGACCCGGTCTTTGCTCGGTCTGCCGCTGGCCAGCGCGCCCTTCCGCTAGCGTCGCTCACCTCCTCTGTCCTGGGCTCCCCACCTTTGCGCATGGCTCGGGCCTTGAGTTCTCGTGCCTTGAGGGTGGCGATCACCAGGACGACGAACGGCCAGCCGCCGGATGGCCACTCCCACCGTGCCACCCATGCACGAGGCCATCACCTTTGAACCGATCCCGAAAGCCACACGCGAGAACTAGGGACCAACGTACTCGCCAAATTCGATCGGGCCCCATGGGCGACCTCGGGTATAACGCGTTATACTGGGCGAATGAAGGTGGCCGTCTCCATCCCCGATGACCTGTACGCTGAAGCGGATCGTGCCGCCGAACGGCGGGGGGTGAACCGGTCGGCGCTCTACGCCCGCGCCCTTCGCCGCCTCCTGGCGGAAGAGGAGGGTGACGCTCTGGCTCGGATGATCGACGCCACCTGTGACGACGGGGACCATGAGGACCTCGCTGGCCTCACCCGAGCCGACCTGATCGACCCCGGATCCTGGGCGTGGTAGCCCGGGGCGAGGTCTGGTGGGTGGACTTCGGGGCTCCGCTTGGCAGCGAACCGGGGATGCGCCGACCCGCCGTCGTGGTGTCGGCCGACAGCTTCAATCGCTCACGTCTCAACACCGTCACTGTGGTCGCCGTCACCTCCAGCGTGAGGCTCGCCGCCCGCCCCGGCAACGTCTCCCTACCCCGAGGCGCGGCCGGGCTCGACCGGCCATCCGTCGTCAATGTCACTCAGATTGCAACCGTGGACAGGCACCGGCTCGTGGGCCGCTCCGGACAGCTCGCGCAAGCGGACCTGGCACGCGTCGACGAGGGGCTCCGCATGGCGCTGCGTCTTTGAAGGCGGGGTGCTGCGTCGGCAGCCGGGCGACCTCGGGCCTCCAGCGCTACGGTCGACATGGTTCAAGACGTTGGATTCCCGGTTCGGCCCAGCGCCGTCGAGACCGTCAGTGCCTCCTGATGACCACCTCCAGGCCGTGAGGGGCCACACTTCCCCCCGACCACAGCAGATCTCGCCGCGGAGCCCAAGGTGGGAATCGAACCCACGACCTGCGCCTCGCCGAGGCGTCGGCCCAAACGGGAGCGGTTGCCTGTTGGAAATGCCCCGAGGCCAGCACTACGGCCAACCCCTTTCAGGTTATCGCAGCGGCCTTGAAGTGCGGTTGAACTCTGGCACCGCCTGAGGGTCGCGACCGGCCCCCCCAGCGATCAGCGAAGGAGTCTGACGACAACCCCATGGGATCGGCCGACCCAGGTACGATCCGCAGTCCAGACGGTCGCGCCCCGCATCTTGCCCGCAGCGAGGCATAGTCGATCGGCCAACGAGAGGTCGGGGCATTGCGACCACATCCGCGCCGCCTGGATCGCGATCTCGGGGGTCACCGCCTCAACCTCGAGGCCGAGAGCCACGAGCAGGGCGGCAACCTCGTCGCCATCCCGGCCGTGTTGCCATGCCTTCTGCAGGACCTCCGACCAGTTCGCCGCCCCGATCGAGGAGCGCTCGATGACGGCGTCGACCTGGTCCGCGCCGGGTTCACCCTGGAGCCAGGCCAGCACCGCCGAGGCGTCCAGGAGTTCGGCGCCGTCGACGTCGCGGACGGGGGGCGGCCCCTCGGTCACTCGTGCCCCCCGGACGCCCTCGGGAGCTCACCCCCAGTCGAGGCGTCCCGCCGAACCTCGTCACGCCGCTCTGCGATCAATTCATCGGAGAGGCTGCCTGGGACCCCGGAGAACATCTCGCGGAGCCGATGCCGTGCCGCCTCGGCCGTCGTAAGCACGATCGTCTCGCCCTCGATGCGCAGGCTGACCCGAACCCCGGGCGCCAGCCCGGCGGCACGGCGCAGCTCAGCCGGGATGAGCACCCTGCCCTCACGTGTCACGGTCGTGTCGTATCTGTCAGTCATGGTCTCAGTATGTCAGATCGGTCGCCGGTATGCCCATCAGTGGCCCGGGTTGTCCGACTTATTTCGGGGTCATGGGGCCGTCTCAGGCCCCTCGCAGGCCACGTCCCTGAATGTCGCTTCTCAGCCACGATGGGCGGTGACGACCCAGGCACTGGGATCGAACCAGACAGCGTCCTTGAGCGGACCGGTGGTC
Source organism: bacterium (assembly GCA_021844355.1). Taxonomy (GTDB): domain Bacteria; phylum Chloroflexota; class Dormibacteria; order Aeolococcales; family Bog-877; genus JAJYXT01. The sequence goes on along the minus strand of JAKBTP010000079.1, from coordinate 87 downwards.
GCCTCAAGGACCTTGCTTGACACGTCCCACACTGGCGCCTGACTCTTCCCCCACGGAGGGCCCGGCCCGTATTAGCGTCCGACGGCG
>JAKBTP010000051.1 GCA_021844355.1 bacterium | reverse complement strand
CCGCTGATCAGCCTTCCTGATCGTCGAGGTCTGGGAGGTTCATCTCGTTGACCATCTGCTGAAATACCTCCAGCTTGGCCTCCTCGTCCTCGCCTCGAGGGACGACCGCGGCCTGGTCCATCACCTCGCTGGAGACGTAGATGGGCGAGTTTACCCGCAGGGCGAGGGCGATGGCGTCGCTGGACCGGGAGTCGAGCTCCAGGTCTCGCCCGGCGACCCGGCCCAGGATCCGGGCGTGGAAGGTGTCGTTGCGGAGCTCGGAGACCACCACCCGGGTGATGGTCACGTCGAGGGCCTCCAGCATGTTGGCCATGAGGTCGTGGGTCACGGGCCGTTCCGGGTCGATCCCAGACATCTTGAGGGCGATGGAGTTGGCCTCGGCGCTCCCCACCCAGATGGGGAGGAATCGCTCGGCGTCCTTCTCCTTCAGGACCACCACGTGCTGTCCGCTGGGCATGTGGATCCGGATGCTGTCCACCGCCATCTCGATCAGGTCCATGGTTCCTCACCGCTGAGGTAGTCGGGGACGATCCCCTCCGGCCGGGTTCCGGACCAGGGCCGTCTTCGTGGCCCATGATAGCCCCGGCGCCGGCTCGGGCCGGCCACGACATGGAGCATCGCCGGGAGGATACGGCTTGTCTGAACGGGCGGCCTTTGAGCTGTTCGGGGAGGTGGCGCACCGCTACCACCGCAGGCGCCCGCGCTACCCCGTGGCACTCGTCGACCAGCTGGTGGAGGTAGCGGGACTTGGAGACGGGGACCCCGTGCTCGAGGTGGGGGTGGGCACCGGGATCGCCACCCAGGATCTCATCCGGCATGGTCTCCACGTGACCGGCATTGAGCCCAGCCCGGAGATGGTGGCGGTGGCCCAGAGGAACCTGGGGCCGACCGGAAGACTCCGGGTCGTGACCTCCTCCTTCGAGGACTGGGTCCCGGACCGTGTGGGCTTCCGCGCGGTGATCTCGGCTCAGGCGTGGCACTGGGTGGACCCAAAGTCCCGGTATCGCAAGGCATCCGCAGTTCTGGCCCCGGGAGGCTGGATCGCGCTCATCTGGAACCGACCCACCGGGGGAGACGGGAGGCTGTACGCCAGGTTGGAGGGCGTCTACTCCCGTCTGGCCCCGGAGCTGGCCGGGTTGCCACCTGGGGACTTGGACGTCGACCGCCGGGAGGAGATCGCCGCCTCAGGGCTCTTTCGGGAGCCCCGGCTGGAGCGCTTCCCGTTCGAGGTGCGCTATGGCGCCCGTGCCTACGCCGAGCTGATGGCCACCCAATCGGACCACCGACGCCTGCCCGCTCACCGCCGCCGCCGGTTGCTGGCAGCGATCGAGGAGGAGATCAACTCCGCCGGCGGGAGCTACCTCGTCAGCTGGGAGGCCCGTCTCTACCTGGCCCAGCGGCTTGGACCACCCCAGCTCTTCCCATAATGGCGGGAATGGCCAATCCCGGAGCACATCCCACCCGCCTGCTCCTCATCGATGGCCACGGGCTGGCCTTCCGCGCCTATCACGCACTCCCCGAGATGACCAACAGCCACGGCGTGCCGATACGGGTGGCCTACGGCTACACCTCCATGCTCCTCCTGGCCCTGAGTCAGGGCTATGACTGCGCGGTGGCCGCCTTCGACCCGCCCGGTCCCACCTTCCGCGATCAGAAGCTGGCCACCTACAAGGCCCATCGGGCCCCGACTCCCCAGGAGCTGATCGACCAGATCCCGGTACTGGCCCAGATCACCAACGTCCTCAACATCCCCACGGAGGTGGTTCCGGGGTTCGAGGCTGACGACGTCCTGGGCACCCTGGCCCGGCAGGCCCACGACCTCGGTTGCCAGACGACCATCCTGACCGGCGACATGGACCTGATCCAGCTCGTGGACGAGGTCACCAGCGTCCAGACCAGCCGGCGAGGGGCCAGTGACCCGGTGGTCTACGACCCTGAGGCGGTCGCGGCGCGGTATGGCTTTCCCCCGGAACGGATGGTGGATTTCAAGGCCCTCCGGGGCGACGCCAGCGACAACATCCCTGGAGTCCCGGGGATAGGGGAGAAGACGGCTACCCAGCTCATCCAGCAGTTCGGCAACCTGGACCAGATCCTGGCTGCGGTCGGCACCATGCCTGCGGGGAGGGTGCGGACCACGTTGGAGGAACATCGGGACGAGGCTCTCTTCGGGAGGGAGATGGTGACCATCGTGAGGGGCGTGCCCGGCGTCCAGCTGGACCTCACCCGCTGCCGGCTCAGCGAGTACGACCGCGGCGCGGCGCGGCAGCTGCTGGAGGAGCTCGGCATGCCCAGTCTGGTGGCGCGCCTGCCCGCCTCGGCCGGGTCTTCGACCACCGCGGTTGAGGTCTCAACTGCGGTCGACTCCGAAGTGGTGGAGGGGAGGGAGCGGCTCCAGGCGGTAGTCGGCCAGCTGGCCGGGAGCGGGGCGAAGGTCGCCATCCGGGTCCTGGCGGATGGCCCCTCAAGGCACGGGCGGGTGCTGGCCCTGGCCCTCGCTGTGGAACCGTCCCATGGGTACCTCGTGCCTTTTGACGGAACAGCCGCCGACACCATGGAGCCGCTGCGGCGGTTGCTGGCGGACCCCGCGGCGGCCAAGGCGAGCTACAACTTCAAGGAGGATCTGCTGGCAGTCGAGGGGGCGGGCTGGAGCCTGCAGGGGGTGGACTTCGACCTGGTCCTAGCCGGGTACCTCAGCGACTCCCGGGGGCGCACCCCCAGCCTGTCCACCCTGGCGCGGGAGCATGGGGGGCTCAGTGCCCCGGAGCCCCCGTCCACCCGGGAGACGCTGGCCGTGGAGGCTGCCTGCGTGGCATCGGTGGTGCCCGGGCTGCGCGCCCGGCTCAGGGACGCGGGGGGAGAGGACCTCCTGCGCACTGTCGAGTTGCCGGTGGCCTCCATCCTGGCCCGCATGGAACGCGCCGGCGTGCGCCTTGACTCGGGCCAGCTCCAGGCGCTCTCGGCCGAGCTACAGGCCCAGATCGCCGGCCTCGAGGCGGAGATGTTCCGGCTGGCGGGTCGTGAGTTCCTCCCCGGGTCGCCACAGCAGTTGGCCACGATCCTCTACGACGAGCTTGGGCTGCGCAGCTCCCGCCGCACCAAGACGGGACGCTCCACGGACGCCCACGCCCTCGAAGGGCTTCGGGACGAGCACCCGATAGTCCCGTTGATCCTGGAGTGGCGCCAGGTCACCAAGCTAAAGAGCACCTACGTGGACCAGCTTCCCGCCCTGGTGGACCCGGAGGACGGTCGGGTGCACACCAGCTTCAACCAGGCGGTCGCCGCCACCGGGCGCCTGTCCTCAAGCGACCCCAACCTCCAGAACATCCCGGTGCGCACCGAGCTGGGGCGTCGCATCCGCGCGGCCTTCACACCCGGGGAGGAGGGGTGGAAGCTGGTCTCGGCCGACTACTCCCAGATCGAGTTGAGGCTGCTGGCCCACCTCAGTCGCGACCCCGAGCTGCTGGCGGCGTTCCTGCGGGGAGACGACATCCACGCAGACACCGCGGCCAGGGTGTTCGGGGTGGAGCGGGACCAGGTCAGCTCCGAGCAGCGCCGCCTGGCCAAAGTGGTCAACTTCGGGGTGCTGTACGGGCTGTCCAGCTACGGACTGGCGCGTGACCTGGGGATGCCCCCGGCCGAGGCGGAGGAGTTCATCACCCGGTACTTCGCCACCTACGCGGGGGTGGGGAGCTACCTGGAGGGGGTACGCGAGGAGGCGCGGTCCAAGGGATACGTGACCACCCTGCTGGGACGGCGCCGCTACCTGCCGGAGATCAACTCCAGCAACCGGCAGGTGCGGGAGGCCAACGAGCGCATGGCGATCAACATGCCGCTGCAGGGGTCGGCGGCGGACCTCATGAAGTTGGGCATGATCGAGGCGGACCGCGCCCTCCGCAGCCAGGGGCTGCGAGCCCAGGCGCTCCTCCAAGTCCATGACGAGCTCCTGCTCGAGGCGCCCCCCGATGAGGTGGCTGCCGTCGGCAGCCTGGCCCGGAAGGCGATGGAGGGGGTGATGGACCTGGCGGTCCCTCTGGTGGTGGAGCTGAAGTCCGGGCCCAATTGGCGCGACCTGGCCCCGCTGCGGCTCGCCAGGCAGTGAGTTCAGCCCTTGCCCGAGCTCCCAGAGGTCGAGACCATCGTCCGCGACCTGCGCCCCCACCTCCGGGGTCGGCGCCTTGCGGCTGTTCTGAGCGTCAATCCACTGGTCCTGAGGTATCCGTCTGCCGAGTCGTTCCGGGTCGCCGCCGAGGGGGCGGTCTTCGGAGTCCTGGGTCGCCGTGGGAAGTTCATCCATGCTCCCCTCTCCAGCGGGGATCAGCTGGTAGTGCATCTCGGGATGACCGGGACACTGACCCTGGAGCACGGGGCCGAGCCGGTCCGAGCCCACACCCATCTGCGGCTCCAGCTGGACTCGGGCCAGGAGCTCCGGTACCGCGATCCCCGGCGGTTCGGAAGGGTGCTGCTCGGTCCCGAGCGGCACCTGAGGCAGGCCGGTCTGCTGCCGCCCCTCGGCCCGGATCCGCTGGATCGGACCTTCGTCGGGTGGCCGGGAAACGGACCGGTGAGGAGCAGTGGCCGGGCGGTGAAGGCGGTTCTCCTGGACCAGGAGGTGGTGGCCGGATGCGGCAACATCTACGCCGATGAAGCCCTCTACCTGGCCCGCCTCCGCCCGACTCGCCCCGCCTCCTCGCTCTCCGCGTCGCAATGGGCCCGGCTCGGGGCAGCGCTCACCGTGGTGATGAAGGAGGCTATCCGGCGGCGTGGCACCTCCTTCTCGGACTACAGGGACGGCTTCGGTGCCCGGGGCGAGGCCTACGAGTCCCTCATGGTGTACGGCCGGTCCGGGCTCCCCTGCGTGCGCTGTGGCCGGTCGCTGGTCGCCCGGCGGATTGCTGGGCGGACCACCGTCTACTGCCGGTGGTGCCAGCGATGAGCCCCAGGGTGGCGGTCCTCACCTTCGACGACCTCCCCCCGATCGGGGGGCAGGGCAGGTACGTTGGCTCCTTGGAGGCCGAGCTGCCCCGAGAGGGGTGGGAGGTGGCGATGGTGTCACCCCGGCGCGGCCCCTGGGGGGAGGGCCT
>JAKBTP010000137.1 GCA_021844355.1 bacterium | reverse complement strand
CAGGACCTGAGATGGGCCAGGAGCTGGACCAGGGACCACTCCCCCGCCCGGGGTGCCGCCTCCGTCTCGGCCGCTGTCAGCGCCTTCGCGGCGGCCGCGATCTCGGCGGGGGCGCCGGCCAGGAGCCCCAGGATCTCGTCCGGTCTCAGCGAGTTGCGGACCATCGGCCAACCTCCCTGGCGCGCAAGTCGCCGTCCATCTCGGTCCCGGAGACGCCTGGCTGGGGCATTCGGTGGGCGGCCGGGGCAAGCGTACCGGGGCCCAGGACGGGCGGTCAGGGAGGTGGACGTGGAGGCGATGCAGGCCGCAACTTGCGATCGGCGAGATCGGCCCATACAATGCGCCTCATTCGCCCGACTTCGGGCATCCAGTCCAGCGGAGGGGCACCCACATGGCCGTCACCGGTTTCTGCATGAAGTGCAAGACCAGCCGCGAGATCAAAGACCCCCAGCCCACGACCCTCAAGAACGGCAAGCCGGCCGTGACGGGGAGCTGCCCCGTCTGCGGGACCAAGATCTTCAAGATCGGGAAGGCGGCCTGACCACCGGCTCCGCCGAGCGGGACCCCCGCATGAGCGGGGGTGCCCGCCGGTGACCGGTGCAGGAACGGGCGGGAAGGGTCGACTCCCAGGGCGGCAGCGGCCCCTGGTGGAGGCGCTGGCCCGATGGGTGGAGATACCCTCAGTCAGCACCGACCCCGAGCACGCGCAGGACGTGGCGGAGTCGGCGCGCTTCCTTCGCGATCACGCCCTGAGCTCAGGCATGACCCGCGCCGAGGTCTGGGAGACGGAGGGTCACCCGGCGGTCTTCGCCGAGAGGATCGAGGACCCGGGCCTGCCCACGGTCTTGATCTACGGCCATCACGATGTCCAGCCGGTGGACCCGCTGGACGAGTGGGAGGCCGCGCCCTTCGTCCCCCTGGAGCGGGATGGGCAGCTCCTAGGCCGCGGGACCGCGGACGACAAGGGTCACGTGGTCATGCACCTGGAGGCGATCCGGGGGATCCTGGACTCCGAAGGACGGCTCCCCATCAACCTCAAGATGATCGTGGAGGGAGAGGAGGAGGACGGTTCGGAGCACTTCGACCGGCTGGTGGCCGACCACCGCCGCGATCTGGCCGCGGACGTGTGTGTCGTCAGTGACACCGGGATGCTCGCCGAGGACCAGCCCGCGCTCACCGTTGGCCTGAGAGGGCTCGCCTACTGGGAGATCGAGGTCCGGGCCGCCACGACCGACCTGCACTCCGGCGTGTACGGGGGGGCGGTGCTCAACCCGCTCGCCGTCCTGGCCGACCTTCTGGCCGGGCTCCACGACCGCGACGGTCGGGTCACCGTTGAGGGCTTCTACGACCAGGTCACCGAGCTCACCCCCGAGGAGCGCTCCCAGCTCGCCGCCGTGCCCTTCGACGAGGCGGCCTTCCTCTCCGATGTCGGAGCGGTAAAGGGTGGCGAGGCGGGGTACACCACCATGGAGCGGCGCACGGTGAGGCCCACCCTGGAGATCTGCGGCGCCTGGGGAGGCTACCAGGGAGAAGGGGCCAAGACCGTGATCCCGGCCCGGGCCGGGGCCAAGCTCTCCTCGCGCTTGGTCCCCCATCAGCTGGCCCCCCAGGTCACGACGGTGGTGGAGCGGCACCTACGGCGCGCGGCCCCCCCGGGGGTGGAGCTCGACTTCCGCCTGATCCACGACGGGCCCTTCGTCCTCACCCCCACGGACCACCCCGCGGTCCGGCTGGCGGCCAAGGCCGTGGAGTCCATCTGGGGGCGGCCCCCGGCATACATCCGGGAGGGAGGGAGCATCCCCCCGGTGGCCACCCTGGCAGGCGAGCTTCAGCTCCCTTGCGTGCTCTTCGGGGTGGGGCTCCCCGGAGACCGGATCCACGCCCCCAATGAGCGGGTGGTGCTGAGCCAACTCTTCAGAGGCATGGAGGCCGCGGCCGAGATGTGGCGGCTCTTCGCGGAGGCGGGGAGGAGCGGCCTCAGCCGCTGACCCGCGCCGGCTCGGCCAGCGGCCGGATGGTGAGGTCCGGAAGCGGGCGGCCGGTGTAGAGGACCAGCTGGTCGCCCACCTCCAGCACCGAGTCCAGGGGGATCTCCTTGCCCTGCCGCAACAGGAGCAGCAGCCGCTCCTCGCGGAGCTCGGGGGTCTCGGCGGCCCGCCGGCCGCCCCCACCCGGGGGAACGGATAGCCGCACCACCCCGGCCCGGGATCCGTCCAGCGGGAGCCGCTGGGCGTCGCTGTTGGTGGCGAGTGCGCTGTCGATCTCGTTGAGGATCAGCTCGGTGGCGGACACGGCCACGTCCACCCCCAGCCTCTGGAACAGCTGAACGTTGCTGGGGTTGTTCACCCGGGCCACGGTGTGCGGCACCTTGAACTGCCGCTTGGCCAGCTGACAGGCCACCAGATTGTCCTCATCGTCGCCCGTCACCGCGGCCACGACGTCGGCCCTCTCGATCCCGCTGGTGGCCAGGAAGGCCATCTCGTCCCCGTCGCCCACCAGGCAGGCGCAGCTGCCCAGCTGCGCGGAGATCGACGCCGCCCGGGTGCGGTCCTTCTCGATCAGGGCGACCTCGTAACCCGCCCCCAAAAGTCGGTGGGCCAGGTAGTAGCCCACCTTGCCGCCCCCGATCACGATCACATAGGCGGGGCGGTCAGCCAAGGCTGGCCACCAGCGACCCGGTGAGCTCCGAGCGGGCCTGGTCGGCCGCCTCCGGCCCCTCCTCGAAGTAGGTCCGCGCGATCGCCGCGCCCACCAGTGTGGGGCAGTAGGTGTAGAGGCCCATCTCCCGGTAGACCGCCTCCCGGATGGGATCGTAGATCCGAGTCATGACCCGGGGGATCTTGAAGATCTCCTTGGCGATCTGGGCCGACATGATGTTGCGGTTGTCGCCGTTGGTGACCGAGACGAACCAGTCCGCCCCGGGAGCCCCGGCCTCCTCGAGCACATGCTGGTCGATGCCGTTGCCCAGCACCATCCGCCCGGGAAAGTGGCTGCCCAGGCGGTCGAAGGAGGTCCTGGAGGTGTCCACCACGGTCACCTCGTGGCCCGCGGCCGCCAGCTCGCGGGCGAGCACCGACCCCACCCGGCCACACCCCACGATCACGGCCTTCACGACGAGGTGAGTATAGCCCGGCCTCGGGAGCGCTCCCGCAGATGGCCCGAGTGGGCACAATGGGGAGCCGTGGCATCGAGATTCTTCCGACCCGGGGCGGCCGGCGAGTGGGAGCGCATCGGGGTGCTGGGCCCGCGCCGCATCGTGGTCCCGGTCCAGGGGGTCCAGGTCGATGAGGATGCCCTGCGCGCCGCCTGCCGGCTGGCCCGCCCGGCCCGGGCCCAGGTCCTGGTGCTCACCGTCCTGGAGGTGCCCCGGCACCTCCCCCTCTCGGCCAGCCTGGGCGAGGAGCTGGGGGTGGCCGAGGAGATGCTGGCCAGGATGGAGGAGCTGGCCGCCAAGCTGGGGACCAAGGTGGAGACCGAGGTCCTGCAGGCCCGGGACGCGGGCCCGGCCATCGTCGACGAGGCCCGGCGCTGGGGCGCGGACCTGGTGGTGGTCGGGCTGGGCGCCCCTGCCCAGTTCGGCGAGTTCACCCTGGACCGCACCGGCCAGGAGCTGCTGAACCGGGTGCACTGTCGGCTGGTGATGATCCGCGAGGAGCTGGAGGCGGAGGCCCAGATGCGGGCGGTGGCAGTTCGCGAAGGACCGGACTGAGCGCTCGCGATCAGCCGCCGGCCGCGCGGTGCCTACGCACCAGGACCCATCCCACATAGGCGAGGAGCCCGGCCAGGACCAGCCCCGCGGCGATCAGCAGCCCCCGGCCGGCCAGGTGGAGGATCGCGTGGTAGTGACTTCCCAGCGCGTCCCCCACCGAGGTCACCGTGGTGCACCAGACCAAAGCTCCCAGGAGCATGGCTGGGTAGAAGACCCGGGGGGGGATCGCCGCGATGCCTGCGGCGTAGGAGGCGAGGTTGCGGGCGAAGGGGATCACCCGGCTGAGGAAGACCCCGATCCCGCCCCGGCGCCGGACCCGCACCGCCGCGCGGTCGAGGCGCTCGGGGGAGATCCCGACCCGGCCGGCGATCCTGATCACCACCGGCCTTCCCAGGGCGTATCCGATCTGGTAGGAGACCGTCGCCCCGATCGCCGAGCCCAGGGTGGCACACAGGATGAGGGGGACCAGCGAGACCGATCCCCGGTGGGCGAGGAAGCCCAGGGTCAGCAGCACCGCCTCGTCCGGGAGGGGAAGGCCGACCGACTCCCCGGCCAGCCAGAGGAGGACGAAGGCGTACACCCCGAGAGGCGGGAGGTGGGTGAGCTGGGCGAGGATCTGGCTCACCGGCAGCTCAGCCCCGCGGCGCGGAGGCGGCCGCCGACTACGCCTCCTCGAGGTCGCCGGGCGGCGCCACCCCGGCTATGGAGCCAACCAGGTCGGAGTCCTCAAGACGCATCAGGATCACCCCCCGCGTCTGGCGGCCGGAGATCCTGATCCCCTCGAGGGGGATGCGGATGATCTGACCCTTGGTGCTGATCAGCATCAGCTCCTCGGACAGGTCCTGCACCATCCTGGTCCCCACGATCTCCCCCACCTTGGAGATGGCGTGCTGGTCCAGGGTGTACACCCCCTGGATGGCCCGGTTCTTGACCGGGTAGTCGGCGACCGGGGTGAGCTTGCCATACCCCCGCTCGGTCACCACCAGCACATGTCCGCCGGGGCGGATTAGGTCCATGCCGGCCAGCAGGTCACCGGCCTGCAGGCGCACCCCGGTCACCCCCTGGGTGTCCCGCCCCATGGGCCGCACCTGGCGCTCCGAGAAGCGCAGCGCCTTGCCCCGGCGGGTCACCAGCAGGATCTCGTCGCTGCCGTTGCTCACGGCCACCCAGTTGAGCTCGTCGCCCTCGCTGAGGTTCATGGCGATCAGCCCGTTGCGACGCACCGCCGAGTAGGCCGAGGCGGGGGTCTTCTTGATGTGGCCCCGGAGGGTGGCCATGACCATGAAGGTCTCCTCGGAGTAGCCGTCCACCGAGAGCATGGAGGTGACCCGCTCCCCCTGGTCCATCTCCAGGAGGTTGATCACCGCCGTCC
>JAKBTP010000103.1 GCA_021844355.1 bacterium | reverse complement strand
ACCAACATCACGACCACGGGACGCTACCTGCACGCCAGCATGGCGGACAAGCACCAGGCCGCCGACGGCGTCGACTTCGCCGCGGTCTCATTCACGGCATCTCCCCCACCTGCCGCGCTGCCCGAGGCGCGTCCCGAGCGCGTGCTGGCCCGCGAGTCGACTGTCAGGGCACCCGCAACTCCCCAAGGGGCGAACCACTCCCTTCCGGCTCCTCCGCTCTTCAACCTGGGGGAGGCCGCCGTGGCCCGAGCGCTGCACTCCGCCCGGCGGCTGCCCCCGGGAACCCTCTCCCGGCTCACCTCGCACCAGCTCGCCGAGGCCGCCGTCGGGACGCTGAGGGCCGCCTCCGTTGACAGCGACCTGCTCGCGGCGGCGGCGGCGCTGGTCCTCTCCAGGGCCAACCACGTCCCGGTGCCGCTGGGTCCACTGCTGCAGGCTCACGGGCCGGAGGCGCTGACCGCCATCGAGCGGGTCGGCGCCACCTTGGAACTCCTCGTCGGCGGTGAGGCCGTGGCCGTTGCCGCCGAGTGAACTGTGGGAAGCGCACTCCTGCGGCACCGTTCGAGTGCCATTGCGCCTCTTGGCCTCATGGTGTGCCGCCCGAGCCGTTGGATCTGCTCTTACGCTCCCCGCCAGCGGCACCGAACGGTCCCGCGTCCTGGCCATCGCCGCCGGTGAGGGCGGCGAACGCTCAGACCTGGCCGAGAGTGGTTCGTAGTACGGTGTTGTAGTACACTCTCAAGTATGCGTCAGGTCCCGATCCGTGAGCTCAACCAGCACACTGCCAACGTCTTGGCCCGGGTTGAGAGGGGCGAGCGGGTTGCGATCACCCGCAATGGCACCCGCGTGGCGATCATCGAGCCCGCTGAGCCCGACCCTCGCAGCGAGTTGATCGAGTCGGGAGACCTGCGCCCGGGCTTGGGTCCGCTCCCGTTGTTCTCGGACTCTGAGGTGGCGGCGGCGGATTCCGCGGGGCTGGAGGCGGTCTTGGACGACAGGTACGGTACCGGCCGATGGTGAGACCGGAGTGATCTATCTCGACACATCCGGAGCGATGAAGCTCGTCCGGCCGGAGGCACACAGTGGCACCCTTTCGCGCTGGTTCCGGGAGAGGCCAGGAATCCCCGTCATCTCGTCGGTGCTAATTGAGGTGGAGTTGATGCGTGCCACCTGGCGGAGCGCCCCGGACAGAGCGGCCCGTGCGGCCGAGGTGCTTCGGGGCATAGGCGTGGTCACCTTGTCGCCATCAGTGGTCGCTCGAGCCGCGGGGTATACCAATCCTGATCTGCGGTCTCTGGATGCCATCCACCTGGCAACCGCCGAGCACGTTGTCTCCGTCACCCGCCAGCCACTGGAGGCATTCATCGCCTACGACGAGCGCCTCCTGCTGCTGGCGCTCCAGGCGGGTGTCCCGGCCATCGCTCCCGGACTGAGCTGAGCAAGCCGGGATCGGGGAGTCTCCGAGCACCATCGGCCACGGAGGCAGGGATCGGCGACGCAGTGCTGGGCGCGTTGGCTGCGCCCTCCAGCCCCGGCGCGCCATGGCCATGTACGCGTCGGCGGGCAACTTGCGCCGATCTGGACCAATGCCGGTCTGGAGGTGCGGGACTGCTCCGATGCGGACGACGCGAGTGCCGGGCCCTTCCAGCTGCACCCAGCACACCTCCCTGGGCGCGGTGATCGGCCGGTGATGCCTCGCACCATGATCCGGAATCGCCTGGTGCGGCAGGTAGACCTTTCCCTCGGCCGCTCCCGCCCGCAACAGCTCCGTGGCCACCCGCTGTTTCTCCGGAAATCGTCCGTGGAAGCGGCAGACGAGCACGTTGGTGTCAACCAGCGACGCCACGATCGTAGAGCTCGCCGCGCCGCCAACCGCTGCCCATGGCCGACCCGACCTCCTCCCGCGAGGCGTCCCGGGCGCGTTGGCGTGCGGCGAGCCCCTTGTTGGACCGGCGCGGCGGCGGCCTGACAGCGACTGCGGGGGCGTAGACTCCGGGCATGGCAGTTGATCTCGACGCCCTGATCCGGGCGGTTCGGACAAACCCAGAGGCTCGCGACACGCTCCGGCGTGAACTCCTCACTGAGGAGCTGTTGGGCCTGCCCGGGTTGGTCGCCCAGCTCGCGGCTCGGATGGATCAGCTCACGGCTCGGATGGAGCAGCTCGCCGCGGCCCAGGTGCTAACCGAGGAGCGGCTATCGCAGCTGAAGACAACTGCCGAGCGTGCCGACGGCCGGGTGAGCAATCTGGTCGGAACCGAGTACGAGCGCCACGAAGCGGTGCGGGCCGTGTGGAGCATCGAGGCGGCAGTCGGCCTCGTGCCGGGCACGCTCCGGCCGGTCACGGTTGACGAGCTTCGGCCCCAGCTGGCGGCGGCAGTGGCGGCGAAAGCGCTGAGCCCTGAGGCGGCCGACGCGATCACCAGGGTGAACGGGCTCTTCGCCTGGGGCGCGGACTCCGGGCAGGTGTCCGGGTACGTCGTGGTGGAGGCTTCGCTGACGGCCGACCATGGGGACGTGGAGCGGGCATTGGCACGAGCGGCCGATCTGGGGCGCGTCACCGGGGTCGTGACCCGAGCCGTGGTCGTCAGTGATCAGGTGGCCAAGGATGCCTCTGAGGCCATCAGCCAGGGCCTGGTGGCATACACGCGAGTGCCGCCACGTCGGCCGGGTTTCCACATCCGCTGAGGCGGTGCTCTCGCAAACCTGAAGCTCTGTCCGGGAACACCCCCACCACCTCCCCCGTTGAGCTGGCGCGCAGCTCCTCCTCTGACATGCTCGCTTGGCTAAAGTCGTCACTGCTGCGGCCCCCTGGGGTTCGGTGAGTCGGCGCGTGACCGTCTTGCCATCGATGACGGCAGTCCACTGCCAGTAGGGGCCGTGGAGGCGGGGGGGATTGGCCTGGCAGCGACAGCCCGGCTCGCCGCAGCGGGTGTAGCGGCTGACGACACTACCTGGGGCGATGAGACCGATCCGGGCGAGCTGGTCGATGAGGGCGCGGTAACGGCGTTCGGCGGCTGTGAGCGTGGGTCAGTACCTTCCCAGCGGCCCAGCGTCTCTGGAGATCGTCGCTCGCTGGAGCGGAAGCCAGCACCGCGGTGATAGCGCTGTTGCGCTATTCTAGCGCCATGGCCACGATCCAGATTCGTGACATTCCCGAGGAATCGTATGAGGTGCTCCGTCGGCGGGCCCGCCGGGAGGGACGGTCCCTGCAGTCATACCTCCGCCAGGAGATCATCGACCTGGCGGTCCGGCCGACCAAGGCGGAGGCGCTGGCGAGGATAGAGGCCGTGCTTCAGCGCGTCCAAGGGGAAGAGCCAACCGCGGATTCGGTGCTGGCCGACATCGGCGCTGAGCGTCGCTGAGGCGAGTCCGCGCCATGGCGATAGTGGTAGACGCCTCCGCGCTGGCGCTTGCCGTCCTGGGACGCTCGCCGACCCACCGCTCGCTTCGGTTGCGGCTGGCCGGGGAGACCTGCCATGCCCCCCACCTCCTCGATGCCGAGATCGGCAGCGTTTTACGCGGGCGCACGCTTCGAGGCGAGGTAACCTCGGCAGTCGCCGAGGCCCTACTGCTGTCGGCCGCCCCTCTGATCGACCACCGGTATGAGATGACCCCGAGCCTTGCCCGGGCCGCCTGGGCCGTGCGTGACAATCTGAGCTTCTACGACGCCCTCTACGTGGCCCTGGCGCAGGCGCTGTCGGTTCCGCTTCTGACCGCGGACGTTCGCCTGTCCCGGGCACCTGCGCTTCCCTGCGAGGTGGAGCTGGCGGTGTGATTGGCAGCGCAACCTCCGCTGGCATTTGAGCGGGCTCCGCGAACTCAGCTTCCGAGCCTCAGTCGCGGCACAGCTCTCTACCACTCGGTCACAAACGGGAACTGGCTCGGGGGCAGGCCATCACCACGGCAGCATCGACGACCCCGATGCCCTCGCTGACTACCAATCGGCCGTGCGTGGTTAGGTGGCTGCGTCCTCCACCCCTGCCGAGCCCGCGGACTTCGAGGATCCCTTCGGCTGGTCGTCCCGGAGCGCCACGTTCACGACTGCGAGGCCGGCGATGCCGCGGAAGTCATCCGGGTTGCAGGTGTACAGCGGAAGCCCGCACGAGATGGCCGTCGCAGCGATGAGGGCGTCATAGGCACGAGCCGCGGGCTTCCGGCCGGACTGGCGCAGCGACGAGGCCACCTGGCCGAAGCTGTGAGCAGCAGCGCGATCGAACGGCAGGGGATCGAAGGCGGCCTCAGCCTGCTGCAGATGGGCCTGCCGCGCGGCGCGCTCCTCGTCCGTGCGCGCCACCAGGGGGCCGACCGTGAGCTCGGCGAGGGTGACGGCGGTGATCAAGGGCTCCTCAGGGAGGTCACCGGCCTCTGCGACCCGGCCCAGCAGGATCAAGGTGGATGTGTCCAGCACCCCGCGCCGTGGTGGAACGGGCTCATCCATCACAGTCGGGAGTCGAGAACTTGGTCGATGTCAGAGCGCAGGAGCCTCGGATCTATCTCGGGGAGGCGGCTCCAGCGCTCAACCAGCACGCTCGCCGCTTGGGGGGGCCTCGAAACCGGGCGGAGCTCGGCCACGGCCCTGCCGCCGCGCGTGATGATCACCGCCTCCCCTCTCTCGACCCTATCCACCACGTCACCGCCGTGGTTGCGCAGCTCGCGGATGCTCACACTCGCCATGGATCGACGGTATCACATGTGAGACCTGGTACAACTGGCCGCGCCCACCGACGGAGCTGAAAGCGACCCGAGAGTGCGACGGTCTCCTCCTGGGCCCTGCAACGCAGAGACGGGACGGGACGAGCGACTGCGGGTCGGCCCTCGGAGCTTCCTGATGCCAAGAGTCCTCGAGGTCCCAGGGGCCGCTGACCCTCGGCCCCGGCCCTCTACGGCCCGCTCAGCGGCTCCGGTTCCGGCCGCGACCTTCCTACTCGCCAGCGGTGCGGCGATTTCGGCTCCACGTGACCTGGAGGTGCCGCCTATGGCCGTGCGCTAGACTCCGCCCACCCCCTCGGGCAGCTCCACGGGCCTGGGGAATTTCGGTGATCGGCAGCAGCTCCTCCGGCTGGTCCGCCTGCCAACCTTGCCCGGCTGAACGCCCAGATT
>JAKBTP010000184.1 GCA_021844355.1 bacterium | reverse complement strand
GGCACCGGCGCCACCGGGTACGGGTACCTGTTGGCGGCCATGGGCGTCGGGGGCATCCTGGGGGCCCTGTTCGTGAACCAGCTGGCGGCTCTGCCCCGGCTGGGACCGGTGATCACCGCGGGGATGGTCGTCTACTGCCTTCCCACCTTCCTTCTGATCTGGGTTCACTCGCCCGGGCTGGCCTTCGTCCTGGAAGTGGTCCGGGGCAGCGGGACTTTGGTGGTGGACGTGCTGGCCATAACCGCGCTGCAGCGCTCGGTCTCCCCCCAGATGGTGGCCCGGGTGTTCGGGGTCTTCTTCGCGCTGGTGCTGGCCGCCATCTCCCTGGGCTCGCTGCTGGCGGCCGTCCTGGAGGGGTCCCTGCGGCTTCATCCGACCCTGGCCATCCTCGGGCTCGGGGTCCCGGCGCTCGCCCTCCTGGCCTATCCCTGGCTGCACCGCATCGACAGCGCGGCGGTGAGGGGACTGGCCGAGATCCGGGGCAAGGTGGCCCTCCTCAGCACCCTGGGCATCTTCTCCGGGGGGACGCAGGGAACCCTGGAGCAGCTCGCCCGGGCCTCCGCCGAGCTGGAGGTCTCTCCGGGCGCGGTGATCATCCGCGAGGGGGACCCCGCGGACGCCCTCTACGTCCTCCGCCAAGGGGAGGTGGACGTCAGCTCCCGAGGCGACGCTTCGGAGTCCCGGCACCTGCGCACCATGGGTCCCGGGACCTATTTCGGCGAGATTGGGCTGCTGGAACGCATCCCCCGGACCGCCACGGTGGTCGCCAAGAGCGCCTGCAAGCTCTACCGGATCGACGGCGAGGCGTTCCTCTCCGCCCTCACCTCCGCCGCCGCCTCGCCGGGCTTCCTGGAGGGCACGAGGGCGCGACTTTCGCTGAGCCACCCCACCTACACCCCTCAGTTCGGCGCGGAGCCGGCGGCCAGTTGAGCCGCCCGGCCCTCGGAGTGCCTTCCTAGATGGGAGAAGTCCACCCGGACCCGTGGCAGGAACCGGTGCGCGGCCGGGCCGCGGACCCCTCGGTCCTCACGCTCTCCGGCAGGGAGCAGGTGCTGGCGATGCAGGACGGCAGCCTGCCCCTGCCGCCCAACGCCCGCCTCACCGGGCGCCACCTTGTGGAGGTCGGCGAGGCCGATGTGACCTTCGCCATGCCGCTCAGCCCCTGGCTGCAGGGTCCCAAGGGGAGGATCCATCCCGGGGTCCTGGTTCTGCTCGGCGACTCGGCCCTCACCGGCGCGGTCCTGACCGCCCTCCCCCCGGGGGTCGTGTTCTCCACCGCCGAGCTCTCCATGACCTTCCTGGGGGAGATGCCGCCCCCGGGCGGCGAGCTCCGGGCGGTGGCATCGGTGCTGCACACCGAACCGCGCCACGGGCTGGCGGTGGCCGACCTGCTGGGTCCGTCCGGAGAACGGCTGGGATTCGGCACCGCGAGGGTGTTCCTCCGGCCACCGATGGACGTGTCGGGCCTGCCCGCCTTCTCCCCCGCCCCACCCGAGGCCGCCTGGCCCACCCCGGACCCCTGGGCCCGCGACCTGGAGGTGGAGACTCCTCCGCTTATGGGCCACGGGCTCCTGGACCTCGATGAGACTCGGGCCGGTGGCCGCCCCCGGCCCCCCATCGACCGGCTGATCGGGATCCGGCTGGTGGGGGTGGATGAGGGGGAGGTCACCTTCACGATGCCGGCCTCGCCGTGGCTGGGCAACGAGCTGGGTATGGTCAGCGGCGGGATGCTGGGGCTACTCGCCCACTCCGCCACCTCGGCGGCCGGGCAGAGCGTCGCCCGGGCGGGGTCCCCCTACCGGGCGCTGGACGTCAAGATCAACTTCCTGGAGCAGGTGGAGCCGGACGGTGAGCCGATCTCCGCCACCGGGCGGGCGATCCACCGCGGCAAGCTGGTCGTCGCCAACACCGAGGTGACCCACGGCGGCCAACTGGTGGCCACGGCCACGGGGTCCACCGTCCTGGGGAACTGACGTCCGGGCGGCCGCCGGGATGGGCTCAGGGATACGGCGAAGTTGGGAGCTTCACCACCTGGCGCCGGCGGGCGCTCTCCCGGGCCGCCTCCACCACCTCCAGGGTCCGCAGGCCATCCTCTCCCGAGACCGGCACCTCCCCGCCGTCCGCCACGGCCCGCCACATCTGGGAGTAGAAGTCGCGGTAGCGGCCGGGAGGGAACGCCAGCTGCTGCTCACCCCCGTCCCCACCCCAGAGCGCCCTCTGACCTGCTCCGGAGCGCTTGCCGAAGCCGGGGTCCAGCGGCGAGGCCCCACCCCTGAGCTGGGCCTCCTGGGGGTCGAGGCCCGAGGTGGACAGGCCCCCGCCGGTGCCCAGTGCCAGAAACCGCGGGCCGGGAACCGCGGCGACCGCGCTCACCCAGAGATGGACCAGGAGCCCGTCGGGGAAGGTGAGGGACACGAAACTGTCGTCGTCTCCGGCCGCCCCCCGACGACTGCGGATCTCGGCGTAGACCAGTTCGGGGGCGCCGCCCAAGGTGAGCGCCTGGTCTATGAGGTGGCTGCCCAGGTCCAGCAGCAGGCCCCCTCCGGATTCCGGCGCCTCCACCTCCCGCCAGGACCCGGGGCTAAGCTCGGGCCGCCAGCGCTCGAAGCGGCTCTCCAGCCGCCGGATCCGCCCCAGCCGCCCCGAGTCCATCACCTGGCGCAGCAGCAGGAAGTCGTCGTCCCAGCGCCGGTTGTGGAAGACGGCCAGACGCAGCTCGCGTTTGCGCGCCGCCAGGATCATCGTCGCGGCCTCGCTGGAGCTGAGGGCCAGCGGTTTGTCCACTACCAGGTGCAGGCCCGCTTCCAGGCCGGCCAGGGCCTGGGGGAGATGGTGGCGGTTGGGGCTGGCCAGGACCAGCAGCTGGAGGTCGGAGGCGGAACCCAGCAGCTCGGGCAGGTCGGCCGCCAGCCGGGCGCCCGGGAATCGCGAGGCGGCGGCTCGCCGGCGCTCGGGATCAGACGTGGCGATGGCCCGGAGACGTAGCCCCGGGGTCGCGGCGATCAGTGGCCCGTGGAACACCTGCCCGGCCAGCCCGAAGCCCACCAGTCCGACGCCAACCTCGTCCATCCCGCGCAGAGTGTAGAGGCGAGATTGCTTCGGGACCCGGCCCGGCGCTGGCGAGCCCACCGGCTCGCTCCTCCATAGGTGCTCGGGACGGGGCCTACCGAATTGGGAACCTGTGGAGGCTCCCTCCCTGGGCAGAGTCCCCTTCGGTACCGGCTCCGCCTCCCCGCTCCAGCCCGGACACCGCCGAGCGAGGCGCCTCCGGAGTGCCTCCAATGAGGGGAGTCGGGATCGGAGCCCAGGACCCAAGCCCCCCCGGCCCCGCACGCCCCAGCCCACACCCCGGTGAGCTCCGCCAGCCGCTGTCTCAGCTCTTCCTCATGATCTCCGCGATCACCGCCGCGAAGTCCACGTCGGGTCCGAACCGCCGCTGCGCCGACTCCAGCCAGGTGAGGGCCGCCCGGCCCACCGGGACCTGTACCCCGGCAGCTTCGGCCGCCTCCCGGATCAGGCTCAGGTCCTTCACGGCCAGGCCCATGCGGAGCTGGGGCGGGAAGGCACCGGACTCGATCATCCCCCACCGGGAGCGGAGGAGGGCTCCCCAGGGCGAGCCGGAGATGACTTCCGCCGCCACCCCGGGCTCCACTCCGAGCGAGGTTGCCAGGGCCATGGCCTCTCCAAGGGCCGTGGCCACGCCGAGCAGCGAGAGGTTGACCGCGAGCTTCAACGCGGCGCCGCTGCCTGGACCACCGACCAGCCGGGGGGTACCCATGACCGCCAGCACCGGCGCCACCCGCTCGAAGTTGGCCTGACTCGCGCCCACCATGATGGTCAGGTGGCCCGCCTCCGCTTCCGGAAGACTGCCCAGGACGGGAGCGTCCACCACCTGCGCATCCGGCCCCAGCCCGGCCGCGAGGTCGTGGACGGCGCCGGGCCCAACGGTGGACATCTCCAGGACCAGCACCGCCGGCCCCAGCGCCGGCGCCGCCCCACCCGGCCCGAAGAACACCGACTCCAGCGCGAGGGGATCCGCGACCATGGAGATGACCAGCTCGGCGCCGGCGACGGCGGCGGCCGGGCTGTCGGCCGCACGAGCCCCGGCCTGGGCCAGCGGTTGGCGGCGCTCCGCGAGGGCGTCCCACACGGATAGGACGTGGCCGGCCCCCAGCACCCGGCCGGCCATCGGCTGGCCCATCCGCCCTAGGCCGAGGAAGGCGATCCGGCTCAACTCTGAGATCCAATGGGTGCGAACACTCGTCGCAGTCTAGTGGCGGTCACGCGGCCGTCCATGCGGTGCCCGGGCCGATGGCCCAGTCGCGGTCCCCGGGGAGGCCGTCGCGGCGGCCGCCAGAAAGATCAGGGGCGGAAGGTGCCCCTTGTCGACCGATGCCCCGGCTGACCGTCGCTCCCCCGGCCAAGGGGTGATGCCCGCCCCATATGGCTCCTGCTAATCTCAATGGCCGTGGAGGCAAAGCAGCCATCGGACGCCCCCAAGTCGCTGGTCGACCGGTACTCCGCGCTCTTCATCGCCGTGGCGGCCGCCCTGTGGGCGGCGGACGCCTACTTCCGGCCCGCCCTGGTCAAGGACGGGCTCTCGTCCAGCCAGATCGTTCTGGTCGAGGACCTGCTCATCAGCCTTTGCTTCCTGCCCATGGCCCGGGGCGTGGTGCGCGAACTTCGGCGCGCCTCGTGGAAGAGCTGGCTGGCGCTGGCGATCATCGCCGCCGGGCCTCAGGCCTTCGCCACCGTGCTGTTCACCCGGTCCCTCAGCTACGCCACCACACCCGGGGCGGAGTCCGAGGTGTACCTGCTGTACCTGCTGCAACCGGTGTTCGGACTGGGAATGTCCTGGCTCATCCTGAGGGAGCGGAGGGGAGCCTCCTTCTGGCCCCTGGCCGCGGTGGCACTGGCGGGCGCCGCCCTCATCGTCACCGCCCAGATTCCGGGAGCGCCTACCGGGGCCCTGTTGGCCGCAGTGTTCGTGGTCGGGGCGGTGGTGCTCTGGGCCGCCGGGACGGTCCTCGGGCGGCTGGCCCTGCACGACGTCTCCTTCACCACCACCACGGCCATGCGCTTCACCCTCGCCCTCCCCATCCTGTTCG
>JAKBTP010000008.1 GCA_021844355.1 bacterium | reverse complement strand
AGATCTGGAGTGCGGCTCAGGGTGCCGCGGGAAGTGGGAGACCGGGCGCCCAGGCATCGCCGGCGAGCGCCGCCAGCGCCCGCAGCGCCACCCCCTGCCCCCAGGGGGACGGCTCGGCCTGGAAGCGCTCGTAGGTGCCCGGGTCCCAGCGGGGCAGAACGTCCGCGCTCACGCCCCGGAACACTCCCTGCCCGTCTATGCCTGAGAGGAGCCGCTCCAGGGCCAGCTGGTACAGGGGCCCCTCAGCCGGGACCACCGATACCGGGTGGTGAGCCGCCGCCACCACGAAGGCCGCCACCGAGTTCTCCTGGGGGAGGTCCGGGCGCCCCAGAACCGGGCCCCAGCCCGAGGGCCCCGCCCCGTCCCGGAGGGCCGCCCAAAGCTCGGCGGCCACGTCGACCAGCTCCGCTGTGACGTGCTGGTCTCCGGTCAGGGCGGTGGTGTCCAGCACGCCGAGCAGCGCCCATCCCACCCCCCTGGTCCAGGGCACCTGGTTGTTGCGGTCCTCGCCGACGTCGTACCAGTGGGCGAAGCCCCCGGGGCAGCGGAGGGGGGCCAGCATCTGCAGGGCCAGCCGCCCCGCCCTGGCGACCATCCGCTCGTCGGAACGGAGCCGGCCGATGGCCGCCAGGGCCGGTGGGAGGTGGTAGACGGCGTCGATGCAGAGCCCGAAGCGGAACTGCGGAAGGTGGGGCTCCAGCGCCGGGACGTCGTCGAAGAGGAGAGGGAGCGCCTCCACCGCCCCCAGGAACCGGTCCACGCCCCGATCCGGCACGGCTCCCCCGCCCACCAGGGAGGCGATGGAGGCTCCGGGGCCGAGGGCGTCCTGGTGGCCGGGCGCCACCCGCTCCAGCCAGCCGAGGAGCAGCTCCACCGCGCGGCGCGAGGCGGAGGGCACAAAGGCACCGGCGGCCAGAAGGCCGTCGACCATGATCGCGTCCCCCCAGTACCAGTGGGAGAGTGGCCAGCGGCTCGACCGGTCTGCCACCCTCAGCAGCAGGTCAGCTGGGCGGTCCATGGACGGGCATCGTATGCGACCTCCTGTCCTGGGTGCCATTGATTTTTGACTTTTTGCCCTTGACGGCGGCAGGCGGGCCGGTTACAGTTCGCACCCATGAGGGAGGCTGGCCCCGGACGGCCCGGCCCCGAGGGCGGCGCGATGGGAGGAGAGATGGCATGGCAGACGCTCCGCGGCAGGGAGGGATCAGCCTCGAACAACGCTCCATCGACTACATCCCGGAGAGCGAGCGCCACGGCCAGCCCAACACCCTCTTCACCCTTTGGTTCGCCAGCAACGTGCAGATCACCGCGGTGGCCACCGGGGCCCTGGCGGTAGTCCTCGGCCTCAACCTGGAGTGGGCCATCATCACCATCCTGGTGGGGAACCTTGTCGGAGGCCTGTTCATGGCCTACCACTCCATCCAGGGACCGAAGATGGGCGTGCCCCAGATGATCCAGAGCCGCGCCCAGTTCGGCATGTTCGGGGCCACCCTCCCGGTGGTGGTGGTCCTCGTGATGTACCTCGGCTTCTTCGTGAGCTCGGGGATCCTGGGTGGCCAGGCCATCGGCAGCCTCCTCCACGTCTCGACCCCGGTGGGGATCGTGCTCGCCGACGCGGTGGTGCTCCTCATCACCTGGGTGGGGTACGACCTCTTCCACGCCTACGACCGGGTGGTGTCGGCGCTCTCCTTCGTGATCTTCCTGGTGCTGCTGATCAAGCTGGCGGGGATGATGCCGGCCCACGCCCCCAAGTCCTCGGTCACCGTGGGGACGGTGCTGCTGGTGATCTCGATCTTCGCCGCCTGGCAGATCACCTGGGCCCCCTACGTTTCGGACTACTCCCGCTACCTGCCCCGCGCCACCCGCTCCGCCCGCACCTTCTGGTACACCTACCTGGGCTCGGCGGTGGGCGCCTGCTTCATCATGATCGTGGGGGCGGTGGCCGCGGTGGTGGCTGAGAGCCAGGTCTCCAGCAACGCCCCCGACTACCTGGCGGGACTCTTTCCCCAGGTGAAGTGGCTCTTCTTGCTGGTGATCGTGCTGGGGGTGTTCGCGGCCAATCTGGAGAACCTGTACGGCGCCTTCCTCACCGCCTTCACCAGCCTGTCACCGTCCGGCAAGCTGGCGCCCGGGCTCCGGGGACGGGTGATCGCCACCACCGTGGTGGCGGTGGTGGGGACGGTGATCGCCATCGCGGCCAGCTCCAACTTCCTCACCAACCTCTCCAACTTCGTGCTCTTTCTGCTCTACTTCCTCATCCCCTGGACCGCCATCAACCTCACCGACTACTACCTGGTCCGCCACGGCAAGTACGACATCGAGGGGATCTTCCGGATCGACGGCCCCTACGGGCGGGTCAACTGGACGGCACTCGCCATCTACGCCGTGACCGTGGTGGTGGAGCTGCCCTTCATGAACTCCTCCTTCTTCGAGGGTCCGGTGGCCAAGGCGCTGGGCGGGGGCGACATCGCCTGGATCATCGGGCTGGTCCTGGCCGGCGGCCTCTACTACGCCTCCCGGCGGCTCACCGCGACCGAGGAGGCCGCCCCCTCCGCCGCGGGCACCCAGCCCTGAGCCGCTGCCCGGGCCGGCCCGGGACGGAGCTCCACCTCCAGCCCGACGCCGGCTCCGCGGCGGGAGGTCCCACAGCCCCGCCGGGATCGCGGCCGCTCGCGGCTCGGTCATGGCCCAATCCGAACCGGGAGCGCTCCGTGCCGCCGGCCGCTTCCCGACCCTGGCGGTAGCGCTCGACGGATCGGCCACCGATCAGCCGGACCGGCGACGCTCCAGCTCGGCGAAGACGTCCGCCGGCGAGAGCCCGCGGGCCGTCAGGAGCACCATGACGTGGAACCACAGATCGGCCACCTCAGCCACCAGG
Source organism: bacterium (assembly GCA_021844355.1). Classification (GTDB taxonomy): domain Bacteria; phylum Chloroflexota; class Dormibacteria; order Aeolococcales; family Bog-877; genus JAJYXT01. Next base: position 2,233 of record JAKBTP010000008.1, on the reverse strand, counting down.
TGTCCCTGATCCTGTTGGTGGGCGGCCAAGATCACCTCCACCGCCTCCTCGCCGATCTTGCGAGAGATCCCCGGATCGCCCGCGGCGAACAGCTCTGCGGAGTAGGAGCCGGGAGGCGCTGACCGCAGGCGCGACTCCAGGGTCTGCTGGAGCTGATCCAGCAGGATCGCGGGCTCGGCGAAGCAGGAGCGGCGCCCCAGGTGGCAGGTCGCCCCGGTGGGTCGCGCGGTCACCAGGAGGCAGTCGCCGTCGCAGTCGGCCTGCACTCCCACCACCTCCAGGGTCGCTCCCGAGGTCTCGCCTTTTCGCCACAGACGCTGGCGGCTGCGGCTCCAGAAGTGAGCCTGGCCGGTCGCCAGCGTCAGCTCCAGCGCTTCCCGGTCCATGTAGGCGACCATCAGCACGGTCCCGGTGAGGGAGTCCTGAACCACCGCGGTCACCAGCCCCCGGGCGTCGAACCTCACATCCGCCGGTGTTTCGAGCTTCACAGCCGGACCGCCACCCCTTGAGCGTGCAGCCTCTCCTTGACGGCGGCGACGGTCCAGTCGCCGCTATGGAAGATGGAGGCGGCCAGGGCCGCGTCGGCGTGCCCCACGGTCAGCACCTCCAGCAGATCGTCGGGCGTTCCCGCCCCCCCGGACGCGATCACGGGAATCTGCACGGTGTCGGAGATCGCCCGGGTGAGCTCGACGTCGTAGCCGCCGCGGACGCCGTCCTGGTCGATGCTGGTGACCAGCAGCTCCCCGGCCCCGCGTCGCTCGACCTCGTGCGCCCAGCTCACGGCATCGAGGCCGGTCGGGCGACGCGCTCCGTGGGTGAACACCTCCCACCCCTGCTGGTGCCGCCGAGCGTCGATCGCCACCACCACGCACTGAGATCCGAAGCTGGTCGCCGCCAGCTGCACCAGCTCGGGATCGCCTACGGCCGCGGACTGGATGGCCACCTTGTCGGCACCGGCACGGAGCAGGAGGCGGATGTCACTCTCGGACCTGATCCCGCCCCCGACCGTGAGGGGGATGAATAGTTCCCGGGCCACCCGGCTGACCAGGTCGACCATGGTCCCGCGACCTTGGAGGCTGGCTTCGATGTCCAGGAAGACCAGCTCGTCGGCTCCCTCGTCCGCGTAGCGCCGGGCCAGCAGCACCGGGTCGCCCTGGTCTCTGAGCGATTGGAACCGGCGGCCCTTGACCACCCGGCCGGCGGCCACATCCAGGCACGGCAAGATGCGCTTAGCCAGCATCCGCCAGCGCTCGGGGGTTGCTGGCGGAGAAGATAGCCAGGAGCCGCAGCCCCGCCCCACCACTGCGCTCGGGATGAAACTGAACTCCCAGGATGGGGCCGGCCGCGACGGCGCTGACGAACGGCAGCCCGTGGATGGTCCTCGCCGCCACGACCTGGGGCGAGACCGGCTGCACCACGTAGGAGTGGGTGAAGTAGAAGGCCTCTCCCGCCAACCCCTCCAGGGCACCGCCGGCCGCGGCCACCTCGATCGTGTTCCAGCCGACGTGGGGCACCTTCTCCGGGGTCACCAACCGCACGACCCGCCCGGCCAGCACTCCCAGGCAGGGGCTGCCGTCCTCGGAGCTCTCTTCGAACAGCAGCTGCAGTCCGAGGCATATCCCCAGGTAGGGCCTGCCCGAGCGCAGGTAGCCGGCCAGGGCCACGTCCAGGCCGGCGGCCCGCAGCCGGCTCATGGCTGCGCCGGCCGAGCCCACGCCGGGAAAGACGACCGACTGGACTCGATCCAGATCCCTGGCCCGGCGCACCAGCGCCCACTCCACGCCGAGCCGGTCCAGGGCGTGGCCAACGCTGGCCAGGTTCCCGCCTCCATAGTCGATGACCCCGATCACAGAGAGCCTTTGGTGCTGGGGGCGTGCCCGAGCCAGCCGGGGTCGGTGCGCACCGCGGCGCGCAGTGCCCGGGCGGTGGCCTTGAAGGCCGCCTCGGCGAGGTGGTGGTCGTCGCGACCGCCAGCGGTCAGATGCAGGGTGAGCTGCGCGGCGCGCGCGAAGACCTCGAAGAAATGGATGATCGTGGAGGTGGGCACCCCGCCCACGCTGGGGCTCGGAAAGCCCATCTGCAGAACCGAGCTTCCGCGCCCTGAGCAGTCGATCGCGCAGGACGCCAGGCTCTCGTCCATGGGAACCACCGCGTGCCCGAACCGCTCGATGCCGCTGCGATCGCCCAACGCCTGGTCCAGGGCCGCGCCGAGCACCGCGGCCACATCCTCCAC
>JAKBTP010000035.1 GCA_021844355.1 bacterium | reverse complement strand
GGCCCGATCCTGGATCCCTTGATCGCCCTGGCGGTGGTCGCCTGGGCCACCACCCAGGTGCGGGTGGGCACGATGTGCCTGGCACTACCCCGGCACCACCTCGGGCCGCTCGCGCACCAGCTCGCCAACCTGGACGTCCTGAGCGGGGGCCGGCTGGAGGTGGGGCTCGGTGCCGGCTCCGACGCCCGGGAGCTGAGGGCGTTCGGGCTGCCGACACCTGCACTGAGGGAGCGGATCCTGGCCGCCGGCGAAGCCGCCGAGCTCCTGCGGGCCTGCTGGACCGGGGAGCCCACCCACTTCGAGGGCCGCTACACGGTGGTCGACGGTGCCGCCGTGACCCCCCGGCCGCTGCAGCAACCATTCCCCCCGGTCTGGATCGCCGGGGGGGGTGAGCGGCTCACCCTGTGGCAGGTGGCCAGGCACGCCGACGGCTGCAGCCTCTTCGGCCCTCCCGAACGAGTCTCCCGCAAGCTGGATGTCCTCGCCGAGCACTGCCGCCAGGTCGGCCGACCGCTTCACAGCGTCCGCGTCGCGGTGGTCCTCGACTGCCTGGTGGGGGAGACTGAGGTCCAGGCGGACCGGCTGGTGGAGCGGTACAACCGGCACGGAGAGGAACGTTCCAAGTTCCGGGCCCGGCGGCTGGTGGGGACACCCGAAGGCTGCGCCCAACAGCTTCAAGCCTACCTTGACCTAGGGGTCAGCGAGGTCTGCTGCCACTTCCCCGATGCCCTGGAGTCCGACTCGCCGGAGAGGCTGGCTTCCGCTGTCCTGGCTGGGCGCCCCGGGGATCCTCAGCAGGTGCCGTTCCAGCCTGAGCGGTAGGCTGGCGGGCAGTTCACGTGCTGGTTGGCGTAGCTCACGGTGTTGGGCAGGTAGTAGTACGGATAGGGGCCGGAACCGACCTGGACGACATCGGCCGGCTTGGTGTACCAGAGCACCGGCTGCCCAGAGAGAACGTGCTCCATGTAGCTCTGCCAGAGGGGGGCGGCACCGGAGATTCCCGAGGTGACGTTGCTGAGGGTCTTCCCGTTCGGGTTGCCCACCCAGACCCCGGTCACCAGCTGCGGGGTCCAGCCGAATGTCCAGTTGTCCTCGATGTTGTTGGAGTAGGCGCCGTTGGCGAACTGGGCGTCGGAGGTGCCCGTCTTGGCCGAGACCGGACGTCCGGGGAGGGTCAGGTGGGCGTAGGGCCCGAAATCCCGGAGCCGGTTGTTGTTGTTGGAGAGCATGGCGTTCATGATGAAGGCCACGTCCGGCGGCACCACCTGGACCGAGTTGTTGGCCACGTTGTACTGGTAGATGGTCGTCCCCCCCTGGACCACCTTGAGGATCGAGGTGGGCTCATGCAGCACCCCGCCACTGGCCAGCACCGAAGCCCCGGTAGCCATCTGCAGCTCGGTGACTCCGATGGACAGCCCACCCAAGGTGAGAGCGTCCCCGTAGGTGTTCTGGGGGTTGAGCAGTAGGGAGGCTCCCATCCGCTCGGCCATGGCCACCACGTTCGGCAGCCCCGTGATCATCTCCACCTTGACGGCGGGGATGTTGATGGAGTTGCCGAGGCAGACCTGTAGCTGGCAGATGCCGCTGAAGTAGTGCTCGTAGTTCTGGGGTTGGTATCCGTTGATGTTGATGGGAGCGTCGAGGACCGGGGTGGTCATGGTGAACTTGCCCGAGGCGATGGCGGCGGTGTAGGTGAAGATCTTGAAGCTCGACCCTGGGCGTCGCGGCTCGACCGTCATGTTGATCTGGCCCACCGGGCCACCGTAGTTGCTTGTGCCCACCATGGCGAGGATCTCCCCGTCCCTCGGGTCGAGGGAGACCAGGGCAGAGTCCCCGATGTTGTATTCGCGGAGCAGCCGGGCGTTGTTGGCCGGGTTCTGGAGGGTCTGCTCCGCCGCCTGCTGGTCGGCCATGTTCAGGGTGGTGTAGATGGTCCAGCCGCCCGGGTTGAGGTAGGCGTCGCCGAACCGCTGCTGCAGCTCGCTCTCGACGTAGGTCACGAAGTTGGGGGCCAGGAGCGGGCTGCTGGTCTGCCAGGGGTAGTAGGTGAGCTGCTCCTTGTAGGCGGCGTCGGCCTGGGACTGGGTGATGTAGTGGTTGGCCACCATCGCCTCCAGGACCACCTGCTGGCGCAGCTTGGCGTAGTTGGGGCCCTTGACCCCGACGTAGGCCAGGGGGTCGAAGGCGGAGGGAGCGTCGGGGATCCCGGCCAGCATGCTGGCCTGGGCCAGGTCCAGCTTGTTGGCCGGGATGTGGAAGTACAGCTCGGCGGCCGTGCCGATGCCGACGGCCTGGTTGCCGTAGTCGATCCGGTTGAGGTACATCTGCAGGATCTGGTCGGGCTTGAACGTCTTGGAGATCTCGAAGCCCAGGAGCAGCTCCCGGATCTTGCGGGTGATGGTCTGGGCCGGGGTGAGGAAGGAGATCTTGGCCAGCTGCTCGGTGATGGTGCTGGCTCCCTGCAGGGAGTGATGGTGGACGATGTCGTGCAGCCCGGCGGAGATGATCCGCGGGAGGTCCACCGAGCCGCCGTCCTGGAAGAAGTGGCGGTCCTCGACGGCCACGGTGGCCTTGATCACCCAGGGGCTGACCTGGGAGATGCCGACGTGGATGTGCTGCTCCCCGGGCTCGTGGAGCACGGTGAGGAGTGTCCCGTCGCTGGCCAGCAGGTAGCTGTTCTGCGGCGGTCCCAATTTGGGGAGGTCGGTGACCGACGGGAGTCCTACCTGGAAGGCGGCGAGAACTATGAACCCGGTCCCCATGCCGGCACATCCCGCCAGCACCAGGACCACCAGGGCCAGGGTGCTGCGCCGCAGGAATCCGTGCCGACGCCAGAAGCCGGCCTCCCGCCCTCCCCGGCTGCCACGACGGCGTCCGGAGCTGGAACGGCGACGCTTGCCGACCGGGAGCTCTATCTCCTGCATGGGTGGGGCCGGGTCCTTGAGGCTGCCATCCGTTCGGCGATTATGCCAGCCTCCGAGCAGTGGCCCCCGGATTGAGGGAGTGGCCCGGGCCGGTCACGGACCGGTGGCGATCGCCTCACGGCTCTGCAAACTGCTGATGGCAGGGGATGAATCCAGCGGTTTCGGTGGGAGACTGGCGCCAGTCAGCCGGGGTGACGCGCCACCTCCATCAGGAGTTCGAAGCACAGAGAATGTCTGCAGCCACCGTCAGCTCTCCGTCCAGTTCCCGTAGCCAGATCGGCTTCCCCCCGGTTCCGCAGAGCCCGAAGGAGGCTGGCCTGCCGTTCAACTTCATCTGCGACCTGGTCCTGAAGGTCCTCTACTTCAACGGCGGGATGCTGGGTCGGGACCTGGCGCGTCACGTGTGCCTGCCCTGGAACATGGTTTCGGACGCCCTGAAGTTCCTCTCGGACGAGGGCTACTGCGGCACCACCGGCATCCGCGGCACCGTGGACGGCGATGCCGGCTTCGCCGAGGGGCTGCAGTACGCCATCAGTCGCACCGGGCGGGAGCGTGCCCGTGAGCTGATCGAGGTCAGCCAGTACGCTGGGCCCGCCCCGGTTCCCCTCGAGGTGTACGTGGCCGTGGCTCGCTATCAGGGCCGCACCGGTCCGATGGTGACCCACCAGCTCCTGCGGGCCGCCCTGGACAAGCTGGTCCTTCCGCCGAGCGTCCTCAACCGACTCGGACCGGCCCTCAGTTCGCGCCAGTCGATCTTCCTGTACGGTCCGCCCGGCAATGGCAAGAGCACCATCGCCCAGGCGTGCGCCTCGCTGCTGGGGGATCCCCTGTTCGTGCCCTACGCCATCTACGTGAAGGGCGAGGTGATCCGCATCTTCGACCCCGTGCACCACAAGCCGGTGCCCGCCGAGCTCCCGCCCCATGACACGAGGTGGGCCTTCTGCACCCGCCCGGTGGTGATGGCGGGTGGCGAGCTGACCGGTCGGGAGCTGGAGCTGAGCTTCGACCCCCGAATGGGCTTCTACGAGGCCTCGCTGCAGCTGAAGGCCAACGGCGGGCTGTTCGTGGTCGACGACTTCGGTAGGCAGCAGCTCTCGCCTCAGGATCTCCTCAACCGGCTGATCGTGCCCCTGGAGGCGGGGTACGACTACCTGAACATCTCCCGGGCCGGGACCACCGTCCAGGTGCCGTTCACCGAGATCCTCATCCTGTCCACCAACCTCAAGCCGAAGGACCTGGTCGACGAGGCCTTCCTGCGCCGGATCCGCTACAAGGTGGAGGTCCCCAACCCCTCGGTTATCGAATACGGGCGGATCTTCCGACGGGCCTGCGAGAGCATGGGTCTCACCTACGACCCCGAGGCGGTGAGCTACCTGGTGGAGGAGCACTACCGCAAGTCCGGGCGGCCCCTGCATGGGTGCGAGCCCCGAGACATCCTGGATCACCTGATCCACGCCGCCGCCTATTTCGGCGTCGAGCCGCGGCTCACCCCGGAGCTGCTCGACCACGCCGTCTCCGCCTACTTCGCCAACCTGGACGGGGAGTAGTCCCCCCAGCCCCTGGCGCCGGTTCGACTTCGGCGGGCGCCTTCTGCTCGTCGGACCCTCACGCCGGCCCCCGCGCCGGGGTGGGCGGCCGCTGGGACCGCACGCTCCGCGAGCTCGCGACCCGGAGGTCGCCCGTGGCGACCCGGGAGGGTCGTGGTGGAGCGAAGGGGACTTGAACCCCTGACCTCTGCCGTGCGAAAGCAGCGCTCTGCCAGCTGAGCTATCGCCCCCGGGGGCAGTATAGACCCGCCCCGTCGCTGCCAGCTCTAAGAAAAAGGGGAGAGGCTCAGCTCCCGCGGCGCTGCCAACGGGTCTTCTTGAGCATCTTCTTGTGCTTGTGCTTGCGCATCTTCTTGCGCCGCTTCTTGATCACCGAACCCACGAAGAAGAGCACCTCACAAGCGCCCGCAGGCGGATCTGGGACAGCCCTCCACGCGGCTGCCCGGGGACCCCGGTAGTCTAAGGGGGCGCCGGGCAGCGCGTCAACTTCGGGCGAATTGGGGAGGAGCGCATGGAAACCCTCTGGGCGCCGTGGCGGATGGCCTACATCGACCGGGTGACCGACTCCCAGCCGCCCGCTGAGTGCATCTTCTGCCGGGCCCTGGGGGCCGGCGACCGGGAGTCCCTGGTGGTGCACCGCGGCGCGCTCTCCCTGGTCATGCTCAA
>JAKBTP010000018.1 GCA_021844355.1 bacterium | reverse complement strand
GACCTCAACTCGATGCTGGAGCGCCGCCTGGCCGGCGAGCCGGATCGCTACGAGCAGTTCATGGAGCGCTGGGGTGAGGCCTTCCCGGGCCACCCGGACAACCTGGAGGACTTCGTCCGCCAGCTGCAGCAGCGGATGGCGGAGATGGAGTCTCTGGTCCAGTCCCTCAGCCCCGAGTCCAGGGCGGAGTTGGAGGCGATGATGGCGGCGGCCCTGGACGACCCCGGGATCCAGGAGGAGCTGACCCAGCTGGGACAGCTCCTCTCCGAGCTCGCCCCCGGTGGCCGACTGGGTGGCAGGATGGCGTTCTCCGGCGGTGAGGAGCTGGACTTCCCCGCGGCCATGGAGGTCATGGGGAGGCTGCGGCGCACCGAGGAGCTGGAGAGAGCTCTGCGCGCCGCCTACCGGGGCCAGCCGCTGAGCGAGGAGCTGCGCTCCGCCCTCCTGGAGGAGCTGGGGCCGGAGGCCGCAGCCGGGGTCGCCGCCATCGAGGAGCTGATGGCGGAGCTGGCCCGCTCGGGGCAGCTCCGACTGAACAGTGAGGGCCCCTCACTCACCCCGCAGGGGGTGCGAAGGATCGGCGAGAAGGCTCTGGGAGACGTCTTCCGCCGCCTGCCCCGAGACCGCTTCGGCGGGCACCGCGTGGAGCGCAGCGGGGTCGGGGCGGACCCTGGGGACGAGACCAAGAGGTACGAGTTCGGCGACCCCTTCCGCCTCGACGTGGAGCGCACCGTGCGCAACGCGCTGCGCCGGGGCTCCGGCCCTCCACCGCTGACCCTGCAGCAGGATGACTTCGAGGTGGTGCGCTCCGAGAGCCAGGTGCGGGCCACCACGGTCCTCATGCTGGACATGAGCCGGAGCATGCCGCTGCGGGGCTACTTCTACGCGGCCAAGAAGATGGCCCTGGCGCTGGAGTCCTTGATCCGCACCCAATACCCCCGCGACACCCTCTACGTGGTGGGGTTCTCCGACTACGCTCGGGAGATCCCGGCCACCGCCTTGGCCGAGCTCTCCTACAGCGAGTACGTGTACGGCACCAACCTCCAGCATGGGCTGATGGTGGCCCGGCGCTTGCTCAGCCGCCACCGCGGGGGTAGCCGGCAGGTGATCGTGGTCTCGGACGGGGAGCCCACCGCCCATCTGGATGGGGGGCGGCTGGTGTTCCGCTACCCACCGCTTCCGGAGACCTTCCAGAGGACGCTGGAGGAGGTGCGCCGCTGCACCGAGGAGCGAATCGTGATCAACACCTTCATGCTGGAGACCAACAGCCACCTGGTCCATTTCGTGCGCCAGCTGACCCGCCTCAATCGGGGCCGGGCCTTCTTCGTCAGCCCGGACCGGCTGGGAGACTACGTCCTCGTGGACTACGTCAGCTCGCGCGCCGGGGGCGCCTGATCCGGGTGCCCGCCCCCTCTCTGGACCCTCGGCGGGGGGAGTTCCAGCTCCGGCTGCTTACCCAGCTGCGGTCGCGCTATCCCGACTGGTCTCTGGAGGCCGCCCCCGACGGGTTCGGCGTCCTCGCCCGCAAGGACAGGGCGCAGGTCACGCTCACCCTGGAGACGCTGTACGCGAGCTGCCGCCAGGAGGAGGTCTCCACCCCAGCGCGGATCTCGAGCTTCGTCGCGGCCGCCGGACCTCGGCTGGCGGCCGCCGAGGCCTCACCCGAATCCGGGGCCGCCCCGGACCCCGACGCCCTGATGTGGTGCGTCCGACTGGAGCGGGTGGTGCGCGGATACAGCAGGTCCCCGGAGCTGGTCACCCGCCCGCTGCCGGGAGGGCTGCTGGCCTTCGTCTCGGAGGCTCTCCCCGGGGAGGTCATGAGAGGGGTCTCGGCGGAGGAGGCCGGTGCGGCGGGACTGGCCCCTGACCGGCTGGCCGAGATGGCGGACCGCAACACCGCCCTGCGCCTTCAGGGCTGGCGCGAGATCCTGAACCAGCACCCCGCCCAGCGGCGCTGGCTCTTCTCCGAGGACCCGCTCTTCTCCAGCAGCCTGCTCCTGGTTCCCGAGTTCCTGGCGGCCCTCGCCCAGAGGGGCGGTGGGGAGGCGGCCCTCCTGGTGCCCGACCGCGGGATGGTGGTGGGGGCGGTGGGGGAGGCGGCCGCCCCCCCCCAGCTCCAGCATCTCGCGAGGCGGCTGTACGGCATGGCCAGAAGCCCGCTCATCCCCCAGGTGCTGGCCACCGACGGCAGCTCTGTGGTCCTCCACCCGGCGGAGTCGGTGCCACGGCGGCCGTGGTCGGGGTGGCGCCAGGTCCTGGGGCTGCGGGAGAGATGAGCGGGGGGAAGCCGGCCGTGGCCGGGGGCATCGCTGAGCTGGCTGAGGAGGCCCGGCGGCGCTACGGGGTCCCGCTGGTGCGGGTTCAGGTGCTCGAGGGCGGGGTGATGGGATCCGTCGGTTTGGCCTCCCAGGCGCAGGCGGTCCACGACCTCATGAGTCGGAGTTGGCCGGGCGGGCGCACGAGGCTCCTGGTGCTGGCCCGCAGGCGCCCCAGGGCCGGCCTGCACCCTGAGGGGATGCCCCTCAGGGTCTGGCGCCGGCCGGTGCCGGCCGGCCGGAAGGGGCTGGAGCTGACCACCGAGCTCCTGCCCGGTGACCCTCCGGCAGCGCTCCTGGCGGCCTTCCGAGAGCATCTCTTGGTCCGGGCCCCGGGGGAGGCCGTGGGCTGGGTGCCGAGGTCCGCCGCCTTCCGCTTCGGCCCCCCGCCGGAGGCGCTCCGCAGCAGCGCCTCCTGGGACCCACAGGAGGTGCTGGGCGCCGCCCTGAGCCAGCTGGGCCGCCCATACGTGTGGGGCGGCACCGGGGCGGAGGGGCTGGACTGCTCGGGGCTGATCTGGCGGAGCTTCCTCGGGGTGGGTGTGATGCTGCCCCGCAACAGCCGGAGGCAGCGGCTCATGGGCCGGCGGGTGAGGTTGTCCGACCTGCAGTCGGCGGACCTGGTGGCAGCTCTCAGCCGAGGGCCGGCCCGGCGCAGCCACGTGGCCCTCGCCCTCGGTCCGGACGAGGTGGTCCACGCCTGCAGCGAGAAGATGGCCGTGCGCCGGGAGCCTCTCCGGGACTTCCAGGAACGCTACACGGTCGTCGCGGTGCGCCGGCTCGAAGGCGCCCGCCCAGACTCCCGGTAATCTGAGGCGGTGCTTCCCGCTTCGACGAAGGGCCCCTCCACCGGCGCCTCCCTCCGCCTCCCGGCCCGGCTTGAGGGCCTCCATGACCAGCGCGTCGACGTGGTCGGGGTGGGAAGCGTGGAGGGAGGGGAGATCGCCCACTACCTGCTGGACGCCGGCTTCACCCGGGTGGTGGGGCATGACCTCAGCCCCACCCTCCCGGAGCTGGCCAGGGCGCACCGGCTCGCCCACGCCGGTCTGGGGCCCGAGGCAGCCCGGGGGCAGTTGGACGGACTGCTGGGCGGCCTGGCGGAGCTACATCTCGGGGACCGGTACCTGGAGGGGATCGGAGAGACCAGCCTCGTGGTGCCCACCCAGGCCTGGTTCCTCCACCGCCGCAACCTGGAGCTGCGCCGGCTCCGGGAGCAGGGGGTCCCCTTCTACTCGCTCATCCAGGCCTACCTGGACCTCTGCCGCGGCCCGGTGGTGGGAGTGACCGGAAGCCACGGCAAGTCCACCACCTCGGCGCTGGTGGCGCGGGGGCTGAGGGCGATCACGCCGCTCGTGTGGCTGGCCGGAAACGACCGCCACAACCAGCAGGCGCTGGAGGCGGTGGCCCGGGATGAGGCCGGCCAGGGCTGGCTGGTGCTGGAGATCTCCAACCGCCAGCTGCTGCAGATGGACCGCGCCCCCCGGGTGGGCTGCATCACCAACATCACCCCCAACCATCTCGATGAGCACGGGGGGATGGCGGCCTACGTCGCCTGCAAGAGACGCATCTACGAGCTTCCCGGCTGCGAGGTCGGCGTCCGCAATGCCGACGACCCGGTCAGCTGGGGAGCGGGCCCCCTACCCAAAGGGGTGCGCCAGGTGGTGTTCGCCCAGGACGAGGCGGCGCTCGGGGAGAGCGACGGCTGCTACGAGGAGGACGGCTGGGCTGTGGTCCGCCGCGGCAAGGAGCGGCAGGCGGTGCTGGAGCTGGGCGCCCTGCGCCTTCCGGGCGAGCACAACCGGGCCAACGTCCGGGCGGCGCTGGCCCTCCTCGCCGCCCTCGACGAGTTGCCCTGGCCGGCGCTGCCGGGTGCGGCCCGGGCTCTGGCCGAGCTGCGCCCGCTCCCCCACCGCATCCAGCTGGTCTGGCAGCAGGACGGCGTTGACTACTTCGACGACCTCTCCAGCACCACCCCCCAGTCCACGGTGGCCGCGGTCCGGACGCTGGCTCGAGAGGTGGTTCTCATCTGTGGGGGGGAGGACAAGTCCATCCCCTTCGACGAGCTGGCCCAGATGGTGGGGCGAGAGGTCCGCCAGGTCCTGCTGCTGCCCGGGAGCGGCTCGGCCCGTCTGCTGGAGGCGGTCCGCCGTGCCGGTGGGGGCACGCTGGTGAGGGAGGTGGACAGCCTCGAGGAGGCGGTCGATCAGGCACGCACCCTGGCCCGGCCCGGGGACGCCGTGCTCCTCTCCCCCGCCTGCCCGGGATTCTTCTCCGCCCACTACGGGGCGGGCGGCTACCGCCGGGCTCTGCGCAGGGGCGCTACTTCTCCTCGTCCACGAAGGGGGCCAGGGTGAAGGGCACGGTGGCCACCACTTCGAAGACGGCTCCGCAGTTGGGGCAGTCCACCAGTGCCCCCACCTCCTCGTCGCCCAAGAGGTCCAGGTCGGCCCCGCAGTCGGGGCAGCAGCGGTCGGATAGGTCGGCCATCTGGGGTCTCCTGCGTGACGTCGGCTGAAGCCGGCGGCGGGGGCGCCACCCGCCCCAATTTAGCGTCCACCCCGCCCTCCCTGCCCCCGCCCCCCCTGGAGCCGGCGCCGGAGCTCGCCGCCCGTCTGGGGATCGGGGAGCTCTGGCTGAAGCGGGAGGATCTGGTCCCGGACGGCTCCCATAAGGGCCGCAGCGCCGAGCGGATGCTGCAGGAGCTGTCGTCTGAGGGCCGCTCCCAGGGGGTGGTCAGCTCCTCGGGCAACGCCGCCCTGGCGCTGGCCCGGCGCGCCGGCCCGCACGGAGTGCGGCTTCTGGCGCTGGTTTCGCCCCTCACCCCGG
>JAKBTP010000215.1 GCA_021844355.1 bacterium | reverse complement strand
CCTGCAGGAGGTCTGCGACCGGCTGCGGGAGACCTTCGGCGTCTTCCGCCCGCAAGCCCAGCTCTGAGGCTCGCCAGCCGCCGCCGCCCTCATTCGGGGAAGATTGCCTGATGGCAGGTGCTGAGGCGGGGGGCTCCCGGGAGCCCGGGGAGAACGAGCGGCTGATCAACCAGCTGCGCAAGCGCCGCCACGACGCCGTCCACCGCGGTGGAGAGGCCGAGCGGGCGCAGCGGCGCCGGGGAAAGCTGACCGCCCGGGAGCGGATCCGCCGGCTCCTGGACCCCGACAGCTTCACCGAGCTCGACGCCTTCGTGACCCATCGCTCGGACCAGTTCGACATGGCCGAGCGGAGGGCGGCGGGCGACGGGGTGGTCACCGGCTTCGGCACGGTGGGGGGTAGGCAGGTCTTCGTCTTCTCCCACGACGCCTCCTTCATGGGTGGGTCCCTGGGGGAGGCCTTCGCCGAGAAGGTGTGCAAGGTGATGGACCTCGCCGAGCGCACCGGCTGCCCTCTGGTGGGGATCAACGACAGCGCCGGGGCCAGGATCCAGGAGGGGGTGGTGGCCCTGGCCGGATACGCCGACATCTTCTACCGCAACGTGCGCTGCAGCGGGGTGATCCCCCAGCTCTCGGTGGTGGCCGGCCCCTGCACCGGCGGAGCCGTCTACTCCCCAGCGATCACCGACTTCACCTTCATGGTGCGCCGGGTGGGCTACATGTTCATCACCGGTCCCGAGGTGGTCCGGGTGACCACCGGGGAGGAGGTGGACTTCGAGCAGCTGGGCGGGGCGGACGTCCACTCCCAGAGGAGCGGGGTGGCCCACTTCGAGGCGGGCAGCGAGGACGAGGCCTTCCAGCAGGTCCGGTCCCTGCTCTCCTACCTCCCGCAGAACAGCCAAGAGCCGCCGCCCCGGATCCCCTGCACGGATCCCGTCGACCGCGCCGACCCCGAGCTCCAGTCGCTCATCCCCGACAGCCACCGGGAGCCGTACGAGATGCGGGAGGTGATCCACCGGGTGGTGGACTCCGGTGAGTTCCTGGAGGTGCAGCCGCTGTTCGCCCCCAACCTCATAGTGGGCTTCGCCCGGATGGACGGGATGAGCGTGGGGGTGGTGGCCAACCAGCCCCGCCACCTGGCCGGCGCCCTGGACATCTCCGCCTCGGTGAAGGGGGCGCGCTTCGTGCGCTTCTGCGACGCCTTCAACATCCCCCTTATCACCCTGGTGGACGTGCCCGGCTTCCTGCCCGGGAGCGACCAGGAGCACTCCGGGATCATCCGCCACGGGGCCAAGCTGCTGTACGCCTTCGCCGAGGCCACCGTCCCCAAGCTCACGGTGATCACCCGCAAGGCGTACGGCGGGGCCTACGACGTCATGTGCAGCAAGCACCTGGGCGCCGACTACAACTGCGCCTGGCCCACCGCCGAGATAGCGGTGATGGGGGCGGAGGGGGCGGTCCGCTTCCTTGGCCGCCGGAGCCAGGGCGAGCGCACCGAGGAGGAGCTGATCGCCGACTACCGGGAGCAGTTCGCCAACCCCTACCTGGCCGCGGAGCGCGGCTACCTGGACGACGTGATCGAGCCTCGGCAGACCCGCCCTGCCCTGATCAGGGCGCTGCGGATGGCGCGCAGCAAGCGGGTCGACCCGCCCCACCGCCGCCACGGCAACATCCCGCTCTAGTCGCTCCCGGCCGAGATCCCGATAGGTGGGGGCCTCTAAACTTGGCAGAGTTCAGAGGGGCGGCCATGGGCCGGCCCGAGGGAGGTGCATGTGAAGCTCCTGGAGCATCAGGCCAAGGCGCAGTTCCGCAGCGAGGGCATCGAGTGTCCCATGGGGCGGGTGGCGCGGACCCCCTTGGAGGCGGAGTCCGCCGCCCGAGAGCTGGGTGAGGTGGTGGTGAAGGCCCAGGTCCCCATCGGGGGCAGGGGCAAGGCGGGCGGGGTGAAGGTGGCGCGGACACCCGAGGAGGCCCGCGATGCCGCGAGCCAGATCCTGCAGATGGAGATCCGCGGCTACCGGGTTCCGGCCGTCCTTCTGGAGGAGCTGCTGGACATCGGCCAGGAGCTCTACCTCGGAGTCACCCTGGACCGGGATCGTCGGCGGCTGGCGGTGCTGCTCTCCTTCGCCGGGGGTATGGAGATCGAGGATGTCGCTGAGCGCACCCCGGAGAAGATCGCCAAGCTCTGGCCGGACCCCTTCTCGGGGCCCCTCCCCTTCGAGATCCGCCAGCTCACACTGAACGCCCTCGCCAGCGCCCAGGGGGAGCAGGTCCTGGAGCGCTCCCGCCTTCTCGGCATGATGGTCCCGCTGGTGCAGCGGCTGTACCAGCTGTGCCAGCGGCTGGACGCCACCCTCTGCGAGATCAACCCCCTGGTGATCACCCGCTCCGGCCAGCTGATCGCCGGGGACGGGAAGGTGGAGGTTGACCAGAACGCCGAGTACCGCCACCAGGATCTGGTGCGGGAGCTGGGGGGGGACGCCGAGGCCGCCTCCAGCGGGGATGACCAGCTGGAGGTGGAGGCCCGGCGGCGGGGGCTCACCTACGTGCACCTCGGGGGGGACATCGGGGTCATCGGCAACGGCGCCGGCCTGGTCATGAACACCCTGGACCTGGTCAAGCAGCAGGGAGGCAGCCCCGCCAACTTCCTGGACATCGGCGGCGGGGCCAAGGCCGAGGTGGTCCGCCAGGCGCTGGAGATGGTGCTGCTGGACCCCGAGGTGAGGGGGATCTTCGTGAACATCTTCGGCGGGATCACGAGGGGCGACGAGGTCGCCAAGGGGCTGATCCAGGCCCGCGACGAGCTGCAGATCAAGCTTCCCCTAGTGGTCCGGATGACCGGGACCCGGGAGGAGGAGGGCCGGCGGCTCCTGGAGGAGGCGGGCATAATCCCCGCGGTCTCGGCCCCGGAAGCCGCCCGGCGAGTGGTGGAGATGGTTGCGGGGGCGGGCCGATGAGCATCCTCTTGAACTCCGAGTCCCGGGTCCTGGTCCAGGGGATGACCGGCAGCGAGGGCACCTTCCACACCCAGCAGATGATCGAGTTTGGGACCAACGTGGTGGCCGGGGTGTCGCCGGGGAAGGGGGGCAGCCAGCACCTGGGGCGCCCGGTCTTCGACTCGGTGGCAGAGGCGGTGATCTCCACCGGGGCCACCGTCTCCGGGGTGTTCGTCCCACCGGCGTTCGCCGCCGACGCCATCATGGAGGCGGCCGCCGCCGGGCTGCAGCTGGTGGTCTGCATCACCGAGCTGATCCCGGTGAACGACATGGTCCGCGCCCGGGCCTACCTCGCCTCTCGGGGGGCCCGCCTGGTGGGCCCCAACTGTCCAGGGCTGATGTCTCCCGGGGAGCGCAGCAAGGTGGGGATCATCCCCAACCAGAACGGGAGGCCCGGCCCGGTGGGGGTGGTTTCCCGCTCCGGCACCCTGACCTACGAGATCATGCAGTCGCTGGCGGCGGCCGGGTACGGACAGTCCACCGCGGTGGGGATCGGGGGAGACCCGGTTCTGGGGCTCTCCTTCTCCGACGTCCTGGAGCTGTTCGCATCCGACCCCGAGACCGAGTTGGTGGTGATGGCGGGGGAGATCGGGGGCTCGGACGAGGAGCGGGCGGCCGAGCTCATCGGCCGCGGCTACCCCAAGCCGGTGGTGGGCTTCATCAGCGGCCGCACCGCGCCGCCCGGAAAGCGGATGGGGCACGCCGGAGCCATCATCTCGGGGAACACCGGGAGCGCCGCCTCCAAGGTGGCGGCCCTGGAGCGGGCCGGGGTGGAGGTCGCCGACACCATCGAGCAGATCGTGGAGCGGGTCACTGCCCGCCTCCGGCGGGGCTAGGTGGGGCTCAGCTTCGATCTCACCCCGGAGCAGGAGGCGATCCGCTCCACCTGCCGTGAGTTCGCCGACCAGGTGGTGGCGCCGGCGGCCGCCGAGAACGACCGCCTGCAGCGCTTCCCCTATGAGATCGTCGCCCAGATGGGGGAGCTGGGGCTGTTCGGCCTTCCCTATCCCGAGGCGGTGGGGGGGGCCGGCGGCGACTTTGTGAGCTACCTCCTGGCGCTGGAGGAGATCTCCCGCGCAGACGCGGCGGTGGGGATCACCCTGGAGGCCGCGGTCTCGCTGGGGATCGCCCCCATCTACAACTTCGGCACCGAGGAGCAGAAGGGGCGCTGGCTGCCTGAGCTCTGCGCCGGGCGGGCGCTGTGGGCCTTCGGCCTCACCGAGCCGGAGGCGGGGTCGGACGCCGGCGGGACCCGGACCAGGGCCCGGGCCGACGGCGACTCCTTTGTCATCGACGGGGGCAAGTGCTTCATCACCAACGCCGGCACCGAGATCAGCCGGGGGGTGACCATCACCGCTCTGACCAGCCGCCCCGGGGACCCTCCCGAGATCAGCGCCATCCTGGTGGAGAGGGGGACTCCCGGCTATTCGCTTGCCGAGCCCTACCGCAAGCTGGGCTGGCACGCCAGCGACACCAGGGAGCTGACCTTCGCCTCCTGCCGGGTCCCGCGCTCCAACCTCCTGGGCCGGGAGGGCGGGGGCTTCGCCCAGTTCCTCGCGGTACTGGAGGCCGGCCGGGTGGCGATCGCCGCCCTCTCCGTGGGGGTGGCCCAGGCCTGCCTGGACGCCAGCCTGGCCCACAGCCAGCAGCGGCGGCAGTTCGGACGTCCCCTCAGCCAATTTCAGGCCACCCAGCTCAAGCTGGCCGACATGGCCACCAGAATCGAGATGGCGCGGACCATGGTGTGGCGCGCCGGGGCCGAGATCGACCGCGGCCGGTCGGCGGGACGTCTGGCCGCCATGGCCAAGCTGGCCGCCTCGGAGACCGCCACCTGGTGCGCCAACCAGGCGGTCCAGATCCATGGCGGCTCCGGCTTCATCGAGGACCTCCCGGTGGCCCGGTACTACCGCGACGTGAAGATCAACGAGATCGGTGAGGGGACCTCGGAGGTGCAGCGCCTGGTGATCGCCTCCCACCTCCTGGGCCTCGGGGGATCGGTCGCCCGCCTGCTCCAGGGCGAGGCGGGCCAAAGCCGCTCGGTCTAGGATATGAGCGTGGGCGAGATGGACCCGGTGGTGGTGGGGTACGCCAGGACTCCGTTCGGGAGGCTGCGGGGGCGTCTTGGCCAGGTGCCGGCGGTGGAGCTGGG
>JAKBTP010000154.1 GCA_021844355.1 bacterium | reverse complement strand
AGAGTCGCCCTGTGAACTCCGGGAAGTTGTTGGTCAGGTGCAGGCGCGACAGGGCCTGCTGCCAGCTCCGGCGCTCCACCAAAGCGTTCCAGTCGGGGATGAGGTTGTGCAGCGGGCAGCCCTGGTGGCAGAAGGGGATGCCGCATCCCATGCAGCGGCGCGCCTGCTCGCGCAGTTCGCCTTCGCCCGTTGCCAGGTGGATCTCGGCGTAGTCCGCGAGCCGCAGGTGGACCGGGCGGCTGGGCGCGGTGGTGCGCGGGAAGTGCACGAAACCCAGTGGATCCGGCACCGATCAGCCTCGGGCGACTGCGGATTGGGGGTCGATGCGGGCCGGGAGGGGCTTGGCTGCCGCCACCGCGGCGGCCCGCCGGGGGCGCACGGCAACCAGCGCCGCGGAGGTGCCCTCGGGGTCGGCCAGCAGCTTCGCGGCGAGTGGGCTGCGGGTGAGCTCCCAGTGCCGGCGGAGCAGGCCCATGATGCGGCTTCGGTCCGCAGCCGGCGGGCGCCGCACCTCCACCGACTCGGAACTCAACTTGCGGGAGGCGGCGTGAACTCGCAGCAGGTAGGCCGTGCCACCAGTCATCCCGGCTCCGAAGTTGTGGCCCACCGAGCCCAGGACCAGGACCGTGCCCCCGGTCATGTACTCGCAGCCGTGGTCGCCCACCCCCTCGACCACAGCCGTGGCGCCGCTGTTGCGGACCGCGAACCGTTCCCCGGCCCGGCCGGCGAAGAAGGCCTCGCCGGCGGTGGCGCCGTAGAGCGCCACGTTGCCCACGATCACTTGCTCCGCGGTGACGGCCGACAACCGAGGCGGGGGCATGACCACGAGCCGCCCCCCACTGAGACCCTTGCCCGGGTAGTCGTTGGCGGCTCCCACACAGGTCACGGTCAGCCCGGGGCAGAGCCAGGCCCCGAGGCTCTGGCCGGCGATCCCGCGAAGGCGAAGGTGGACAGTCCCGTCGGGCAGACCTCTGCCCCCGTGCAGCCGGGTTATCTCACCACTGATCAGGGAGCCGACCGCACGGTCCCGGTTGTTCACGGTCAGGCGGAGAGTGATGGGCAGGCCCGTGCTCAGCCGCCCCTCCAGCCGGCGCAGGGCGCGAACATCCAGGGCTTGCTCCAGGTGATGGTCCTGGCCCCTGAGGTTCCGCACGGCAGCGGCATCGCGCCGGTGCCCGCCCCGCATCAGCTGCGCGGCCCGGGCCTCGGGCACGGCGAGAAGGGGTGTGAGATCCAGGTCGCAAGCCTTGGCCGGGTACCGGTCTGGGCGTGTCCCGAGCCGCTGCACCTGTCCGACCATGTCGGAGAAGTTGCGGAAACCCAGGCGGGCCATCCATCGCCGGGTGTCCTCGGCCACCATCAGGAAGTACCGGATCACATGTTCCGGTTGACCGGCGAAGCGGCGCCGCAGCACCGGGTCCTGGGTGGCCACGCCCACCGGGCAGGTGTTGAGATGGCAGACCCTCATCAGCACGCAGCCGCTGGCGACCAGC
Organism: bacterium; assembly: GCA_021844355.1. Classification (GTDB taxonomy): domain Bacteria; phylum Chloroflexota; class Dormibacteria; order Aeolococcales; family Bog-877; genus JAJYXT01. Next base: position 3,652 of record JAKBTP010000154.1, on the reverse strand, counting down.
GCGGCGGTGGCGAAGCCGAACTCCTCGGCGCCGAGCAACGCCGCGGTCACGACATCGCGCCCGGTCCGCAAGCCCCCGTCGACCTGCAGCACCACCCGGGAACGCAGCCCCTGGCGCACCAGGGTCTGCTGGGTCTCCGCCAGCCCCAGCTCCCACGGCAGACCGGCGCTCTTGATCGAGGACAGCGGAGCCGCCCCGGTGCCCCCGTCGTGCCCCGAAATGGTGATGTGGTCGGCACGAGCCTTCACCACTCCGGCGGCCACCGTCCCCACCCCGGTGCAGGAGACCAGCTTCACGCTGACGCGGGCCGCGGGGTTGCTCTGCTTGAGGTCCCAGATCAGCTGGGCCAGGTCCTCGATCGAGTAGATGTCGTGGTGGGGCGGTGGAGAGATCAGCTCGACACCCGGGCTGGCGTGTCGAAGCCGGGCGATGGTCTCATCCACCTTGTGTCCGGGCAGCTGACCGCCCTCCCCCGGCTTGGCCCCCTGAGCCATCTTGATCTGGATGTCGTCCGCGTTGACGAGATATTCGATGGTGACTCCGAAGCGACCCGAGGCGACCTGCTTGATGGCGGATCGGCGGTCTTCGTCACCGTCGAGGCGTCGGTAGCGCCCCGGGTCCTCACCTCCCTCGCCGGTGTTGCTCTTGGCTCGGAGCCGGTTCATGGCCACAGCCAGGGTCTCGTGCGCCTCCTTGCTCAGCGCTCCCAACGACATCGCGCCGGTGACGAAACGGCGCACGATCTCCTGCGCGGGCTCCACCTCCTCCAAGGGGATCTCGACTCCCGGGCGCGGCTCCAGCAGGTGCCGCAGGGAGATCGGCCCGCCGACCTCAGCGTCGGCCAGGCGGCGGAAGTCCTCGTAGCGGGCCGACGACCCCTGCCTGGCCGCGTGTTGGAGAGCGGCCACCGCCTCCGGATTCCAGGCGTGGGACTCCCCGCCCACCCGCCAGCGGTGGTCGCCCCCCACCTCGCGCTCGACTCCTGAAGGCGAGACCGGGTAGGCGGCTCGATGACGGCTGAGCACGTCCTGGGCCAGCGCCCCCAGACCCACGCCACCGAGCCGGGAGGGGGTGCCCGGGAAGCAGAGCTGGACCACCTCCTGGGAGATCCCCACCGCCTCGAAGACCTGGGCCCCACAGTAGCTGGCCAGCGTCGAGATCCCCATCTTGGAGATGACCTTCCGGATCCCCTCGGTGAGCATCGCCAAGTAGGCGGACCTGGCCTGGGCCCGCGACCGGGCTCTGGGGAGCTCGTCCTCGCTGGCCAGGGCGGACACCGTCGCCAGCGCCAGGTAGGGGTTGATCGCCTCGGCGCCGTGGCCGATCAGGCATGCCATGTGATGCACCGTGCGCGGCTCCGCCGACTCCACCACCAGGCTCAGCCTCGTGCGCAGGCCCAGGTTCACCAGATGGTGATGAACCCGCCCAAGGGCGAGCAGGCTGGGGACGGGCGCCAGCTCCGGACCGACATCGCGGTCGCTGAGGACGAGAACCTGAACTCCGTCCGCGACCGCGCGCTGGGCGTCCTCGGCCAGCTCGGAAAGCGCCTGCGAGAGCGCCGGCGTACCGGCGCCGGGGGAGAAGACAGCGGCCAAGGTGCGGCACCTGAGTCGAGCCGACTCCTGCCGCCGCAGCCGCGCCAACCCTTGGTCGGTCAAGATCGGTCCCTCCAACTCGATCCGTGGGGGAACCGCCGGCCCTGGGGCGAGCAGGTCGCCGCCCGGCCCCAGGGTGGTGCGCAGGGACATGACCCGACGTTCGCGCAGGGAGTCGAGCGGAGGGTTGGTGACCTGAGCGAACCCCTGGTACAGGTAGTCGAAGAGCAACCGAGGGCGTCGCGACAGCACCGCCAGGGCGGTGTCGTCGCCCATGGAGGCGACCGGCTCGTGGCCCGTTGTGGCGGCGGTGGCCAGGACGTTGAGGAGCTCCTCTTCCGAGTATCCGAAGCATCGGTGCATCGGCAGCAGGTCGTCGAGGGTGGGCACGGGCACCTCGGGCTCGGGCCCGCTCTCGTGGCGCTCGTGCAGGCGCAGGACTCGGGACCGCTCCCACCGTCCCCAGGGCGCGCTCTGGGCGGCCTCCGCCTTGATCTCGGCGTTGCGGCGGATGACCCCGCGCTCGAGGTCCACGGCGAGCATCTCCCCCGGCGACAGCCGCCCCAGCTCGACGACGGATTCGGGACTGAAGTCGACGACACCGGCCTCCGACGCCAGCACCACCAGGCCCTCCCTGGTGACGGCGAACCGGGCAGGGCGCAGGCCGTTGCGGTCGAGGGCGGCACCGACCAGGCGTCCGTCGCTGAAGGAGATCGCAGCCGGCCCGTCCCACGGCTCGAGCAGGTTGGCGTGGTAGGCGTAGAAGTCCCGCAGCTTCGGGGAGAGGTCATGGACGTCCTCCCACGCCTCCGGGATCATCATCATGAGGGCCTGGGTCAGGGGGCGCCGGCTCCTGACCAGGAGCTCCACGGTGTTGTCGAAGGCGGTGGAGTCGCTGCCCCAGTCCTCGATGACGGGTTGCACCTGATCCGCCCGGACCCCGGCAATCTCATGCTCCCAGCTGCCCGCCCGAGCCCTCATCCAATTGCGGTTGCCGCGCAGGGTGTTGATCTCCCCGTTGTGGGCGATGAATCGGAATGGCTGGGCCAGTCGCCAGCTCGGCTGCGTGTTGGTGCTGAAGCGCTGGTGGAAGATGGCCAGGCGGCTGCGCAGGTCCGGGGCGAGCAGGTCCGGGTAGAAGGTGGTGAGTTGGGCCGCGGTCAGCTGCCCCTTGTAGATCAGGGTGCGGCTGGAGAGGCCGACCACCGCGACCAGTTCACGACTGGTTTCGCTCCGGAACCCGAGCTGGGCGATCCTGTTCTCCAGACGCTTGCGAAGCGGGTACAGGCGGTCCTCGAAGGAGTCCTTCTCGCCGTTGCCGAGCCCGATGAAGCACTGGCGGATGACAGGTTGGGCGTCTCTGGCGACGACCCCGATCGTGAGCGGCCGGCACGGGACCGTCCTCCATCCCAACAACTGCATGAAGGCGCCCGCCACCTCCTCCTCCAGAACCCGCTGGCAGGCCCGGCGGTCCTCCTCTTGCCGCGGCAGAAACATGGTGGCGACGGCGAACTCCCCGGGCGGCGGCAGCGACACGCCGGCCTCGTCCGCAATCCGGCGCAGGAAGGCGTGGGGCAGATCAAGCATCACCCCTGAGCCGTCTCCGGTCCGGGGATCGGCTCCCACGCCACCCCGATGGGCGAGCCGACGCAGCGCGCTCAGCCCCAGGTCCACCACGGCGCGAGTCGGTTCCCCCCTCAAGGTGGCTACGAATCCCACGCCGCAGGCGTCGTGCTCGGTGGAAGGGTCGTAGAGCCCGGCGGGGGCACTGGCGGGTGGGAGGCTCAATGGAAGGTCCATGGGTGACTGGTGCCGGTCGGGAAGGACGAGGGTCCGGATAAAACAGAACCGGCCCTCCGAATGTTCGAAGGGCCGGTTCTGTCCTCTAGATGTGCGCCGCGTCTAGGTGACCTGCCCTCCCGTGGCCGGCGCCTTTAGGCAGCCGGAGGGGCACATGGACGGCGAGTCGCTAGGTACGGTTCGCATCGGCAACAAGCCTAACCGAGGCGGGCGAGGCCGGTCAAGGGCAGGTCCACGGGAAAATCTGGGCGGCGATG
>JAKBTP010000112.1 GCA_021844355.1 bacterium | reverse complement strand
GCGGTGCGGCACCTTCGCGACCTCGTATTGCTGCGGCGCGCTCGCGATCGGATCGACCGCGAATACGCGCGGCCGCTCAACGTCGAGGTGCTCGCCCGCGGAGCGCACATGTCTGCCGGGCACTTCAGCCGTCAGTTCCGGCTCGCCTACGGCGAGTCGCCGTACAGCTATCTCATGACACGGCGCATCGAACGCGCCATGGCACTATTGAGTTGCGGCGACCTCAGCGTCACCGAAGTCTGTATGGCGGTCGGCTGCTCATCGCTGGGCACCTTCAGCACTCGCTTCGCCGAGCTGGTCGGCGTGCCGCCCAGCATCTATCGGCGCGAGGCGGCCTACCACACGGCGGGGGTACCGCCGTGTGTGGCAAGGCAGGTGACACGACCGGTCAGGAATCGAGAAGCGCCTGTCCCGAGCTGGCCGTAGAGTGACCTGCATGGACCTACTCATTCACACGACACCGCTCCCGCACACCGACCCCGAGGCATCTCTGGCCTTCTATCGCCACACCCTCGGCTTCGAGGTGCGCACCGACGTCGGATCCGGCAGCATGCGCTGGATCACTGTTGGCCCCCCCGAGCAACCGGCCACGTCGATCCTTCTGGCGCCACCGGCCGTCGACCCCGGCATCACCAACGCCGAGCGCCGCACTATCGCCGAGATGATGGCCAAGGGCACCTACGGCTGGATCATGTTGGCCACCGGGGACCTCGACGGAACCTTTGAGCGACTGCAGGCGAGCGGCGCCGAGGTGGTCCAGGAGCCGCTCGAGCAGCCGTATGGGATCCGCGACTGCGCCTTTCGTGATCCTGCCGGCAACCTGATCCGCATCCGAGAACTGCGCTGAACGGTCCCGGGGCAGGACCGAACCGCGAGATGGAAGTGAGGCAAGGGATGCGCCCCCGAATCCCAGGGGGCGATTGGCCTGGCAGGACCGTGGCGCGCTCTCCGCGTCGTCGGGACCACTATCGGTGGGACCGGGACCTTCGTCGGCCTCCCACCCTAGGCCCCTTGCCGGTAGCGCAGCTGTGACCGATAGTTCCACGCCACCTCTCCTGGGAGGAAAACCCATGAAGACCATGAAATGCCAGGCCCTTGGCGGAGCCTGTGACCTGGCTCACCGCGGCGCCACGGCCGACGATGTGATCAAGGCCCACGACCGCCACCTGCGCGAAGCGGTCGCCGGCGGCGACACCACGCATGCGAAGGCGCTCGCCGCGATGAATGGAAGATGGCGGCGCCCCATCTCCGGAATGGGATGGTATCGCGACGTGAAGCGCCGCTCTGCCGAGCTTCCCGCAGACTCGATCCCGACCGAATGAAGAGGGAGTTTGAAATGCCGGAAAGTACCACCACGTCACGGGCCCAAGGCTTCAGCGCCGCCGAGCGAGCCGCCATGAGGCAACGAGCCGCCGAGTTGCGCGCCGAGGGCAAGAAAGGGGCCAAGAAGGCCGACGAGCTCCAAGCAGCCCTGGACGCCATTGCCCGCATGCGGCCGGAGGACCGCGCCCTCGGCGAGAGGGTGCACGCCACCATCACCTCGACCGCGCCGGGACTGTCACCGAAGACCTGGTATGGAATGCCTGCCTACGTCAACGCCGACGGCAAGGTCGTGGTCGCCTTCAAGGACTCCGGCAAGTTCAACACCCGCTACTCCACCCTGGAGTTCCAGGACCCAGCCAAGCTCGACGAGGGCGACATCTGGCCAGTGTCGTACGCCATCGCCAAGTGGAGCCGCAAGGTGGAGGCGAAGATCGCCGAACTGGTGACGACCGCCCTCTCATAGCTCCAGCAGGTCGGGGCAGGGCCGCAGGGATGGCGGCCCCGCAGCGGGCTGGATCGGTGATCGAAGCCATCTCCCCAACTGCCCAGAACTCCCTTTCCGCGGGTCGTCCGACGGAGAAATCCCGAATCAATGCTGCGTGGTCTGCGCCGATCGAGAGGCGGCCTGGGGCTCGGGGACCGGGTCGAGGAGCCGGTGGCGGAGTTGTGCGGGGCTGCGGGTCGTAGCTCCCGAGCGCCGCAAGGCGCCTCCGGACGAACGGGTCGCCGTCCACTCAAGCCGCCCAGCTCGGCCCACTGTTGGGCGGAGGGTCAGCGGGAGGGCGGCCCAGATCCAAGGAGATGGCTGCACACGGCGTAGCAGGCGAGCGATCCCAGCGCCAGCAGAGACATGAGGAGCGAGGAGAGCGCCGCCCCGAAATCGAGGAAGCTGGCGCCATTGAAGCCGGCGCCGATGATCATCGCGGCGGCCAGCACTGACAGTGCCGCCACCCAACCCCCAAAGTTGGCGACGGCACGCACCGCGAGGACCAGGGCCATGGCGCCGACCGCCAGCTCCAGAGCCGGGTGGAGCATCAGCGCCGGCAGCCCCGAGCCGATCGCCCAGCCCACGCTGCGGAGCGACCCGGAGAAGTACTCCGAGGGCTGCGCCCCCGGGTGGTGGGCAGGCACCCTGACGTACAGGTTCACCACCATGCCGACGGCGACCTGAAGAATTACGAGGAGCGCGTTCCAGAGCGTCAGCCGCCGCAGCGACGACCGCGGGCGCGAACGCCTCGGCGGACCGATCTCGAGCGTCCCCTCCGGCGGTCTCGGGCTAGACATGGGGACCTCCCGTGTCGACAACCCTCGGGCGGTCGCGCAGGGCGGAGGCAGAGCTGGCCCCGCTAGACCGGGGGCCGTAGTCGCTTGCGGGATTCCGAAGGCCCGTCACCCGGAATCAGCCCACTTCAGCACCCGCAGGGCTCTCAGGGTGTTCCAGCGGCTCGGCCGTCCCTCCCCCTCGTCGATGGGGAAGTGCAGCCTTCCGGGGTGCCGGTTCTCCAGCGGCCAGCGTCCCGCGGGATCGGCCTTGGAGCGAACCAACTCCACCGCTTCGCCCACCCGGGGGTCGGGGTCGGCCCCGGCGGAGCGGAGGAAGTCGAGACCCCGCAGCAAGTCGTAGTGCCAGTAGGTCGGGAACGAGAAGAGGTCCCATTCGGGGTCCACCACCTCGCCGGTGGAGAGGCGCCGCCGCATCCTCCGCTCCAGGAGGTACTCCTGCCCTCTGAGGCGGGCATAGTGAAGGCCGGGTGACCCACCGGTGGCTCTCTCATACTCCAGCAGGCCGGAGAGCACCTCGATCGTGGTGTGGAAGGAGCCCCTCGTTGAGCCGTTCTGGCGCTCGCAGTTCCACCGTTCCTACACACTCAGCGGAACTGAGTTCCGTGTTGTGGGTGGCCCCGAACGGTCGTGAGCCACCTGGTCGCCCCGAGGTCCCTGGTGGGCCGGTTGGGTCCTCTGCCGCGGGTGCGGCCGCCCTCTGGCCTTGGGGGATCGGAGTTCCCTGGTCCGCTGCCCGGGCAGACCGGCTGGTCGCCCAGCCGGCATGGGCCACACGGCGGAGTCGGCAGCTCTCCGTTCCCGATCCGCTGGTCGGGTTCGGTCACACCTTTCCCGTCGCCGTGCTCGCTGGCCGAGCCCGCGTCTGCCGATGACGAGCGCTGCCGCGTGGTGGCCGCTCGCCGCCGGAGAGATCCTCTGCAAGGTGCCGAGCCAGTGCTCGGCACCCCAACGGCTGGTGTAGGCAGCGTCCACGGCCACCACCGCCAGCCCCTTGTTGGTGGACATCTGCACCAGGCGGTCACGGAACCTGGCGGTGGGGATGCCCGCCACCAGCCGCCGGAAGCTCTTGGCCCGCCTGCCGCGGGACGGCCGCCGTCCCTGCCGTTCCCGGCCCTGCTCGCGGGAGTCACGAAAGTCGAGGTCTTCGATGACAAGCGCCCGGCAGCCTTGGGCCTGGGCCATCTGGAGCAGCTGCGAGATCACCTGTCGCAGGTGCCCGTCGCGGGTGGACGCCGCCAGACCGCCCAGCGCGAGGGGGATAGTGGCCGGACCGCGCAGCGGGTTGCCGGAGGAGTCGACTGCCACAGCGGCCAGATGGCCGGCATTCAGGTCCACGGCCAGCACCCTTTGCCCTTGGAGCTCGCAAAGGGTCAGCGATTTCTTGCGGGCACACTTCCACGAGGCGTCCAGGTACCAGCGGCCCCTCTCGGGGTCGAAGCTGATGTCGTAGCGGACCGCCCCCGAGGCCACCTGGGCCGCCACCTCCTCACCCCGGTAGGAGAAGACGACTGGGCAGCTGAGCCGGTAGCGGCCGTGAGGCCGGTTGGCCAGGTGGACGAGCGCAGCCGGCAGCTTCACCCAAAGGAAGTTCTCGCCCGGGTGGAAGCGGATGGTCTCATTGCCGAGCGCCTTGTCGGCGTCACCGTCGGCACAGATGAAGAGCCGCTCCGCCCGCCACCGCTTCTGCCATTGCTCTCGGGTGAGACCGGCCGCCTCCAGGTTGTGGCGGGAGCGGGCCAGGCGCCGACCTCCTCGGCAGACGGAGACCCGACCTGCTGCGAGGTGCCGCTCGACCTCGGCCAGGCGGGCCCCCAGCACCTGGAGCCGCCGCTGCTTCTCCCACCGTTCGGCTGGCGTCGCATACCCGCGAGCACCGCCGCGGCGGCGGCCCGCGGGGACACTCAGCCGCTGCTCGATCCGGCGAAGCCGGGCTCGCAGGCTGCGCTCATCGGCGACGAGGTTGCGCCAGGCGAGCTGGAAGGCGTCCTCGGAGGTGCGGGTTATGGCCCCCGCCCACCGAGACGAGCTGGTGGCGGTGAGCGCCCGCTTGCGATCCCGCCGGGATGCCGCCCGGCCGCTGGCGTCCAGCCGGCCCTCCCGGCAGCGCTCGGCGAGGTCGCCTCCGGCGAGTGACCCCAGGTGCTCTCCGAGCGCCCGGAGGACTCGCTCGTCGGAGGGGTCCACCCGCAGCCGGGTGCGCACCCGGGCGCCCCCGGGCGGGGCCACCACCAACGGGGCGGCCAAGGGGCGCAGATGGCGGCTCACGTCCCCATCTCCCTAGCTCCCCGTGCCAGGGCCATCGGCCCCACGTCGTGCTCGGCGCATCGCAGCGCCTTCTCGGCACGGTTGCGGGCCGACCGCCGCCCGTACAGGCGGGCACAGAAGCCGGTCAGCACCTCGGTCATGTCACGCACCAAGTCGTCGTCCACCTCGCCATCGTCCAGGACCACCAGCCGCCGCCCGTGGGCGGACAGCGCCGCCTCCACCAGCTCTGCGTTCATCCGGGCCAGACGGTCCCGGTGCTCAACCACGACGGTGGTCACC
>JAKBTP010000064.1:2385-5182 GCA_021844355.1 bacterium | reverse complement strand
CCTCCAAGGTCCACGGCCGGAGGGCTCGTCCGCCCCGGGAGTGGGTCTTCCTGAAGCGCGCGCTGGACCGGCGGCCATGCGTCCTCCTGGCGCGCCAAGGTCGCGGCGTGGACCAGCCGAGCTCGGCCGCCAACCTCGCCTCCCTGGTCCAGCTGGCAGCCGAGAAGCCCGGCCTGCGGGTGCTGAACGCGGCCGACCCGGACGCTCCCGAGGCCCTGGAGATCTCCCGCGTGGTGGCGGCCCACCTGGGACACCGGAGGGAGGAGGTGCTGCTCCCGGACGGTGCCGCCCCGCAACTGGGGGATCACCCCTGGAACCGCCGGTTTTCGATCGTCCTGGACACGTCGGCCGCCGAGCGCCTCGGGTACCGCCCGGTGGGCGACTACGCCGCCACGGTGGCCGAGGAGCTGGACTGGCTCACTGACCTCGCCAGGTCAGACCCAGATTCCCTCGAACGACAGGGCAGCTACTTCTCCCGGTACTTCGACTACGAGGCGGAGGACCGGTTTCTTGGGCGGCGCACGGTCTGAGCGCCGCCCGCTCGGGGTCAGCGGACCAGGGTGGCCACCAGGGCGGTGAAGAGGAAGAAGGCGAAGAGGTAGACGATGGAGTAGCGGAAGAGCTGGCGGGCCCAGCGCATCGACCGGCCCTCCCGCAGCACCCTCCAGGCGAGGTAGAGGAACACCCCGCCGAGCCCGCCTGCCACCGCCAGCTCCCAAGGACCCAGCCACACGGCCAGGGCCAGGCTGGCCAGGACCATCACCAGGGTGTAGGTGAGGATGGCCTCACGGGTCCGCCTCACCCCCAGCTCCACCGGCCGCATCGGCACCCCGGCGGCCTCGTAGTCGCGGCGCACGATCAGGGAGAGCGCCCAGAAGTGTGGCGGGGTCCAGAGGAAGATGAGGAGGAAGAGCGCCAGGCCGACCGGGCCCACCCCATGGGTCACCACCGCCCACCCCACCAGGGGCGGCACGGCACCGGCGGCGCCCCCGATCACGATGTTCTCCTTGGTGGTCCGCTTCAGCCAGAGGGTGTAGACGAACACGTAGTAGGCCCCGCCGGCGACCGAGAGCCCCGCGGCGACAGGGTTGGCCAGCCAGAGGAAGGTGGCGAAGCCCAGGACGCTGAGCACGAGTCCGAAGGCGATGGCCCGGTTGGGGGAGATCCTCCCCGCCGGGACGGGGCGGTTGCGGGTCCTCCCCATCACCGCGTCGATGTCCCGGTCGTACCAGCAGTTGACCGCGGAGGCGCCGCCGGCGGAGAGCGCCCCCCCGAGGAGCGCCACCAGGCTCGGCCCCCACCCGGGGAAGCCCCGGGCGGCGGTCACCATGGCCAGGAACTCAGTCACCAGGAGCAGGCTCATGACCCCGGGCTTGGTGAGGCTGAGGTAGTCCTGGAGAACGTGGCGCAGCGGCCGGGAGGCCAGCCCCGGGGCGGCCAGCAGCTCCCCCTCCACTGTCCTCCGGGCTAGCGCGGAGTCCGCGATGACACCTTCCTCCCTGACAGCACCGCTACCGAGACAGACGAGCGGGAACGATCATATCGTCGCCGGGGCGGCCGTCCCACCACCGTCCACCCGGGCGCTGGGCGGGCCGCGGCCGAAGAGTCAGGAAGCAAGGATCTTCGCCAGATCCTGGGCCAGCGCCTTCGCCTGCAGCTGCCCCACCTGGATGGCGGCGATGCGGCCCGAGGCCGTGACGAAGACGGCCACCGGCAGTCCGGGCACCCCGTAGCGGAGGGCAGTCTGGCCGGAGGCGTCCAGCAGGCTGGGCACCTGGATCGCCTGCTGGCGCAGGAACCCCAGGACCGTGGATCGGGACTCCTCGTAGTCCACCAGCAGGAGGCGCAAGCCGCGGCCGCGGTAGCGCAGGGCCTGGCTGGTCACCAGCCGCATGTCGGCCCGGCAGTTGGTGCACCAGGTGGCCCAGAAGTCGATCAGGACCGGGTGCCCCAGCTCTCCCGCCAGGGATTCCTTCCCGCCGGCCGTGGAGCTGAGGACGAATCCAGGGGCGCTCCGGCCCACCGCTGCCAGCCCCCCGGTGGCCGCCAGCGAGGTGTACACCCCCTGCTGCTCGAGCAGTGGGGTGATGCTGTCGAGCAGGGACTGGGGTGTCCAGCTGCCGCCGGAGTGCAGCTGCTGCAGGCCCTGGCTGTCCAGGTAGGTGTAGATGGTCTTGGGCAGGCCGCCGGCGGCGAGCTGGGGCCAGGACTGGTACTCGGTGACGAGGTACCCCTCCGGGTTGATCACGTCCACCACCGAGGCGTGGACCAGGTCGTGCGGCTCGGGGAGTCCTGTGAACTGGTCCACCGGCGCGGGACCGTTCCAGGGCAGGGCCTCCACCGGCGGAACCTTGAGCGCTGCCCAGAAGCCGGCGATGGTGGTCGGGTTTCCGGTGAGGAGCGGCCAGCTGAGCCCGAAGCGCCGCTGGTAGCGCCGCAGGACGGGCGGGGTGTCGTTCGCCGGGTCCTGGGTCACCTCCACGATCTGCACCCTTCCCTGCAGCCGCTCCCGGTCAACCGCCCGCTGGAGCTGGAGCAGGGCCGCGGCCACCAGAGGGCAGGTCTCCTGGCACTCGGTCAGGAAGTTGGCCAGGATCACCACCTTGCCTCGGTACTCCCGCAGGCTGACGGGACGGCCGAACTGGTCGGTGAGGGTGACTGTGGGCACGGAAATCGCCGTGCCGGCGGCGACCTGGAGCCCGAAGTTGACGTCCTGGTTGCCGCCGTAGGCGCCCTGCAGGGAGGGCCGGCCCGCCCGGGGGAGGTGGAAGGCGAAGAGCAGCGGTGCCATCTGGCC
>JAKBTP010000064.1:0-2285 GCA_021844355.1 bacterium | reverse complement strand
AAATCGCCGTGCCGGCGGCGACCTGGAGCCCGAAGTTGACGTCCTGGTTGCCGCCGTAGGCGCCCTGCAGGGAGGGCCGGCCCGCCCGGGGGAGGTGGAAGGCGAAGAGCAGCGGTGCCATCTGGCCAGCGGTCACCCGAAGGCGCAGCGGGCTTGTGGCGACCACCCTGCGCACCCCGGAGGTGTAGGTGAGCTGGGCGGTCCCGTACGTGCCGGCGGGGACACCCACCACCACCGTCGAGGCGGTCCCCGGGGCCACCGCCGACCTGGTCAGGGCAAAGGAGCTGTGGAGAGGGAGCGACACCTCCCCGCCGGCCCCTCCCAGGGTGAGGGAGGACAGCGTCCCGCGGAGGTCGAACTCGCCGGGCGCGGACGGCGCTGCCACCGTCATCAGGATCAGGACCCGCCCGGTGGGCGATGTGCGCTGGGTGAGCCAGAGGGCGGTGGCGGACAGGATCACGAGACCCCCCAGCAGCGCGGCCAGGGTCGGCCGTCTCCTGCTCGGGGCCCACCCGAAGGCCGAGCTCACCACCGCCTCCAACCACGGCCGGCGGAACTCGGCACGCCGATGCCCGGGGACCTGAGGTTGCGCTCCTGCACCAGGGCCATCCTAGCCTGCCCGCCGGCTGTCAGTCGGTGAAGCAGAGGTCCCTCAGCCGGGAGGCCAGGCCCTGGTCCGGCACGGGCAGCTCCACCCGCCGGTAGAGCCAGAGGAGGAGGTCGGCGGCCCTGGCGCTCAGCACCGGCGCACCGGCCTGTGCTCCCCTGAGGTGAACCAGGGTGCCGGGCGCAGCGCCGTCCTGGACCGTCCAGGCGGCTTGCCAGTCGGAGCAGGAGAGCACGAGCCGCCCGCCCAGCGCCGGCCGCGGGGGGTCGGCCGGGTCCGCTTCGGACGAGACTGAGAAGGTGAGGAACTCATCCACAGCGTCCGCCGCCTCCTGGGGGTCGATCGAGGCCTCGATCCCCGCTGCCCGGGCGGCGTCCCAGTGGTGCACGGCGGCCTCCTGGACCTGGTGGCGAACTACGAAGGCAACATCCTGCTGGGCGGGCGCCCACGTCCAGCACCGGGCGTCTTGATCGGCCGCCGCCAGTGCCGTCACCATCCGGTCGGCGCCTGCCCGGAACGCGTCCAGGAGTTGGCCGTCAGGAGCCGGGGCTGGCCGGCGGGACTCAGGCGGCGGCTCCTGCAGCAACTCCTCGACGATGGTCGCCCAGAACCAGTGCACCTCGGTGACGTGGCGGACCAGGTCCGCCACCCGCCAGCCCGGGCACCCCTCGACGGGCTCCCGGAGATGGCCCTCAGCCGCCATCGCCAGGCCCGAGCTGTGCTCGGCGATGGCCCTCAGGGGATCGAAGTGGAGCGGCACCTGGCGACCGTAGCACGCCGGAGCCACGGCCAGCCCGGGGGCGCGAGCGAAGTTGCCGGACTCGGCGGCGGGCCGCGAGGATGGTGGCATGCCTAGATGGTCGCGCTGGCTGGGCAGTTGGGAGGCGCAGCAGCAGGCCCTGCTGCCCAAGCGGGAGGAGCGCTTCACACTCATCTGCGCCGCCGTCTCCGGTGGATGCGGGACCCATCCGAGGGTCCTGGACCTGGGGAGCGGGCCGGGCTCGCTGGCTCTCCGGGTGGCGCGCTCGCTACCCGCGGCCGAGGTGGTGGCGGTGGATCGCGACCCGGTGCTGCTGGAGATCGGGCGCCGGGCTCTCGTGCGACGTCCAAAGGTTTCCTTCGCCGACCGGGACCTCGCCGACCCCCGGCTGCCCGAGCTGGGGACCGGCTTCGACGCCGCCGTCTCCAGCACGGCGCTGCACTGGCTGGACCGGGCCGCCCTGTCCACGCTCTACCGCAGCCTGGCTCGGATGCTGCGCCCAGGTGGCCTCTTCCTGAACGCCGACCACCTCCCGCCGGCCGGGGGGGCCATCGCGGAGCTGGCCCGGGGACTGGAGCACGCCGGAATGGAGAGACACAAGGAGAGAGCGCCCTCCGGGCCCCGGAGCTGGGACGGGTGGTGGTCCATGGCGGAGGGGGCAGCCGAGCTCTCCGAGGCGTTCGCGGAGCGGCGCCGCCGGGAGCACCGGCATCCCGAGCGAGGTGCCCCGGTCTCCCTGGAGGACCACCAGGCGGCCCTGCGGGAGGCGGGCTTCGCAGAGGTTGGATGCTTGTGGCAACACCTCAACGACCGCATCCTGGTGGCGGTGCGCTGAGCCAGATCTGCTCAGCGCCGGTGACCGGCGGTCGCGGTCGCCCTGACCCGGGCTGGCCGGAGATACCCCGAAAGGCGGCCCCG
>JAKBTP010000120.1 GCA_021844355.1 bacterium | reverse complement strand
CCGGAAACGAAGTCGACCGCCGAGGCAGGAAGGCCCGGATTGACAAGTGCCCAGCGGGCTCCGCCATCGGTGGTTTCGTAGAGCGCTTCCAAGTTGGCGCCAGGCCTCCCGCCGCTGAAGGCCGGCGCGGCAGCTCCCAGCAGCCAGGCTCGGGCTCCGAGGTCGTGGCCGTCCGGGGTGGTGTACTTGGGCGGCAGCTGGGGCCAGCGGCCCGGAGGTTGGCGAGGGACCCACCTCAGACCGGCGTCGGAGGTCTGATAGACGACCTGCACGTCGCGCCTCTCTCCCGCCGCCGTGGGAACGGCGCAATCGAGAGCCAGCCAGCCGGTGCTGGGGCTGGCGAAGCTGGGCGGGCTGCTGCTGCAAGAGCTGCCCAACCACCGCTGGGCGGAGATCCCGTCGGGGGTCGGCAGAGAGACGCTACGCCAGGTGATCCCGCCATCCCTGGTCTGCTCGAGACAGGCTCCAGCGGCCCACCCCAGGCTCGGACTGGCGAACTCGATTTGAGAAGACGCGCAGCCCGAGTTCAGCCCGCCTTGATGGAGCGTGAACGGACTGAACCTCAGCTCCGTTGACCAGGCGGTCCCGCCGTCGGTGGTCCGATACAGGACAAGGCCGGTTCCCGTGCCGGCGAGGCCCTCGCCTGGGGGTGCCTCCTCACTGAGGGAGACCGCCAGCCAGCCGTCCTGGGAAGTCGGGAAGTCCAGACTCACGATGGAGACGGCCATGGTGCTCCCCGCGGGAAGGCCGGCGTCCATCCCGCTCAGGGGCTCCAGGCTGGGCCCCCAGGTCCATCGGCTCCCTCCGTCGGCGGTTCTCACCACCGCAATCTGGGAGGAGCCGCTGCCGGCCATCACCGCCCAGGCATGCCTTCCCCCGAAGAACGCTACCGGCGGGACGAGGTAACCGGGAGGCGGCCTGCCGGGCGGGTCAGCCACTCGCCAGGCGTCCGCGCTTCCGGCTGTGTGAAGGACATCGCCGGTCACTCCGTCAACCGCCCAGCCGACCGTGGTGGTGACCATGTGCAGGTCGTCCACTTGGAAACCGACCGCGCCTGTGGAGGCGATGGCCAGCGCCGTGGTGGGAGGCCCGGCCGCCGGGCCCACCGACACGACCACCGCGGCCGCCAACGCCAGGCACCCTCCGACCGTCGTCAGCCGGACCACGTGCCCATTTGACCACGCGGAGTGGCCGGCTGCTCCGCGGCGGCCTCCCGTCCGATGCCCCTGACTGCGCGCCTACCCGGGATATGGCCCCTCGCCCGGTTGCAGAGGACCTATCCGACGCCGCACCAGAGCTCGCCGTCTGCCTTCAGTCCGGTCCGCGGCCCGACTGTGAAGTTGCCGACGCCGAGGCGGACATGGGGGAGCGACGCGATCACCACGGTCGGCGCCGGGGCCGGGTTGCCGGCAAGCGGGCTGTGCTTGAGCCGCAGACACGAGAGCAGGACGGAAACCTCGACCGCAAGGATGGGCAGGTGCCTCCCCCGTCTCGGCTCCCCGATGGGGGCCAGGGCCGGGTGGTGAGGTGCCCTCCTCCCACTCGCTCCGGGAGCCAGCCCACGTCAGCCGCGCTCGTCGGTCGCCGGACCGCGATGCTCGGGCGGACGGTGGTCGGGCGCCGCCACCCCGGTGTCAGCGGCCGACCTCGCGGACCCGCATCTCCGCCATCGCCCCACCGAAGCCCAAGACCACGACCGCCAACATCACCCAGAGCCCGTTCCAGTACACCCCCATGGTCAGCGGCGCGCCATAGAGATGGAAGAGCGAGAGGTCCAGGGCCCAACTGGGCCACCTGAGTAGGGGGGCCAGCAGGGGCAGGTAGAAGCCGGCCACGGCGACCACCCCGAGCACCGGCGCCGCCGCCCTCGGGAAGCGCGAGATGACCAGCGCGCCCACAGCGCCGAAGGCGAGCGCCAGCAGGGACAGGAGTGCAGTCGCCAGAAGCAGCCGGACGGGGTCGAGGTGAACCCCCTGAGCGGGCGCGACGGCCGCGGTCACCAGGGAGCCCAGAGCCGTCACCAGGAGCGCTCCCGCCGCGAGGGTGACGCACCGTTCGCCGACCACCGCCCAGCGCGGGAGGGGCTGGGCGATCTCCATCTCCAGCCTGCCTTCGGCGTCGTCCGCCGCCCAGTGGGCGGTCTGGGTGATCGCATAGGCGGCCACGATCAGCGCCGCGATGCTGAGCCAGACCGAGCCAACCACGGCCGTCGCCGCGTGGCTGGTGCCGGCAGCCTGGACCAACCGGGCGAACCCGGAGATGGAGCCCAGCATCTTGCCGGTGCCGCGAGCCAGGGAGACTATCAAGGCGGCGCCCACCATGGTCCCTGCCGCCCAGCCGATGAGCCCCACCCGCTGCTGCCAGAGGCTGCGCAGCACGGGAAGTCGCAGCACGGGATTGGCTGACGGCGAGCGCCCCGCCGAGGTGGAGGCGACCCGCTGCGGCAGCAGACTGGCCCCCAGATCCCGCTCGCGGAAGGCCATCGCCCCGATGCCTATGAGACCGAGGGCGAGAACGTAGAGGGCCAGCGTGGGGAGCCCCGCGAAACGGCCCCCGGGAACTACCGCCGTGGTCAGGTCAGCCCAGTGGAACGGTGAAACTGCCGCAACTCCGTCGAGGCCCGGGTTGACGCGTGCCAGAGCGTCGAGGGCATAAAGACTCAGCAGGGCTGCCCCACCCAGGCCAATTGCACCGCGCCGGGTAATGGCAAGCTGGGCGGACAGCAGCCCGACCCCGAAGCACACCAGGGCTATGCCCAGCAGCGGCAGCATCTGCTCGACAAGCGCGCCGGGAGGGATCGAACCCTTGCCGGCGGCCACCCCGGCGGCTGTGCCCAGCCCGGTGATCACGACCGCTGCGCCCGCTGCCAGGGTGAAGGCGGCTGCCCGGGAGAGCAAAAGGCGTGTCCGACCCACGGGCGAGGCCAGCCCAACTTCGATCAGGCCGCGCTCCTCCTCATTGCGGATCGCCCCGGTGGCGGCAGCCAGGCCCCAGGCGGCGAAGACCAGGGTCATCCAGGTGAGCCCCTTCCACCAGAGGTACCCGGCGACAGTGTCAGGGCGCAGCGGCAGCGGGATGAGATAGGCGAGCTGCGGGCCGAGCGCGAGCGTCTGCCGCCCGAAGTTGGCCCTGGCCGCAGCCGTCCCCACGGCGGCCAGGTAGGAGACGCCCGTCGTGTATGGCGAGAGAAACCCCAGGGAGCCCACCCCGGCGAGGGCCCACCGGTGGGCGCGAAGTCCGTAGCGCAGGCTGGTGAGGACACCCCGCGGTGCCCCGAATCCGGTTGGAGGTGCCGGTGACAACGGGCCCTGGTGGCCCGCCATCATGGCCCCTTCCCGCTGGACTCTCCAGCCATCTCTCGGTCGTCTTGGAAGGCCGCCAGGAAGACCTCCTCCAGGGTTGGCTCGTGGGTGACCAGGTTGAGGACCGTGCCCCGCCCCAAAACCTGAAGCAGCGGGCCGAAGTCACCACGCACCGCGCAGCTCAGATGGTGGTCTTCCTCCCTGACATCCTCCACACCGGGGAGAGCGCGCACCGCCTCCAGGGGGATCTCCCCGACCAGGTCGGCCTCCAGACGGTGGTAGCGGAGATTGTGCAGCTCGTCGAGACGGGCGACCTGGACCAGATGGCCGCCACGGAGGATGGCCACCCGCTGGCAGACACGCTCCACCTCGGACAGGATATGCGAGGAGAGGAAGACGGTGCCGCCGCCAGCCGCCTCCTCCTGCACCAGGCGATAGAACTCCTGCTGGATGAGGGGGTCCAGGCCGGTGGTGGGCTCGTCGAGGACCAGGAGGCGCGATCGGCTCATGAAGGCCAGCACCAGCCCGAGCTTGCGCTTGTTGCCCGACGAGTACTCGCGGTAGCGCCGACCGAGGTCGAGGTCCAGCCGCTCCGCAAGGTCTCCCACGCGAGCGCGGTCGAGCCCGCCCCGCAGCCCGGCGACGTAGGCCACCACATCGCGGCCGCGCATTCCCCCCCACTGGGGCATCTCGCCGGGAAGGTACCCAACCAAACGCTTCACCTGGACCGGCCTGGCCTGACAGTCGGTGGAGAAGATCTCGGAGCGCCCACGAGTGGGACGGACCATGTCCATGAGGAGCCGGATGGTGGTGGTCTTCCCCGCCCCGTTGGGCCCGAGGTAGCCGAACACCTCTCCGACCTCCACCTCCAGATCGAGGTCAAAGAGGCCGTGTCCCTGCCCGTAGTCCTTGGTGAGCCCCTCGGTGCGGATCGCAAAAGCCATGCTCAGCTACCTCCTGGCACCAGTCCGGAGACTTCGCCCTTCCCGGAGCCGAACCAGGGACGGAGCCTCTCCTCGTTGAACAGCTTCAGGGACCCAGGGGAGAGCCCCAGGACACGCTCCATGGCCTCGGTGTACCCGGCCACCACCTCCAATACGGCCTGGAAGGCAACCTCACTCTCCTGGGCGGCCAAGAACAGCTCGATGACCGCGTCCTGGGCGCCAAGGACAAGGGAGACCATGACACGAGCCGCACCGCCCGGGGAGCCAGGCGACATCACCCCCTCCTGGACGCCTTGGGCGATGATCTCCGCCAGCATGGGGACGAGTGAGGCCGTGAGGGAGCCCCGCAGCTTGTCGCGGGTGAGCACGTTGTCGTCCGAGTACCAGACCCGCACCAGCGCCAGCATCAAGTCACGACGGTCCTCCTTCCACCCGGCGATCCCGGTGAAGATTCCCTCCAACTTGGAGACAGCCGACCTTCCTGGCTCAGCAGCGACGGGAGCCACCGCCTGCAGCGCGGTAGTCACCACGTGGTCCATCACGGCCAGAAGCAGGGCCCGCTTCGAGGTGAAGTAGTGATAGAAGGCGCCCCTCGAGGCATGCAGGTCGTCCAGGACGTCCTGGACGCTCATCTGCTCGTAGCCCTTGGTCTGTATGAGCCGGAGCCCAGAGAGGACGAAGGCCTCCCGCCGGATCGCGCGCGTCTCGGTGTTCACCGTCCTGGTCAAGGCGCGCCCCCATTAACCGACCGACTGTCGGTCGCATAATACGCCGCTGACGCAGACACGACGCCGGATCACCGCAGCTCCAGGCGGTGGGCCCCCGCTGGGCCCCTTCCCGGAGCCCGCATCGCCACCAGTGGTGGTCGGCGCATGGCGGACCTCGGAGGGCTGAGCGGCCTCCCGCGGACCGCGCGGTTCGCCAGCGTCCGGTGGAGCCCAGGGCGGGGATTGAACCCGCGACCTCTTCCTTACCAA
>JAKBTP010000028.1 GCA_021844355.1 bacterium | reverse complement strand
GCGGCCTTCATCTGGGGAAGGGCATAGAAGAAGCCGATCACCAGGACCAGGATCACCGCCAACCGGCGGAACCTGGGGCTGTCGAACCGCCCCTCGGCGAAGTCCGGGATGGTGTAGGCGCCGAAACGACGCAGGGGCCCGGCCACGAAGAGCAGGAGCAGAAGGTACCCGGCCGCGTATCCCACCGGGTACCAGAGCACGTCATACCCGAACTGCATCACCAGGCCGGCCACCCCGAGGAACGAGGCCGCGCTCAGGTACTCGCCGCTGATGGCGGCGGCGTTGACCCGCGGCGGGACGGCTCGGGCCGCCACCATGAAGTCCGAGGTGGTACGGCTGTAGCGGCGGGCGAAGAGGCCGGCCAGGATGCTGATCAGCGCCATCGCCACCAGGCCGAGCACCGCCGCCACCGAAGGGGTCACGCCGGCGCCTCAGCGCAGGAGGTCGGTGAACTCCTCGTCCACCTCCTCGGCCCGGCGCACGTAGTGGCGCCCCAGCCACACCAGGAGCGGGTAGGAGAGGACTCCGAGAACCACCCAGGTCACGGGCACACCCGCGACCTCCCATCTGGTCCACGGCCTCCACACGGTCGAGAGCAGCGGTTGGGCCCCGAGGAAGGCGAAGAACACCCCGGCCACCCCCAGACTCAGCCGCAATTGGCGGCGCATCAGGGCCTGGAGAAAGATGCCCCCGACCTCCGTCTGCTCGGAGAACTCCCGCAGACCGGACGACGAGGGCTGCCGGGGGGCGGCCGGGTGGCCCTCCGCGCTCACCTCAGAGCCCCAGGGCGGCGCGCAGCTGCTGGCCGTGGCGGCGGGAGACCGGGACCGCCAGCTCCGGGACCCCGTCCAGCCGCAGGAGGAAGGTGTTGTTGAAGAAGGTCTCCACCGCGGTCACATGGCGGAGGTTCACCAGGTAGTGGCGGTGCACCCTGAGGAATCCCTGCCGGCTGAGCCTCGCCTCCAGCTCCTGGAGACGAAGGCGGGCCAGGTAGCGGCCCTCGCCGGTGATCAGCGCCACCCTGTCACCGGAGACCTCGCCGACGCGGATGTCCTGCACCGACAGGAGGAGGGTCTGCCCCCGGTGGACCACCGCCAGCCGGGATTCGGCCCGCGCCAACTCCTCCGGGCGGGCAGGGCCGCGGGCGAGCTCACTCCGCGCTGCGGCGAGCCGCTCCAGGGTGAGGGTCAGCCGGTCCGCCCGCACCGGCTTCAGCAGGTAGTCGAAGGCGGCCAGCTGGAACGCCTCCACCGCGTGCTGCTCGAAGGCGGTGACGAAGACCACGTGGGGCCCGGGGTGCAAGGACTTCAACAGCTGGGCCATCTGCAGGCCGTCCAGGTCGGGCATCTGGATGTCCAGGAAGACCACGTCGGCCGGGGAGGCCCGCAGGAGGTCCATGGCGGTGGCGGTGTCCTCCGCCTCCCGCACCTCCCCGATCCGGGGTGAGCGCTTCAAGAGGTAGCCCAAATCCTGGCGTGCTGGCGCCTCGTCGTCGACGACCAGCGCCGACATCATGGTGTCGCTCACCTCAGGAGGCCTTGACCCCAGGGCGGTACTTGGGGACCCGCACCGTCACCGTCGTCCCCTCACCCGGCCGGGAGACCACCTCCAGCCCGTGCCCCGGCCCGAACACGTGGGTGAGGCGGCGGTGGATGTTCCCCAGCGCCCCCTGCTGGTCGGCCAGCTCCAGCCCGCCCGGGAAGCCCTCGCCATCGTCCCGCACGGAGATCCAGCACTCGTCGTCCTGGTCGGTCGCCTCCACCGACACGGTGCCCCGGCCGCGCCGCTGCTCGATCCCGTGCTTGACCGCGTTCTCCACCAGGGGCTGGACCAGAAGGGCCGGCACCACCGTGCTCAGCACCTCGGGCTCGATGTGGTAGCGCACCTGGAGCCGCTCCCCGAAGCGGGCCTGCTCCAGGTTGAGGTACTGGTTCACGTAGACGAGCTCGTCGGCGAGGGTCGTGAACTCCGAGCTGGGGCCGGCGAAGGCCCGGCGGCTGAAGTCGGCGAACTCCACCAGCAGCTCGCGGGAGCGCTCCGGGTCGGTGCGCACGAAGCTGGCGATGGTGGTGAGCAGGTTGTAGATGAAGTGGGGGGAGATCTGGGCCCGCAGGGCGCGCAGCTCCGAGCGCACCAGGGCCGCCTGCTGCTGGTCGGCCCGCTGGAGCCTGAGCTGGGTGGCCAGCAGCTCTCCCAGGTCGGCGGTGACCCGCAGTTGGGCGGGGCTCGGCTCTCCGCCGTGGTAGGTGACCAGGGCCGCCACCGGATGGTCGTCGATGGTGATCGGAGCCACCACCGCCACCCGCAGAGGGCAGTCGGTGGGCTCCTGGGGGTGGAGGCGCACCATCTGGGTCCGCCCGGACTCCAGTGCCGAGAGGAAGTCGGCAGAGTCCCTCTCGAGATGGCGGGTGTGCACGTCCGCTCGGCTGCCGGCGGCGGGCTGGTAGGCGAGCAGCTGGCGCGCGTCGTAGATGGCCGCTGCCATCCCCCCGGACTGGGGTACCAGTGAGCGCAGCACCTTGACCGCGGTCTTGCGGTCCAGGCCCTGGCGCAGGCTGGCGACCGCGGAGGTGGCGAACGCCAGCGTTCTCAGCGTCGCCCTCTCCTCCGCGGTGTTGAAGGCGAAGGGGCGTCGGCGCAGGCGGCGGTGCACCAGGACAGCCGCCAGAGCGGTGAACACCGCCTCGATTCCCACCAGCGCGGGCCAGGGCATGGCGCGAATCATCCGCTGGGACTCCGGCCAGCGCAACCGCTTTCCTTAACCCTGCTACCGCTTGGGCGCGGATTCGGACCGCTCGGCGTGACCTCCGCCCCCGAGCCCCTCTCGGGGGCTACCCTGCACCCGAGTCGCGTTCCGGCGCGGCTCGGTGCCGTCTGCGGGGAGGTGGACCAGGCGCGTAGGTAAGTCAGGAGGGTGGTATGGCAGTTGATGGCAACCGGATTGACGCGCTGCAGGTGGAGGGACGGACCTTCCCGCCGCCCCCGGAGTTCGCGGCCCAGGCCAACGCCAAGGCCGACATCTACCAGAAGGGGTTCGAGGAGTTCTGGGAGGAGCAGGGGAGGACCCGGGTCAGCTGGTTCCGCCCCTTCGACAAGCTCTACGAGTGGAACCCCCCCTACGCCAAGTGGTACCTGGGTGGGCAGCTCAACGTCTGCTACAACTGCGTCGACCGCCATGTGGAGGCCGGGCGCGGGGCCAAGGTCGCCTTCTACTGGGAGGGGGAGCCGGACGGCGAGCGCCGCACCGTCACCTTCTCAGACCTCCAGCGGGAGGTGGTGCGCTTCGCCAACGGGCTGAAGAAGCTGGGGGTCAAGAAGGGCACCCCGGTGGGGATCTACATGGGCATGTGCATGGACCTGCCGGTGGCCATGCTGGCCTGCACCCGGATAGGCGCCCCCTTCACCGTGGTCTTCGGCGGCTTCTCCGCCGACGCCCTGTCGGGCCGGCTCAACGACATGGGGGCCGAGCTGCTGATCACCCAGGACGAGGGCTGGCGCAAGGGTGGCAAGGTGCCGCTCAAGGCCAACTCCGACGCCGCGCTGGATATGTCCCCCACGGTCCGCACCTGCCTGGTCAGCCGGCGGATGGGCTCCCCGGTGAACATGCGCGAGGGGCGCGACGTCTACGTGGACGAGGTGCTGGAAGGGCTCAGCGACGATCCCGCCAGCTGCCCCTGCGAGCCCATGGACTCGGAGGACCTGCTCTACCTCCTGTACACCAGCGGCACCACCGCCAAGCCCAAGGGCATCGTGCACACCACCGGGGGCTACCTGGTGGGGGTGGCCACCACCCACTACTACATCTTCGACATCAAGCCCGATTCGGTCTACTGGTGCGCCGCCGACATCGGCTGGGTCACCGGCCACAGCTACATCCTCTTCGGCCCCCTCTGCAACGGGACGACGGGGGTGATCTACGAGGGGGTGCCCAACCATCCCAACGAGGAGCGCTGGTGGGAGATCATCGAGCGCTACAAGGTCGACATCCTCTACACCGCCCCCACCACCATCCGGACCCACATGAAGTGGGGCCCGCAGCACGCTCAGAAGCACGACCTCACCAGCCTGCGACTCCTGGGGACGGTGGGCGAGCCGATCAACCCCGAGGCCTGGATCTGGTATCGGGAGCACATCGGCTTGGGCCGCACCCCGGTGGTGGACACCTGGTGGCAGACCGAGACCGGCATGATCCTGATCTCCCCACTGCCCGGGGTCACCACCCTCAAGCCGGGCTCGGCGACCAAGCCCTTCCCCACGATCGACGCCGCCGTCTACGACGAGCAGGGGCAGGAGGTGCCGCCCGGGCAGGGAGGCTACCTCGTGATCCGCAAGCCCTGGCCCGCCATGCTCCGGGGGGTGTACAAGGACCCCGAGCGGTACCAGCAGACCTACTGGTCCCGCTACAAGGACACCTACTTCGTGGGTGACGGGGCCCGCAAGGACGAGGACGGTGACTTCTGGCTGATGGGGCGGATCGACGATGTGATGAACATCTCCGCCCACCGCATCTCCACCATCGAGGTGGAGTCGGCGCTGGTCGACCACCCGGCCGTCGCCGAGGCCGCGGTGTGTGGGCGCAGCGACCCCCAGACCGGCCAGGCGATCGTCGCCTACGTCACGCTCAAGGCCACTCACCAGCCGTCGGTGGAGCTCCTCGGCGTGTTGCGCGACCACGTCTCCAAGAAGATCGGCAAGATCGCCGCCCCCGCCAACATCGTCTTCACCCCCGAACTACCCAAGACCCGGTCCGGCAAGATCATGCGCCGACTGCTGCGGGACGTGGCCGAGCACCGGGCCCTGGGCGACACCACCACCCTCGCCGATCCCACGGTGGTCGAGGAACTGCGCTCCAGAGCGGTCACAGAGGAGGGCAAGGAGCAATAGCACTTCGAATTGCCCTGACAGCCGGAATCCGTCCACATTTCATGGAGGCCTGCAAGTCAAATCATGTCTACTAACTATCCTGCCTCAACCCCGCCAGCCCAAGCCCCGGCTGGCGTACTGCCGGCGGGGCCGCCGGCGGCAGCGTCATTGATCGCCGACCCAGCGCCCTTGGGGCTGATCGCCTTCGGCATGACCACGATGATGCTGAGCTTCATCAACGCCGGCATCATCGCGTCCGGGGCAACCATGGCCGTCCTGCCGATGGCCGCCGCCTTCGGCGGCCTGGGTCAGATCCTGGCCGGCATGTGGGAGTTCAAGAGGGGCAACACGTTCGGTGCCACCGCGTTCACCGCGTACGGTGCCTTCTGGTGGAGCTACTACCTGCTGGTCGACGTCTTCCTGGCCAAGACGGCACCGGCCACGATC
>JAKBTP010000049.1 GCA_021844355.1 bacterium | reverse complement strand
TGAACTCGGGGTGCTGGGGACCGAGCTCCTTGCCCGGCAGCGCCCGGAAGTCGGGGAGCTCGGCCAGCGCAAGGTTGACCTTGGCCGACCCTGACCGGCTGCGAAAGCGGCGCAGCTCGGTGACGAGGTCCGGGGGCAGCTTGTCCGCCCCGAGCATGCCCAGGAGCGTGGTGACCGGGTGGGCGGAGGACATCACCCGGTCCGCGCCGATCTCGGTTCCGTCCTCCAGCGCCACCCCCGTGGCGCGGCCTGCCTGAGTGAGGACCCGAGACACCGGTGCTGAGGTCCTGACCTCGGCACCGAAGGCCCGGGCCGACCGGCTCAGCACCTCGGACAGCGCGCCCATCCCTCCTCGCACGAATCCCCACCCACCGCGCTGGCCTCCGGCCTCCCCCATCCGGTGATGGAGGAGTACGTATGCCGTCCCCGGCGTCTCCGGCCCCGCCCAGGCTCCGATCACCCCGCCCGGAGAGAGCGCCCCCTTGACTGCCTCATCCGTGAACCACTGCCCGAGGTAGTCGGCGACCGACATGGTCATGATGTCGACCAACTTCGCCCAGGTCCGGGAGTGGCGCATCAGCTGGCCGCCCAGGCCCAGAGCCGCGCCGAGGTCGGCGGGTCGGCGGGGTGGGAGTTGGGGAGGGATCCGGTCGAGGAGTGGACGGACCAGCGCCACCAGCTCTCCGAGGGTGCGGTCGTAGTCGAAGAGGGCGGAGGCGTCCCTCTCCGAGAAGCGGGCTATTTCGGCCGCGGCCCGAGAGAGCTCCTCCCAGTACAGCAGATGGCGCCCGTCCGGGAAGGGCATGAAGTACGCGGGATCGAGGGGATAGACGTGGTAACCGAACCGACGCAGCTGCAGCTCCTCCACGATCGCGGGCCGAAGCAGGCTCACCACGTAGGAGAGGAGGGACACGCGATAGCCGGGCCAGACCTCCTCGGTCACGGCCGCTCCTCCGACCTTCTCCCGCCGCTCCAGCACCAGGACCCGCTGACCCGCCCGGGCCAGGTAGGCCGCGCAGACGAGACCGTTGTGGCCGCCGCCGATCACCACGGTGTCGTATCGGGTCGCGCCCCGCCAACCAGCGCTCACCCCGCAATCCTCGCAGACCCGGGCGCCGTTCTGGCCGGGGCGGGCCGGCGCAGCCCGGCCCCACAATGGATGAGTGGAGGAGATCAGGAAGGCACCGGAGACCGTTCTAGTGGTCTTCGGGGCCTCCGGGGACCTGGCGCGCCGCAAGGTCCTGCCCGCCCTGCAGGCGGCCCGGGCCACCGGCCAGGTCCGCGGGCCGGTGGCGGTGCTGGGAGTCGGCCGCTCGGACCTTGACGACGACAGGTTTTGCGGACTTTTGGCCTCGGATCCCCTCACCGCCGGGCTGGCCGAGGACTCCGGATGGGTTCGCCTCGCCTACGCCGACGGGTCCGCCTATCAGCGCCTGGGCGAGAGGCTGGAGGGGGCGGCGCAGGTCGTCTTCTACCTGGCCACCCCACCGGAGGTGTTCTCCGTCATCGTCGACGGCCTGGCGGCTGCCGGGCTCAACCACCGGGGCGACGACACCCGTCGAGTGGTGGTGGAGAAACCGCTGGGCCGGGACCTCCTCAGTTCGCGGGAGCTGAACCTGGCCCTGGGGCGGTCCTTCGACGAGACCCAGATCTATCGGATCGATCACTACCTCGCCAAGGACACCGTGCAGAACGTGCTCGCCTTCCGCTTCAGCAACGCCCTCTTCGAGTCGGGTTGGAACCGCAACCTGGTCCAGAGCGTGCAGGTGACTGCCGCTGAGGAGGAGGGGATCGGCAGCCGGGCCGGCTACTACGACAACGCCGGCGCGGTGCGGGACATGGTGCAGAACCACGTCCTGCAGCTGCTGGCGTTGGTGGCCATGGAGCCCCCGACCACCTTCGACGCCAGGGACATCCGCAAGGCCAAGCTGGAGCTGCTGCGCGCCGTCCAGCCGATCGACCCGCAGTCAGCGGTGCGAGGCCAGTACCGCGGCTACCTGGACGAGCCGGGGGTGAGCCCGGGCTCCCGGCGGGAGACCTTTGCCGCGGCGGCGATCCGCGTGGAGAACTGGCGCTGGGACGGGGTACCCATCTTCATCCGCACCGGCAAGGCGCTGCGCCGGCGCTCGACCCAGGTGGTGATCCGCTTCCGGGACTCACCGGCGCTGCGTCTGGAGGGAGTGCGGCAGCGCCCGATACCGACCCTGCTGCAACTGCGCATCCAGCCCCACGAGGGGATAACGCTCAGGATCGGCGCCAAGCGCCCCGGCACCCGCTTCGAGATGGTGCCAGCCGGCCTCGACCTGGAGTATCAGGGACTGGCGGGCGCTCCCCTCCCCGACGCCTATGAGCACGTCCTGGCGGAGGTGCTGGCCGGAGTCCACACGGTCTTCCCGAGCGGCGAGGAGATCGACCGATCCTGGGAGATCGTGGGTGACCTGATCTCGGCCTGGGAGGCGTCCGGCCACCCCGAGCTATACGGCCAGGGATCTTGGGGGCCGGAGGGATCCCAGGAGCTGGTGGCCCGGCTCGGCGGCGCCCGCTGGCTCAACCCCGAGGACAACCTGGGAGGGGTGGGCGGCGGCTAGGGCGGCGGCCGCGCACCCGGCCGCAGGTTCCCCGGGCGGACGATGGCGGCCCGGGGGGAGTGGGATTCGGCGGCTGTGCTTGCCGATGGCGGAAGGGGCGCCGACTCGCTCGCCTTGACGGTGCTCGGGCGGCGGTTGCCCCGTGACGTTCGCCTGATCCTGTGCCCAGGGCGCGGCTGCCACGATGGCATCGTGTCGGCACCGCGGCCCCGGGCCGCCATGACCCAAGGAGGCGCGGCTCCGTCGCACCGGCCGCTGCTCGGGACGGATGGTCTCGGTCGCCAGGGCTCCCCGAGGCGCTGGGGTGCCATCGCGGTCGAACTTGCGACGGCCGGCGCCTTCTTCCACGGCGCCGGGAGCAGCAACCGGAAGACCGGTCCGTCGGAGGTGGACCGTCCGGAGACCTTTGAGGACACCGGTGAGCTGATGAACCGGGCGGGCGGCGACGGGGGCTTCTCCGGGTCGATCACGTCGACGTCGAAGCAGTAGCCGAGGTGGTCACCGGCATCCCGGGTCGCCACCAGCGCCTGGACAACTTGGTGAACGACATCTTCGGTGGAGATCGCTGCGCCCAGTTCGACAAGCGGCTCTTCGCGCACGACCTGCTGGGCGGCCTGCGAGTGCTTCGGATGGACATCGACACGCACCTGGTCACGCTCGCCAAGGCGCTGGCGTTGCGGATGGAGCACCCCGGGGACTCGTGGTCGAGATGACCGACGGAACGAGACACTACGACCGGAGCCTTCGCCGGGGCGTCGCAAGGTACTAGGACCTGGTCAAGGCCGGTGTCGAGCGGATCACCCTCGGGTTGACCGCCGAGCTCGATGGCGCCGACTGCACCGCTCTCGCCGTGACGCCGGGAGGGCAACGCTCAGAGGCGATGTTGGAGCTCTTCGGGGTGGCCGAGGCGAGCTGGAGAGACGCGATCGCGACCGAGACGCACTTCTGCGTCCCCGAATCGCCGACGTTCGTCGCCTGCGGGGTGGCCGCGCTCGCAGCCGATCCGGATTCCGCCCGCTTCGGTGGCCGGGATCTTTCCATCGCGGACCTGGCCCGAACCTGCGGAGTCACCGAGGTCAACGGCAGCCAACCCGACCGCTGGCGTCATGTGGTCGAGATCCAAGACCGAGGAGTCCCGGCGAACCAAGGGCGCTATCGGTGGCCCGCTGGAGATCTGGCACCCGGGCGAAGTCGGGTCGTCGCCGGTTGGAGTGGACAGCGGGGCGGCTTCCGGAGGCGAGAGCGCGAGCGGCAGCCCGGCGGCGAGCACATGAGCGAGCGTGAAGGAGGGTGTGGGACTTCGCCAGTTTGGGCGCTGGATGCGATAGGGTGCCCGAGGTGAGCCGAGCCGACCGCCTCCAATACCTCCGCTCGGCGCGGGATCTCGTGGACCTGTGCTACGCCGAACCGCTCGACCTCCACCGGATGGCGGCCACGGCGGGCGTGTCCAAGTTCCACTTCGCCCGGGCCTTCAAGGCCGTATACGGCGAGACACCCGCCAGCTACCTCACCCGCCGCCGTGTGGAGCGTGCGAAGGACCTGTTGCGCGCCTCCAACCTGACGGTGACCGATGTCTGCATGCTCGTCGGCTACTCGAGCCTGGGCTCCTTCAGTACCCGCTTCTCCGAGCTCGTGGGCCTGTCCCCCAGCGCTTTCCGACGGGCCTCGGCGACCCGCGGCGGGCCGCCTCCTGTCCCCGGCTGCTTCCTCATGGAGTGGAGCCGCCCGCGCCCGGCGGGTGCAGAGCTCCGAAATCGCAATCCGGAAGAAGCCTGATCCGCCGAGGCGATCCTACGATGGGGCGGACGTCACCACCGCAGGCAGGAGCAGGACCACCATGATCAGATCTCTCTCGCACGCCACGGTCTACGTGCTCGACCAGGATTCGGCCAAGGCCTTCTACACGGAGAAGCTCGGCTTCGAAGTGCGCTTCGACATCGTCATGGGGGAGGGGTTCGAGGGCGCCGGCGCCGGGTTCCGTTGGCTCACCGTCGGCACCAAGGAGCAGCCCGACCTCCAGCTCATCCTCGCCGCCTGCGACATGGGGCGCCCTCCCGAGGCCGCGGCGCAGCTGCGCGAACTCGTGGCCAGCGGTGCGATGGGGGTGGGGGTGATGGTCACCGACGACTGCCATCGCACCTACGCAGAGCTACGCGCCAAAGGCGTTACGTTCCTCTCCGAGCCGGCCGAACGGCCCTACGGCATCGAAGCCACGCTGCGCGACGACTCGGGCAACCACATCAGTCTGACCCAGCCGTTTGCATTCGAGACGCCCGCGGGCTGACGCCGGCCCGCGCTCGGGTTTGCCGATGCTGGCCACCGGGCAGCGCTGCGCCGCGAAAGTGGCTCGCCGGGATGTGCGGCAGATCGCCCGGTTTCTGAGTGGGGCGCCCATGGTCACCAGCGACTGGTCGGGTCCGACGTCAAAGCATGCCCGCTGGCGGTCGGGCTCCGGCCACCTCGATCACTAGTCGGGTGCGCACCTCGTGCCGGTGTCCGGGGCGACGCAGATCCACCTGGGCCCCGACAACTGCCCGCGCAGGAGCAGGCTCCGGTGGAGCCGGGAGACGGCCCGAGGCCTCCCTTCCTCTTGCGTTTCCTCCTCCCCGCCAGCCCCTCGCCCACCGCGGTGGGGCGCAGGAGGCAGGGCCCACTTGCAGCCGCGAACGGAGACCCGTGCCAGCTGCGTGCCCGGCAGGCTCAGTTGACCGGCGGCGCGCCCACGCCCGGTGGGGCCACGTCGTGGACCCGGAACTGGTGCTGCCGGGGTGGGGAGATGCCCAGTCGGGCCACCACCCGGTAGTCGCCGGCGGCGGGGAAGACCAG
>JAKBTP010000145.1 GCA_021844355.1 bacterium | reverse complement strand
ATGAAGGTGGCCCGGGTCTGCCGGCTGGTCGGGGTCGGAGCCACCAGCAACGTCTCCGGGGCCCTGGAGTACGGGCTGGAGGTTTCGGGCACCATGGCGCACTCCTTCGTCCAGGCGCATTCGGACGAGGTCAGCGCCCTCCGCCACCTGGCTGAGGCCCTCGGGCCCCGCGCCACCCTCCTGGCCGACACCTTCAACACAGAGCGCGGCATCGCGGCGGCGGTTCAGGTGGCGGGCGAGATGCGCCAGCGAGGAGTGGACGTGGCGGCCATTCGGCTGGACTCCGGGGACCTGGACGAGCTCTCCCGCTTAGCCCGCCGCGCCCTGGATGCGGCGGGCCTCTTCACGGTTAAGGTCATCGTCACGGGGGGACTCGACGAGTATCGGATCGACCAACTCACCGCCGGCCCCGACCCGGCCCCGATCGACAGCTTCGGGGTGGGGTCGGCCATGGTGGTGTCCGCCGACGCCCCCCTCACGGACACCGTCTACAAGCTGGTCAGCTGCGATGGACGTCCGGTGCGCAAGACCTCCGTGGGGAAGATCACCCTGCCCGGTCCCAAGCAGGTGTGGCGGTCTCCAGGGTTCGCCGGGGACGTGCTGGCCCTGCGTGACGAGCCCGCCCCCTCGGAGGCACATCGGCCTCTGCTGGAGCTGGTGATGCGAGGGGGCCAGCGGACGGAGGCGGGCCGGAGGTCCCTGGGGGAGTCGAGCTCCCACCACGCCAAGCAGGTCGCCGCCCTGCCAGCCGACCTGGCGGACCTGGCGACCCCCGCGCCCTTCCCGCTGCGCCTGTCGCCTGGGTTGGAGGCCCTGGTGGCGCGATTGGACCGCTCTCCCGTCTGAGAAGGCTCCCTGGGTGGGCCCACTGTTAGTGCGCCGGGCGCAGACAGGGGGCCCGAACTTGATGTGCTTTGCCCATTGGCGATAACCAGGCACCTCGGTTATGTTCCGCGGGACCAACCCACCCCTGAAGGAGTGACCACGTGGACGTAGCCGTCGACGAAGCGACGCCGGGGAGCGCCGCCGAAGGACATCAGCTCAAGGCCAACGTCTTGAGTCTCTTCGACTCGGTGGTCATGGGCGTCGCCGGGGTGGCGCCGGGATACTCGATCGCGGCCAGCACCGCAGTGCTCTTCGGCGCGGTGGCGCTCAGCGGACCGGGGGCGCTCCTCTATTGCGGCATCGCCATGTTCGGGATCGTCTGGGCTTTCAACTACCTGGGCCGGGTGGATGCCAACGCCGGTGCCAGCTATGCCTGGGTTCGACGGGCCCTCATCCCCCAGCTCGGCTATGTGGCGGGATGGGCACTGGTGGTCTCCGCCCTCCTGTTCATGGTGGCGGGCTCCTTCCCCGCCGGCGCCGTCACCCTGGGCCTCATCTCCACCAACCTCGCCAACAACACCCTGGCCGTGACCGCCGTGGGCGCCCTCTTCTTCACCCTGATGGTGGTCGCGGTGCTGGTGGGGGTGCGGATCACGGCGCGCCTCCAGGTCTTGATGTCCACGGTGGAGCTGGCCATCCTGCTGCTCTTCGCGATCCTGGCCTTCGCCCACGGCGGCACCGCCCACGCCTTCACCTGGTCCTGGGTCTCGCCGACAAGCTTCCACGGCGTCAACGGCTTCTTCGCCGGGGCGCTGGTGGCGGCCTTCTACTACTGGGGCTGGGACACCACCGCCAACCTCAGCGAGGAGACCAAGGAGGCCAAGGTCACACCCGGGTTCGGCGGTATCTTCGGGGTGATCGTCGTCTTCGCCCTCTTCATGGCCTTCACCATCGGGTCGAACATGGTGCTCACGGCCAGCCAGATCAACCACAACAGCGCCGATGTGCTGGACGTCCTGGGCCAGACCGTCTGGCCGGGTGCGGGCGGCAAGCTGATCGTCCTGGCGGTCATCCTCTCCACCGTGGCGACCCTGGAGACCACCCTCATCCAGGTGACCAGGACACTGTTCGCCATGGGCCGCGATGGGACCCTGCCCCGGGCCCTGGGCAGGATCCACCCCACCTGGAGGACCCCCTGGGTGGCGACGGTGGTGATCGCCGTGGTGTCCGTGGGGCTCTTCGTCGCCTCCAACTACGTGGGCAGCGTCTCCACCATCCTCACCGACGCCATCAACGCCATCGGCCTGCAGATCACGGTCTACTACGGTCTGGCAGGACTCTCCGTGGTGGTCCTCTACCGCCGCCAGCTGTTCCGCTCCAAGTCCAACTTCCTCTTCATGGGACTGTGGCCGCTGGTGGGAGCCATCTTCATGTTCGTGATGTTCGGGGAGTCCATCCCCAACCTCTCCCCCACCGCCGATGCCGTGGGGCTGGGCGCCCTGGCCCTGGGCCTCATCCCCATGGCCTACTACTGGGCCCGGCGCAACCCCTACTTCGACCGCGTCCGGCCCGAGGAGAGGCTGGCCCCCGAGTCCTGACCCTCGGAGGTGGCGGGGCGGTGGCCGCGCCACCTCCCCGTCATCCCGCGATGGCCCGGTCGATCTCGGCCAGGACCGCCTCGTCCAGGTGGGGCAGCACCTCCAGGGCGCCGAGGTTCTCCCGCACCTGCTCCGGCCGCGTAGCGCCGGTGATCACCGACGAGACCCGGGGATTGGCTGCGCACCAGGCTATGGCCAGCTGGGCGGGGCTGCAGCCGAGCCGTTCGGCCACCTTGCCGAGGCGGCGGGCGGCGGCGTTGCGTGCTGGGTCGGTCAGCTCCGGCCGCAACCAGTCATACCCGGGAATGGTGGCGCGGCTTCCCTCTGGGACCCCGTCGAGGTACTTCCCGGTGAGGACGCCAGACGCCAAAGGACTCCAGGTGGTGAGCCCCAGGCCGAAGTCCTCGATGAGGCGCCGGTACTCCGCCTCGACACGCTCCCGGGCCAGGAGGTTGTACTGCGGCTGCTCCATCACCGGCTTGCGGAGGTGGTGGCGTTCGGCGATCTCCAGGGCCGCCCGGATGTCGTCCGCCGGCCACTCCGAGGTGCCCCAGTACAGCGCCCGACCGCCCGATACCAGGTCGTGCATGGCCCACACGGTCTCCTCCACCGGGGTCTCAGGGTCCGGTCGGTGGCAGAAGAGCAGGTCCACGAAGGGGAGCTGGAGCCTCTCCAGGGAGCCCTCCAGGGCCTGGAACAGGTACTTGCGGTTCAGGGTCCTCGTGGTGTTCACACCGCCATCGATGCCCCAGTAGAGCTTGGTGGAAACCACCACCTGGGAGCGGGGCCAGCCGGCTCGCCGAAGGACCCGGCCGAGGATCTCCTCGGCGCGCCCCCCCGCATAGACCTCCGCCGAGTCGAAGAAGTTCACCCCCCCTTCGAAGGCCGCCTGCATGCAGCTGAGGGCCAGATCCTCGTCCACCTGGTTGCCGAATGTCACCCAGGAGCCCAGCGACAGCAGGCTCACCTTGAGCCCGGAGCGCCCCAACCGACGGTAGGTCATGGTCGCCAAGTTCCACCTCCCACATCACCGACTGATGGCCAGATATGAGGGTACTGGGAGGAAGCGGACCTACCCTGGAATCGAGCTCAACCAGTCCCGGATCTCCCCTGTGTGCTCGCCCAGCCCGGGGGCGGCGCGGCGGTAGGTCACCGGGGTGCGGGAGAGGCCCATCGGATCGGCCACCGCCCGGTCCGGAGCCGACCCCGCACGTGGCAGCTGCACCACGGGGTCGAGACCGTAACCTTCGGCGAGTGCCAGGGCCTCCCGGACGTTGTTGACCAGCCCGCAGGGAATCCCCCGCCCCGAGAGTACCGGGACCCAGTCGGCGGCCCGGCGCCGGCTCAAGACCGCCTCCAGTTCCCGCCGGAGTTGATCGCGGTTGCTGACCCGGGCGGGATTGGTGGCGAAGCGGGGATCCTCTGCCAGATCGTCCCGCTCGAGCACCGAGCAGAGCGCCCGGAACTGGCGGTCGTTGCCCACCGCCAGCGCCAGGGGACGGTCCCTTGTCTCCAGGAGTTCATAGGGCGCCACGCTGGGGTGGCGGTTGCCCATCGGCTCGGGCACGACTCCGGCCATGACTACGGACGACGCCTGGTTGACCAGAGACGAGAGCAGCGTGGAGAGGAGGTTGAGGGATATCAGCTGGCCCCTTCCGCTCCGATCGCGCTCCCGAAGGGCCGCCAGAACCGCCACCGCGCCGTGGAGCCCGGTGAGCACGTCCACCAGTGCCACCCCCGCCTTCGTCGGGGAATCCGGCCCGGGCCCGGTGACGCTCATGAGCCCGCCCACCGCCTGGACCAGCAGGTCATATCCGGGCAGGCTGCGACCCTCCCCGGCGCCGAAGCCGCTGATCGAGCAGTAGACGAGCCGGGGGTGGAGGTGGGAGAGCTCCTCATAGCCGAGCCCGAGGCGCTCCATGGTTCCGGGACGGAAGTTCTCGACTACGAGGTCCGCCTGGGCCACCAGCTTCCGCGCCACCATCAGGTCAGCCCCCTCCCCGAGGTCCAGGACCAAAGAGCGCTTGTTGCGGTTCACCGAGAGGAAGTAAGTGCTGCGCCCCTCCGCGTCCCAGGGCGGGCCCCAGTGCCGCGCGTCGTCACCCCCGTCCGGGCGCTCCACCTTGATCACATCGGCACCCAGGTCGCCGAGAAGCATGGTGAGATACGGGCCTGCCAGAACCCGGCTGAAGTCGGCCACGATGAGGCCGCTGAGGGGACCCACCTCCCCCGGGCTCACCACCGGCTCCAAGCCTGGCACCCGCCGACCTTGCTGGGAAATACCCGGCGCTGTCAAGGCGGCTGGGCGGGCGGAGCTGCTGCTCGGCCCGCGCCAGGCGCCCGCCGGAAGGGTGGCCGCCAAGCCCGGGCCGAAGGCGAGTTCGCCCTGAGCCCGGCGTACGATGGGGCGGGTGACGTGGGGTGTCCATCGGTCCGGACTTGGAGGTCACCTCTGGAAGCTGATCTGGCCAGCACTAGCGAGGCTAAGTTATGCCCGGACCCAGCTGGGGCCCCTCCCTGCGGGCGGTGACGAACGGCTCGCCACTGGTGCACTGTCTCACCAACATCGTGGTGGCCGGATTCACGGCCAACGTCCTGCTGGCCCTGGGTGCCTCCCCGGCGATGGTCGAGAACGCCGAGGAGGCCGGGCCCTTTGCCAAGGTGGCCGGTGCGGTGCTGGTCAACTTGGGGACCCTGAGCGGCGAGCGGGAGGCGGCGATGCGTGCCGCGGCGGCAGCGGCGCAGAGCGCCTCGCGCCCCTGGGTCCTCGACCCCGTGGCTGTGGGCGCTCTCGAGCACCGGACCCTGCTGGCTCGGGAGTTGCTGGGCCACCGGCCAGCGGTCATTCGGGGCAACGCATCTGAGATCGCCAGCCTCGCCGGGGTCACCGGGGCAGCCGGCCGCGGGGTGGACTCCAACATGGGGTCGGGAGCCGCGGTCGGAGCGGCCATGGAGCTGGCGAGGGCAAGTGGAGCGGTGGTGGCGGTGAGCGGCGCCGTCGACTACGTGACCGACGGCCGGCAGGTACTTGAGGTCCCCGG
>JAKBTP010000195.1:25697-30222 GCA_021844355.1 bacterium | reverse complement strand
GGGGTAGCGGCTCTCGAACTGGTCCCGCCGACGACCTGAGTCTAGTGGGAGCGCCCGGCTCCCGTCGCCCGCGGGGCGGGGCGACGAGCCGCGGGGGCGCCTTGGTCCGCATCCAGGCAAGGATCCGCGGGGGCGAGATCCGCCGGCGGTCCTGGATCGTGCCGAGATGACACCCTCGACTTCATATAATCCGTGCGTGCTTCTGGTCGCCAGCGCCAACGGGTCGGTGGGCATGAGCGCTGGCTGGGCCATCCTGTCCGCCGGCGGCACCGCGCTCGACGCCGTGGAGGCCGCCGCTCGTGAGGTCGAGGACAACCCCGACGATCATTCGGTTGGGTACAGCGGGTATCCCAACTTGCTGGGACAGGTCGAGCTGGATGCCTCCCTCATGGACGGCCAGACCCGCCGCGCGGGAGCCGTGGGTGGGGTCCGGCGCTTCCGTCATCCGGTCAGCATCGCCCGGGCGGTGATGGAGAGGCTCCCCCATGTGATGCTCGTCGGCGACGGCGCAGAGAGGCTCGCGGCCGAGGTGGGGATGGAGCCCGAGGACCTCCTCACCCCGGAGGCGGAGGCCGCCTGGCGCGAGGGGGTCAACGGGGAACTCAAGCCGGAGGACTCCAGGCGGCGGCTCCTGGACCGGGTGGCCGGCCTGTTCGCCGACCCTGAGCACGTGGCCGGGACCGTGAACTTCCTGGCCATCGACAGCAGGGGCCACCTGGCCTCGGCGGTGAGCACCAGCGGCTGGGCCTGGAAGTACCCCGGGCGGCTGGGCGACTCCCCGGTGATTGGGGCCGGCAATTACTGCGACGACCGCTTCGGAGCTGCGGCATGCACCGGCTGGGGGGAGCTGGCCATCAGAGGGGTGACGGCCCACACCCTGGTCACCCTCCTGTCCCAGGGAGCACCCCTGGAGGAGGCTGCCAACGGGGCGTTCGCCGCTCTTTCCGGCCTCGACGTTCCTGGGGGCGAGCCGATCATGAACCTCGTTGCCCTGGACCGCGAGGGGCGGCACACGGGCCTCAGCTCCCAGCCCGGTACTGCCTACGTGGCCTGGGAGGAGGGCATGTCCAACTACGTCACCCTTCCCCGGCGCGTGGTCTCCATCGCTGCCCGCTGAGCGCGGGGAAGTGGCGGCCCGCGCCGATATGATCGGAGCAACCGGCCGTCGGCGGTCGGCGCAGCCACCGCCGGGAGAGCTCTTTTGCAGCTGACCATCATCGGCGCCGGCGCCATCGGGGGGACGATCGGGGCCCACATGTCCCGGGATGGGCACGACGTGCTGCTGTGCGACACCGACCGGGAACATGTCGAGGCCATCAACCGCGACGGTCTCACCATCGAGGGTCCGGTGGCCAGCTTCACCGTCAGGGTCCCTGCAGTCACTCCGGACCAGCTCCCGGAGCGGCTGGACAAGGTCGGGATCGCCGTCAAGAGCCATCACACCCAGAAGGCGGCCGAGCTTCTCCGGGGCCGCCTGGCGCCAGACGGCTACGTGGTGAGCCTGCAGAACGGACTCAACGCCGTTGCCCTATCGGCAGTGGTGGGGTGGGGCAGGGTGTTGCTCGGGTTCGTCAACTTCGGGGCAGACCTCATGGGCCCTGGCCGGATCATGCAGGGCAACGTCGCGACCTTCCGGGTGGGGGAGGTCAAGCCCGGTCCGGTGACACCTCGGGTGCGGGAGCTGGCGGATGCCCTGCCCTACGCCGAAGCCACCGACAACATCATGGGCTTCCTCTGGAGCAAGGAGGCATACGGGGCAATGCTCTTCGCCGGTGCCGTCTCCGACCTGCCCATCTCCGCCACCCTCGAACAGCAGGAGTGGCGCCCTCTCATGCTGGCCGTGGCCCGGGAGGTGCTGGCTCAGGCTCCGGTGCGCTGCGAGCCCTTCGATGGCTTCGACCCCTCGGACCTTGAGGGCTCACTTGGGCGGCTCTCCGAATTCAACCGTCGCAGCGCCA
Organism: bacterium; assembly: GCA_021844355.1. Lineage (GTDB taxonomy): Bacteria > Chloroflexota > Dormibacteria > Aeolococcales > Bog-877 > JAJYXT01. The sequence goes on along the minus strand of JAKBTP010000195.1, from coordinate 28,264 downwards.
AGTCCCACAGTGGCATCTACCGCGACCTCATGGTGCGTCACCGCCCCACCGAGGTGGAGGGTCAGCTGGCCGATCTCACAGGTCCTCTCACCCATCATGTTGCCGAGATAATCCGCGCCATCGAGCGGGGCGAGCGCACCTGTGAGGTGGCGAACCTGGTCCTGCTCGCGGCCTTGCACCGCGCGGAGGAGGTGGGGAGGGAGCTGCAGGCGGTTAGTCGCCTCATATCCGCGCCCCCCCGGGCGCGCACAGGTCCGCTCCTCGGGGTCCCGGTGGCCGTGAAGGATCTCTTCGATGTCCAGGGCCTGCCCCGGGGCAACGGCAATCCCGAAGCCATGGCCGGCCCGCCCGCCGGCTCGGACAGCGCGGTGGTGGCCCAGCTGCGGGTGGCGGCGGCGGATGTCTTCGCCACCACCGCCATGCTGGAGTACGCGGCCGGGGCAACCCATCCAGCAGTGCCCGAGACCCTCAATCCCTGGGACAGGACCCGCACCGCGGGGGGATCGAGCGGCGGCTCAGCCGCCCTGGTCGCGGCCGGCGTCTGCCGGGCCGCGCTGGGCACCGACACCGGTGGGTCGGTGAGGATCCCCGCCGCCTACTGCGGGGTAGTCGGCTTCAAGCCGTCCCATGGACTCCTCAGCCAGGCCGGGGTGCAGCCGCTGGCGCCGACTCTCGACGACGTGGGGATCGTCGCCCGGGACGTGGCCACTGTCCACAAGGTTCTGGGGGCGTTGGTGCAGGCGCCTCCCTCCACCCGGGGGCCTCTGGCCCTGGGCTATGTCCCCTCCCACTTCGGTGGCCCCCGGATGGAGGGAGGAGTCTTGGGCCAGTTGGAGACGGCCCTGGAGCGCCTCCAGAGGGCTGGCGTGACCCTGGTGGAGCGCGATGGCGGAGTCCTTGACGGCCTGGACCAGCTCTTTGACCCCATCTTCCTGTACGAGGCGTGGCAGGTGCACGGTCCCACCGTCGAAGCCCGCCCCGGCCACTTTGGGCCAGAGACGCTGCGGCTTCTTCGGGCCGCCGGCGCTGTGGGGGTTGAGGAGTATCGGGCGGCGATGGAGCGCCGCGAGCGGCTGCTCTCGGCCTTCCCCGACCTGTTCTTGGGAGTGGATGGTCTCATCACCCCTGCGGTGCCCTTCGTGGCGCCGCGGACCACTCCTCCCGTGGACACCCCCGAGGGGGAGGCCGAGGCCGCCTACACGCGGGTGATGAATGTGGCTGGGGCTCCAGCTGTGACCCTGCCCTGTGGCCTCAGCCAGGGGATGCCGGTCTCCATCCAGCTGGTCGGGAATCGGGGGGCGGACTGGACCCTCCTGGGCGCCGCAGCCGAACTGGAGAGGTTCTTGAGGTTCGAGGAGTTTGGACGGTTGTCGCCTACGGCAGCCGCCGGGAGTGTCGGTTGAGAGCTGCTGTCTATCGGGGCGCCGGGAATGTCCAGGTGGAGGAGGTGCCCGATCCTGTGATCGTGGAGCCCACCGACGCGGTGGTGCGCGTGGTCCGTTCCTGCATCTGCGGCTCTGACCTCTGGGCCTATCGGGGGGTGATCCAGCGAGCGGTGCCCTCACGGCTGGGGCACGAGTTCCTGGGGGTGGTGGAGTCGGTCGGGTCCGACGTCCGCACAGTGGCCGCGGGCGATCTCGTGGTGGCCCCCTTCCAGTGGAGTGACAACACCTGCCCCGCCTGCCGCGACGGGATCCAGACCTCCTGCGTGAACGGTGGGACCTTCGGCGCCCCAGGGACCGATGGCGGCCAGGGCGAGGCCGTGCGGGTGCCCTGGGCGGACGGGACCCTGGTGGTGGTGCCCGGGGGTATCGCCGGGGCCACCGACGGTTTGCTGAGGTCCCTTCTGGCCACGACCGATGTGGCCGCCACGGGCCTCCACGGCGCGAGGCTGGCGGAGGTCGGGCGGGGCAGCACAGTGGTGGTCATCGGTGACGGCGCGGTGGGCCTATGCGCCGTCCTCGGCGCCAAGTCCATACTCGGCGCCGAGCGGATCATTCTCTGCAGCCGCAACCCCCAGCGCCGGGAGCTCGGCAGGCGATTCGGAGCCACCGATGTGATCTCGGAGCGAGGAGACGCAGCCGTGGCTGCGGTGCGCGATCTCACCGGCGGGCTGGGCTCGCGACACGTGGTCGAGGCCGTGGGGACCCCGGAGGCGTGGGAGATGGCGCTGGGGATGGCCCGGGAAGGGGGCACGATCGGGGCAGTGGGCGTTCCCCACACCACCCCACAGCTCACTCTCTTCCCCCTTCTGGTCCACCATTTGCGGGTCCACATGGGGGTGGCGCCGGTGCGCCACTATCTTCCTGACCTGATCGACCGGGTGATGGCGGGGAGCTACGACGCCGGGGCGGTCTTCGATCTCGAGTTCCCCCTGCACCAGGTTGCCGAGGGATACCGGGCGATGTCCGAGCGGACGGCGATCAAGGTGATGCTCACATGAGCCCTACCCACCCCTCCGGCCCAAGCCGCTATCGCGGGTACCGCTCCTACCAGTACCTTGAGCCCCAGCGGGACTACCGAATGTTCGAGCTGGCCGCCGAGCTGGACCGGGTGCCGTCCGCGGC
>JAKBTP010000195.1:23225-25597 GCA_021844355.1 bacterium | reverse complement strand
CTCGAGACTATCGAGGCCAGCTCGGCCCCGGTGGCCATCTCCCACGCTGGGGCGCGGGCGGTCTGGCCCACCAGCCGGATGAAGCCGGACGAAGTGATCCGCGCCTGCGCCGACTCCGGCGGGGTGATCGGGATCGAGGCCGCTCCCCACACCACCCTCACCCGAGAGGACACCCGCCACAGCATCGACACCTACATGGCCCACTTCGAGTACTGCGCCGAACTGGTCGGGATCGAGCATGTGGGGTTCGGACCGGACACCCTCTTCGGGGACCATGTGGGGATGCACCGAGTCATGGCCGACTGGTTCGGCGAGCCGCCCGTAGCTCCTCCTCAGCCGATCGACAGGGTCGAGTGGGTGCAGGGGCTGGAGAGCCCGGCGGAGGCGCTCACCAACATCGTGCGCTGGCTGGTGGTCCACGGATACCAGGACCGGGAGATCCTCATGGCGGCCGGGGGCAACGCGCTGCGCCTGCTGGAGGTCGCCTGGGGCCCGGGGGTGGCAGGTTGATTGAGGGCGTTGGAGTCGCGCTGCGGCCGGCTCCGCCAGGTCGACCCCGGGTGATGGCATGAGGGTGGCGGTGGTGACGGGGACGGCCCAGGGGATCGGTGCCGCCATCGCCGCTGCGCTCGAGGCGGAGGGAATCCGGGTGTTCGGGTTCGACCGCGACCAGGTGGACATCACCGACGGGAGCCAGGTGGACAGCTACTTCGCCTCCCTGCCTCCTGTCGACATACTGGTCAACAACGCTGGTGGGGTGTGTGGCCAGACCTTCTCGCCCCTGGAGGAGGTGACCGACGAGTCCTGGCGGGCGGTGGTCGACGCCAACCTGACCGGGACCTTCCACTGCACCAGGGCGGTCGTGCCGGGCATGAAGCGCGCCGGCTGGGGGCGGATCGTGAACATCTCCTCAGGCGCGGGTCGCACCGTCTCCCTCACCGGGATCCAGGCCTATGCCGCAGCCAAGGCCGCCCAGATCGGGTTCACCAGGCAGATGGCCCACGAGCTGGGCCGGTTCGGCATCACCGTGAACTGCATCGCCCCCGGATTCATCCTGTCCAACCCCACCACCCAGCGCCAGTGGGAGAGCTACGGGGAGGAGGGGCAGGCACGGGTTTTGGCGGGGATCGCGGTCGGCCGCCTGGGCCGCCCGGAGGAGATCGCCCACGGTGTTCGCTTCTTCGTGGCCGAGGAGTCCTCCTGGATCACCGGGCAGACCATCTCGATCGACGGCGGCAGTGCCCTCCTGTAGGGGAGGTGGAGGGAAGGGTCGCGCGCTCCGGGCCGGGGAGTCCCCGGCCGGGCCCCGGGCCCGGGGTCAATCACGCAAGTGGAGATGTGAGGGGAGGGAGTGTGAACGACAAGGGGCGGCTGGACCAGCTCGACCGGGACTTCTTCGTGGCTATGCATGAGATCGATCCCCTCACCGCGACCCAGCTCGGGGTTCCCGGGTACGACCACCTGCTCCCCGATCCGAGCCGGGCCGGGGCGGAGGCCGGGGCGGCGCGGCTGGCCGCCCTCGAGGCCCGGCTCCAGACGATCGATGCCAGCGCACTGGGTGCCCGGGATAAGGTCAACCGGGAGGTCATGGAGCACCTGCTCTGGGCCCTGCGCACCAACCTGGAGGACGGGATCTGGGCCAAGGACGCCTCGGCAGGGACGTACATCTCTCCCCAGTCGATGGCCTTCGCCTCCATCCCTGGGGCGCCCCTCCCGGCAACCGACGCCGTGGCCGGATACCTCCAGCGGCTCGCCGCACTGCCGGAGTTCTTCGACGCCGTCCGGGCCCGCTACCAGGAGGAGGCGGCTGCCGGGTGGAGGTCCACGGAGGTTGGCATCCGGCAGGCCCAGCAGCAGCTGGAGGGGCACCTGGCGAGGGACGTGGCCGCGGACCCCCTGGTGGTGCCGCTGTTGGAGTCCGCGGCGGCCACCGCTGAGGATCGCCGCCGCGCCGAGCAGGTGATCCTGAGCCAGGTCCGGCCGGCCATGGCCAGGCTTCTCCGGGCTCTCTCGGACGATCTGCTGCCCTTGGCTCGGCCCGACGACCAGGTGGGGCTCTGCCACCTACCGGGCGGAGCCGAGATGTACCGGCGGGCGGTGCGCCGGCACACGACCACCGGTCTGGACCCCGAGGAGATCCACCGCATCGGCCTTGGCGTCCTGCAGGCTCTGGAGGCGGAGTGGGAGGAGGTTGGCTCGAGAGCCTTCGGCCAGGCGCTCCGGGCCGAGGACGTGCGGGCCAGGCTGCGTGAGGATCCCGCCCTGCGCTTTCAGGATGAGGGCCAGATCCTGGCCGTGGTGACCGCGGCTCTGGAGCGGGCCGAGGCGGCTCGGGACTCCTTCTTCCCCGCCTTCAGGACTGCCCGCTGCGT
>JAKBTP010000195.1:18421-23125 GCA_021844355.1 bacterium | reverse complement strand
GTGTCAAGGTTCGCGCAACTGGCCCCGGAACCAGGCTCCGTGGCCCGGGGCTGGGTCAAGGTACCCCGTGTGGAGCCGGCCTGGGAGCTGCCGGCGGTGGTGGTTCGGGGTGCCCTGGAAGGGCCGACGCTCGCCGTGACCAGCGGGATGCACGCCGCCGAGTACGTGCCCATCGAGGCCGTCACCAGGCTCACCCGCTGGCTGGACCCGGCCCGTCTCCGGGGCACACTGGCGGCGGTGCTGGTGGTCAACACCCCCGGTTTCTATGAGCGCTCCATCTACGTGAACCCCCGGGACGGTCGCAACCTGAACCGCTCCTTCCCGGGCCACCCGGACGGCGACCCGGCGGAGCGGGTGGCCAACTTCCTTCTCGAGGAGCTGATCGCCCCGGCCGACGCCTACGTGGACGCCCACTGCGGGGATCTCATAGAGGCCCTCAGCCCATTCACCCTCTGGACCAGGGCCGGGGATGTGGAGGTGGCCGAGCGCTCCCGCCGGATGGCCCATGCCTACGGCTTTGAGCACAGCCTGGGGGTGGAGCCGGACTCGGTGCCCGGAGCCGCGTACGCCTCCGGCGCCCTCCGGGGGGTGCCGGGGATCATCGCCGAGATCGGCCAGCAGGGAGTGGTGGATGAGGCGTCGGTGGGGCGCCACCTCCGAGGGCTTCAAAACGTCCTGGCCCACCTCGGCATGATCGACCCCCTGGGGCCCCCGCCGCCGCCCCCCCTGGAGATGGATCAGATGGTCTGGACCAGGACCGACATCTCCGCCACCTACCACCCGACGGTGGTGGTGGGCGAGGATGTCGAGGAGGGGCAGGTGGTCGGGGAGCTGCGGGACGTCTTCGGGGAGACGCTGCGCACCATCCGGGCCCAGGCCTCGGGGGTGGTGGTCTTCCTGGTCACCTCCCTGGCTGTCAAGGCCGGCGATCCCTTGCTCGGGCTCGGGGTGCCGGCCAGCCGCTGACGGACCGTCAGACCACCTCCACTCCCGCCGCCGACAGCTCGACGAGCGCCCGCTGGCCAGCTCCAGGGGTGAGCTCCACCGGGGACGTGGCGGAGCGCACCAGGAAGGTCGGGTAGCCGAGGCGGACCGCGTCCAGGGCCGTCTCACGGACGCAGACGTCGAGCGCGAGCCCGGCCAGCACCAGGCGGAGCACTCCCAGCCCCTCCAAGACCCCGGGCAGCCCGGTCGCCTCCACCCGCCCGGAGGACGCCTCGCGCGACCCGAAGCCGGAGTAGCCGTCCAGCTCGCCCTGGCCCTTGCGCACCAGGTGGTCGGGGCGAGGGAGCAGGGGGTGCAGCTCGGCTCCCCAGCTGCCCCGCACACAGTGCCTGGGCCAGGGCCCCCCCTGCTCCTGGAAGTGGGGGGTGACGGCCGGGTGCCAGTCCTGGGTGCAGATCACCGGGGCTCCGGCGGCGGCCGCTTGGGCCATGAGGGCGGCGCACGTCGCGGCCACCTCCTGGCCGCCGGGGACGAAGAGGGTCCCCCGGGGATCGGCGAAGTCGTTCTGCACGTCCACCACTACGAGGGCCACCCTGGGCCCCAGCGGCAGAGCGTCCCGCAGGTCAGCTGTCATCTCCACCTCCGGTGTCGGCTTCCACCTCTTCCCTATATTGCTGCTGTGGGCACACCCGCAACTCCTCCTCTCCTGGGGCCGATGCACGCCGCCCCGCCCCGGCTCACCGCCGCGGATGCCGAGGCGGTGGCGCTCAGTCGCTTCGGCCACCGCGCCAGGGCGTACCTACTACCGGGGGAGCGCGACCAGAACTTCCGCCTGGAGGTGGAAGGGGAACCGCCGCTTCTCCTCAAGGTGAGCAACCGGGGCGAGGACCTCGCCGTGCTCCAAATGCAGCTCCGGGCCCTGCGCCAAGTGGCTGCGGCGGACCCGGAGCTGCCGGTTCCCAGGGTGCTGCCTTCTGTGGAGGGCGCGGAGCTGGTGCCCCTCCCGGGTGGCGAGATGGCCCGAATGCTCACCTACCTGCCAGGGAGTCACCTCCGGCCCGTGGAGCTGACCTCCGAGGGGCTCTACCAGATGGGGAGGACCTCGGGCCGTTTGGGCCACGCCCTGCGTGGCTTCTTCGACCCCGCGGCCGACCAGGCCATCCTCTGGAACCCGCGCCGGGTGGGGGAGGTGCGATCCCTTCTCAGCTGGGTGCCGGACTCGCGGCGGCCACTGGTGGAGCGCGCCCTGGACCGGAGCGAGCCGCGGGTGCTCACGGCGCTGCCGACCCTCCGCTCCCAGGTCATCCACAACGACCTCTCGTTCAGCAACCTGACCTTCGAGGGCTCGTCCAAGATCAGCGGGATCCTGGACTTCGGCGACATGTGCCACACCGCCCTGGTCTCCGACCTGGCCGTCACCGGCGAGTCCATCCTGGAGATTCCTCGCGGATTCGACGCCCTGGCCATCGTGGCCTCGGGCTTCCAGGCGGTCACCCCGTTGGAGCCGGAGGAGGTGGAGCTGATCCCCGACCTCCTGCTGGCCCGCTGGGCCACGCTCATCGCCGTATCCGCCTGGCGCCAGGTGGCCTTCCCCGAGACCTCGGCATATGTCGGGGGCTGGCAGCATGGACCGCTGCGGATGCTCTCCCACGTAGAGCAGCTGGGAGAGGACCGCTGGCGGCGGCTGGTGCGCAACTCTGTTGGTGGTGCCCTCTCCCTCTCCCCGGGTGGAGCCGATCCGCTGCCAGCGGCCGAGCTTCTTGAAGCCCGCCGGAGGCTCCTGGGACCGGCACTCTCCCCGCTCTCATATTCCACCCCTCTCCAGCCCGTGAGAGGGGAGGGGGCCCTGCTCTTCGACCGAGACGGCAGCGAGTACCTGGACGCCTACAACAACGTGCCGGTCCTGGGCCACGCCAACCCCGCGGTGGCCCGGGCGGTGGCGTCCCAGACGGCTGTCCTCAACACCAACACCAGGTATCTCTACCGCCCCGTGCTGGAGCTGGCCGAGCAGCTGGTGGCCACCATGCCGCCCGGCCTGGACACCGTGCTCTTCGTCAACTCCGGGAGTGAGGCGAACGATCTGGCCTGGCGGCTGGCCCGAGCCTTCACCGGCGGGGGCGGGGCCGTGGTGACCCACCACGCGTACCACGGGATGACCAGTGCGGTGGCCGACTTCTCCCCGGAGGAGTGGCACATTCCCATCGCTCCTCCTCATGTGGCCATGGTGGACGCTCCCGACGGGTATCGGGGTCCACACAGGCGCGAGCAGCCTGGTTGGACGGACGGGTACCTCGCCCGGATCGAGGCGGCCGTGGCGGAGCTGGCCGGACGCGGGCTGGCGCCCGCCGCGCTGCTGGTCGATCCGGCCTTCACCAGCGAGGGAGTGCTGCACCCGCCGCCCGGCTACCTGAAGGCCCTGTTCCGGCGCTGGCAGGCCGCGGGTGGGCTGGTGGTCGCCGACGAGGTCCAGACCGGCTATGGGCGGCTGGGATCCCATCTCTGGGGGTTTGCCCGGCACGGGGCCCTCCCCGACCTGGTTACCCTGGGCAAGCCTATGGGCAACGGCTATCCCATCGGAGCCGTGGTGACCCGGGCCGAGGTCGTGGAGGCTCTGGCCGAGAAGACCGAGTGGTTCAGCACCTTCGGTGGCAACCCGGTGGCCTCGATGGCGGGCCTCGCCGTGCTCGGGGAGGCAAGACGCCCGGAGTTCCTTGATCGGGTCGAGGAGCTGGGGGGCCGCTTGGGGACCACCCTCCGAGCCCTTGGCGAGCGCCACCCGTCAGTCGGGGACGTGCGCCAGCTGGGCCTTCTCGTGGGGGTGGAGCTGGTTAGGAGCCCGGAGAGCCGCGTCCCCTTCCCCGAGCTGGCTGCCCGGGTGGTGGAGGGCATGCGCCGTCAGGGGGTCCTGGTGGGTCGCACCGGCAGGGACGGCAACGTCATCAAGATCCGTCCGCCTCTGGTGGTCTCGTCAGAGCAGCTGGAGTCGATCTCCGTCGCCTTCGGCCGGGCTCTGGACGCCGAGTCCTCCTGACCGGGAACCTCGTGACTCACCAGCAGGAGAGAGAACAGGTCGGGCCGGCCGCAGGCGGCGCCAGGTCGCGGCCCAGGGACCGCAGGGCGGCGGCCCGGGGCCAGTTGCGGGCGCTGGTGGCCCTCCTGGGCCAGGCCCGCGAACGCTGGGCAGCGAGCCGGTCCCTCCGCCGCTCCTTCGCCTCCTGGGCGGCCCTCGGCCTCCTGCTGTGCTTGGCCTCGGGAGTGGGAGCGGGGATCGTCGGATCCCGGGCCGACCTGGGGGCCATTCTCGCGCTCATCTGGTGGCTGTTGACCACTTCCGCGCTTTTCCTGGGGCTGGGGCTCGCCGTCTCCTATCCGGACCGCCGCCCGCTGCCCGGACTGGGCCTCCCCAACGGGCTCACCGCGGTGCGCGCCTACATGGCGCTGCCGATCATCCTCTTCGCCACCCTGCCGGGCCAGTACCTGGCCCGGGACCTGTTCCTCTGCGCCGCAGCTCCCGTAGCCCTGCTCGACGCACTGGACGGCTGGGTTGCCCGCACCTTCGGCCCCGTCAGCCTCCTGGGGCGGGCCCTGGACCCGATCATGGACGCCACCTTCTTCTCGCTCGCCGCGGTGGGCTGCCTTTGGCTGGGGCTGGCCCCGCTTTGGCTGGTCCTGCTGGTGGTGGTGCGGTACGCCCTTCCGGCCCTCGGCTTCCTGCTCCTGTACCCCTGGCTGCCACGCCGACCCGACATGGTGGCCACC
>JAKBTP010000195.1:13870-18321 GCA_021844355.1 bacterium | reverse complement strand
CTGCCTTTGGCTGGGGCTGGCCCCGCTTTGGCTGGTCCTGCTGGTGGTGGTGCGGTACGCCCTTCCGGCCCTCGGCTTCCTGCTCCTGTACCCCTGGCTGCCACGCCGACCCGACATGGTGGCCACCCGGTTCGGCAAGGTGAACACCTTCGCCGGTGGCGTCGCCCTGGCGGGCTCGTCGCTGCTGGTCCTGGCTGGGATGCCGACCCTTCTGTTCGACCTGGTGCTGGGGGTGATCCTGGGGGCGACCGCGGCGGGCCAGGTGGTGAGCCTGGCCCGCCGCACCCTCGCCGCCTGAGGCGGCCCGTCGCCCCGGATAGAGTCTCCCGGCCGGCCCGGCGACGCGCTGTCCGCAGCGGACGGGTGGGCGGTCACGATGTCCGCCGGGCCCCCGCTCCGCGGACCCTTGCTTCCAGTTCAGGCCGGGGGCGCCTGGTCGCGGGCCCGGGCTGAGGGGGCCCCTGCTGGAGCCGCCAGGCGCCCAAGGTCAGCTGCGGCTGATCTCCACGATCGCCTCCGGGGCGACGAGCCAGTGGAGCGCGGCGTGGGCCGGTCCCAGTAGGGTGCCCATCTGACCGCACTGGAAAAGCCTCCGGTAGGCCCGGCGGACCGTGGCCTCCGCCAGATGCACCACCCCTCCCATGACGGCGAAGGGGAGGAGCTGGAAGTCCACGAAGAGAGCCATGGCGGCAGCCACGCCTGCCGGCACGTGGAATTGGATCAGCAGGAACACCAGGAGCCCCTCCCGGAGTCCGATCCCGTTCGCCGAAATGGGGACGAAGGTGACCAGGAGAGCGATGGGCAGGGCGACGGCGAACACACCCCAGGGGATGTTGTAGCCCAGGGCCCGGCTGAAGGCCTCCATGGAGAGCAGGTTCAGCCCCCAGCCCACACCCCCCGCCGCCACGGAGAGCAGCACGGCCCGCGGCACCCCTCGGAAGTGGCCCAGAGCGCGCAGGAAGGCGCCTAGCCGCTCAGAGAGCTGGTGGGAGAGCCACGAGTGGTGCGGCCGGTCATGGCCCCGCAGTCGGGCGAAGCCCTTCTCGGCCACCAGGGCCAGTCCCCAGGCCACCAGCATGGCCCCGCTGAAAGCGGCGAATCCCACCACGTCGGTGGTGTGGAAGACGGTGGAGCTGAGCAGGGCTCCGCAGAGTCCCCAGAGGGCCATCCCCAGGGTGCCGGCCATCCGGCTGCCGACCAAGGAGGCGATGACCGGCCCGTGCCCCACCGACCGGCCCACCTGCACCGCCCGGACGGCATCGCTGCCCACTCCGGCGGGGAGTACCTGGTTGATGAAGAGCCCCTTCATGTACCAGGCGCCGAGGTAGTGCCAGCCGATGCGCTTGCCGACGCCCCGAAGCAGCGCTCCCCACTCCACGATGCTGGCGACGACCGAGAGGCCGGCCAGGGTCATGGCCAGGAGGGCCCACTGCCAACTCAAATGGGAGAAGCGGGAAATCGCGGCTCCGATGTCCACCGAGTGGACGAAGATGGCGAAGGCCAGCACTGTGACCGCGACCCTGAGTCCAGGGTGTTTCAGCCCGCCTCGAGCCCGCCTGAGCCAACGCGACCAGTCGCCGGTGACCACGGTCGCGCAGCATAGCGCACCAGCCTGGGAGCCGCCTGTGGCGTCATCGCTTCGTGGCAGGATCGCCCTTCGCTATAGGATCGGAGCCGTGAGCCAGACCCCGGTGCTCGACTCCACCCCCGAGGCCGTCCCCAGGATCGGGGTCCTGCCGGGGTACGTCCCCCCGGAGCGGCTGTCGAGGCGTCCCCCAGGTCCAAGCGGCTGGCGGCAGCGGCTCTGGGAGATGGCTCCCGGGGCGACCGTGTGGCTGTGCCTTCTGGGCCCGGCGGCGGTGGGCTTCGTGATCACCTTCACCAACTTCCAATACCTCTGGATCCTGGGGGCCTTCGCGGTGGCCCTGGACCTCTACTGGCTGGTGAAGCTGATCCACACCTTCCGCTTCGTGCTGCGCGGCATCCAACTCCTGGAGGAGGCCCAGCGCATCCACTGGGGGGCCCGCCTCGACCGTCTGGAGCGCCGGCCCGGCGGGCCCGACCCCCACGCCCTCGTACACGCCGTGCTGATTCCCACCTACACCGAGAAGTACGAAACCCTGCGGGCCACCGTGGGAGCGCTCGCCGAATCCGACTATCCCGCCCATCTCCGCATCGTGGCGGTGATCACCCGGGAGACCGACCTGCAGGGCTGCCGCAACGTGGCCCGTCTCCAGGAGGAGCTGGGGGACAGGTTCCTCGCCTTCTGGCACATCAAGGACCCCCTGCTGCCGGGGATCGTGGTGGGGAAGTCGGCGGCCATGGCCTACGGAGGCCCGGTTCTTCACAGGGCGCTTTTGGGGCTGGGACTGGACCTGGACCAGGTGATCGTCACCGACCTCGACTCCGACTACCGGGTCCACCCCCAGTACTTCAACTACATCAGCTACCAGTACAGCCTGGATCCCGAGAGGGCCACGACGATCTGGCAGCCGGTGCCCATCTTCCTCAACAACCTCTGGCGGGTTCCAGCGGCGGTGCGGTCGATGGCCACCCTGGCGACCCAGTGGCAGCTCTACCTGCATCAGCACCCCAAGAGGCTGGTGATGTTCTCGGCCTACTCCATGTCGCTGCGGCTGCTTTCCGAGGTGGGCTTCTGGGATGACGACGTGATCCCCGAGGACTCCCGGTTCTACTGGAAGGCGTTCTTCGTGTACGGGGAGCGGCTGCGAGTGAGGGGCGCCTTCCTCCCCATGTACGGGGACGCCCCCCGGGCCGCGGACTACGGGACGACCCTGGTCAGCCAGTACGAGCAGATCAAGCGGTGGGCCTGGGGGGTGACCGACATCCCCTACGTCGCAGCACGCATGACCCAGCACCGGGAGATCCCGCTCCGGGTCCGGCTGGATCGCTTCCGGCTGCTCATCTTCAACCACCTGAGCTGGGCCACGGTCCCTCTTCTTATCCTGGTTTCCGGCACCCTCCCATCCCTCTTCAACTACGACTACGCCCTCTCCACCACCGGGGCGCTGCTGGAGACGGTCGGCAGCCTGATCCTCCAGGTCACCCTGCTCAACATCCTGGCGGTGGCGATCCTGGACAACCGGCTCCAGCCGCGCCCGCCGGAGTGGAGCTGGTGGCGCCGCCGCTTCGCCGACCTGCAGACCCTGATGTACCCGGTGGTTTTCGTGGTCCTCAGCGTCCTCCCGGCGCTGGAGGCCCAGACCCGGCTGCTGTTCGGGTCCCACCTGGAGTACCGGGTCACCGAGAAACACTGATCCCCGCCGGTACAATCTGAGAATGGCCGACCGCCCGGTGGTGTTCAGCGGGATGCAGCCGGACGGGGTCCTGCACCTGGGCAACCTGCTGGGAGCGCTCCGCCCCTGGGTGCAGGAGCAGTCGCTCTACCGAAACTACTTCTGCGTCGTCGACCTCCACGCCCTCACCCGCCAGGAGCCCCGCGATCTTGCCCAGAAGACGCGCGAGGTGGCGGCGCTCTACCTGGCGGCGGGCATCGACCCCGAGCAGTCCACCCTCCTGGTCCAGTCCCACGTCCCCGAGCACGCCGAGCTGGCCTGGATCCTGGGCTGCTTCACCCCGATGGGCTGGCTGGAGCGGATGACCCAGTTCAAAGACCGCTCCCGCAAGCTCTCCTCCGAGCGCATCGGGTCGGGGCTCTTCAGCTACCCGGTGCTGATGGCGGCTGACATCCTCCTCTACCAGACGGACCTGGTGCCGGTGGGGGAGGACCAGCGTCAGCACCTGGAGCTGACCCGCAACCTGGCCCTGAGGGTCAACCGCATCCTCGGTGAGACGTTCGTGATCCCCAGGGCCAAGATCGGATCGGTCGGGGCGCGGGTGATGGCCCTAGACGACCCCACCAGCAAGATGAGCAAGAGCGCGGACTCCGAGGCCGGCCGGATCGGCCTTCTCGACCCCCCGGACCAGGTGCGGGCCAAGTTCCGTCGGGCCACCACCGACAGCGGCACCGAGGTCGACCTGGAGAGGGCCTCTCCCGGGGTCCAAAACCTCCTGGAGATCTATCGCAGCCTCACAGGTGCCGGAGAGCCGGACCTGGCCGAGGTCTTCCAGGGAAAGGGCTACGGACGGCTCAAGGAGGTGGTGGCGGAAGTGGTGATCGAGGCGCTGGAGCCGATCCAGAGGCGCTGCCACGACCTTCTCAAAGATCCCGGCGCCCTCGACCAGCTGCTCGCGGACGGCGCCGCTCGGGCCAGGGCGAGTGCGTCGGCCACCATGGCCAAGGTGCGCCAGCGGCTCGGGATGCTGCCGGCGGTCTGACGCCTCCACGCCCCGCTTCGGCTGGGGCGGGGTGGGGGCCGGGACCTATAATCCCGCCGATGCGGTGGAGTCGTGCGGGCGTCTTTCTAACCGCCGCGGCCCTTCCCGCCTATGTGTTGCGGGGCAGCCTCCTGGGGAAGCTGCCCTTCACC
>JAKBTP010000195.1:10258-13770 GCA_021844355.1 bacterium | reverse complement strand
GGCGGGGTGGGGGCCGGGACCTATAATCCCGCCGATGCGGTGGAGTCGTGCGGGCGTCTTTCTAACCGCCGCGGCCCTTCCCGCCTATGTGTTGCGGGGCAGCCTCCTGGGGAAGCTGCCCTTCACCGGGCTGGAGGTGGTGCTGGCGCTTACCGTGCTGGCGTTCGCCATCGAGAGCTGGCGTCAGCGCCGCATGCCCCACCTGGACACCCCGTTCACCGTCCTGATCTTGGTGCTTCTGGTAGCCATGGCGATCGCGGTCGCCGTCAGCCCCGAGAAGAAGGACGCCCTGGGGATCGCCAAGGCCTACATCGTGGAGCCGGTCATCTACTTCTTCGTGGCGGTCAACGTGCTGCGCTCCAGCTGGGACTGGGAGCGGCTCGCCTACGGCCTGTACGTCAGCGGCACGGTGGTGGCGGTCTCCCAGTTCGTGGCCCTGGGAAGGGCCCTCCAGGCTCACACGCTCAACCTCAACGTCGCCCCCCCGGTGCCGACCTGGCTCTGGACGAACAACAACTTCGGGGGGATCTTCCTCGACCCCCTGGTGGGACTTGCCCTGGGACTGGCCCTCTTCGGGGGGACCCGCCACCCCAGGGTCCACTGGGCGATGCTGGTCCTGCTCGGGGCGGGCGACGTCCTCACCCTCAGCCGGGGGTCCTGGCTGGCGCTGGTGGGGATCTCCCTCTTGGCGGCGGCGATCCACCCGCGGCGCCGCCAGCTGGTCCCGGCCTGGGCGGCTTTGGCGGTGGTGGCGCTCCTCCTGCCTCCCATCCGCCACCGGGTGGAGAACGAGCTCAATCCGAACAACCCCGCCAACTCCATGGTCAGCCGGGTCCACCTCTGGCACGCCACCCTGGACCTGATCCTGGCCCATCCCTTCCAGGGCTCCGGGCTGGCCAACTACCAGGAGGAGATCGGGCCCTATCGCGCCCAGCTCCACGACGTCATCCACCAGACCCACGTCTACCCCGACCAGCTGGAGTTGGACTTCTGGGTCGAGCTGGGGGTCATGGGTCTCATATTCCTGGTGGGCTTCTTCGTCGAGGTGGGGCGTTACCTCCTGCCCGTGCTCCGGGCGGGCCCCATGGCCCAGCCCTGGGCGGCGTCGCTGGTGCTCGGCTGGGCGGCCATCCTCATCCACGGCCTGGTGGACAGCCCCTACTGGAAGAACGACCTCTCGGTGGAGTGGTGGGCCCTGGCTGCGCTTCTGGTGGTGGCCGTGGTCCCGGCCGCCCGGCAACTGCGGCTGCGCCGACCCCCAGCCCGCGCCTGAGCGGAGCGGCGTGAGCCTCGCTCAGCGCACCGTCCGCAACACCGGGATGCTCTTCGCGGCCCGCACGGGGTCGCGCCTTCTGGTCTTCGGCGCCTTCCTGATCCAGCAGCACACGCTGGGGGCCACCCGGTACGGGGAGTTCGGGGTGGTGGTGGTCCTCAGCAACCTGGCCAGCATCGTGGGGGACGGGGGGCTGCAGATCGTCTATCTGCGCGAGGGGAGCCGCCGGCCGGCCCGGCTGGAGGCCTACCTCTCGGTGGTCCTGGGCGCCAAGATCCCCCTCCTCCTGGGGAGCCTTCTGACCCTGGCCGCCATGCTGGCCCTGACCAGCGGCCCCTCCCTCTTCTACCTGCTGCTGCCGGCCTTCGGGCTACTGGCCTTCACCTCGGTGGCCAACGTCCTGCGCAGCACCTTCTACGCCACCGGGGACATGCGCTACGAGGCCTTCGAAACGCTCTCCGAGGGGGCGATCCTGCTGGTGGGCACCCTGGCGGCCGCCCTCCTTCGCCTGGGCCTCGCCGCCTACCTGCTGGCCTACGCGGCCTCCTACCTCTTCACCTGTGTGTACGCGGTCCTCATCATCAGCCGGCGCTACTTCCGGCCCCGCATCCGCTTCCACCTCCCGGCGTCCCGGCGCCTGCTGACCATGGGCCTCCCCTTCGCCCTGGTCTTCCTCCTCAACACCATCTACTTCAAGATCGACGTGGTGATCCTGGAGGCCCTCCGGGGACCGACCGAGGTGGGCTATTACCAGGCCGGCTACAAGTTCCTGGAGGGGCTCTCGTTCATCCCCCAGACGGTGATGAACGCCGTCTTCCCGGCGCTGTCGGTCCTCCACCTGGGCCAGCTGGCTGCCCTTCGCAGCGCCTACACCGTGACCATCAAGCTGCTCACCGCCATCGCCGTCCCAGCGGCGGTGGCGCTGGCCTTCGGAGCGGGGCCGCTCATGGCGCTCCTGCGGGTCTACCCCCAGTCCGGTCCGGCGGTCCGGATCCTGGCCCTGGCGCTGGTCTTCCTCTTCATCAACAACACCTTCGTCTTCGGCCTGGGGGCGATGAACCGGCAGCGCGACAGCGTGGTCCTCTCGGTCCTCAGCATCGCCGTCAACGTCAGCCTGAACCTGATCATGATCCCGCTGTTTCCCCGCGCAACCGGCTATCTTGCCTGCAGCTGGGCTACCGTGATCACGGAGGTCTTCCTGCTGGTCGCCGGGTACGTGATGGTGCGCCGCCAGCTGCAGCAGCTCCCTTGGGGGCTGGCGGTCCTGCCGGTGCTGGTGTCGGGAGCCCTGATGGTGGGGGTGATGGCGGTGCTCTCCGCCCAGAACGTCTTCTGGGTGGCGGCCCTCGGAGGCGCCGCCTACGTGGGCAGCCTCTGGGTGACCGGGGCGATCTCCCCCGAAGAGGTGCGAATGGCCCGCCGGAGCCTGAGCCGGGCGGTCGAGGAGCCCGCCGATGGCTGACACCGACTCCTTGATCCGGCCCCGGGAGGCGGCGGCCGCACAGCAGGGGACGGCCCGGCTCTGGCCCCTCCTTCTCGTCCGCCCGGTCATGGACGCCCTGGCCGTCGCCCTGGGGGCGCTGATCGGATACCAGTACCGCTTCCACATCTCCGGGGTCCCCATCCCCGGGGGCCAGATCCCCTCCTTCCAGCAGTACGCCATGGCGGTGCCGGTCGTGGTGGCTCTCTGGTTGGTCACCTTCCTGTCCACCGGCCGATACCGGCTGCGACGGGGCCAGTCCTACGTGGACGAGATCCTCTCCTCGGCGGGATCGGTGGCCCTCTTCGTGGTCCTGGCCCTGGCGCTGGAGGGGCTCTACCGGGGCTTCCCCTACTCCCGCCTCGTGCTCGCGGATGCCTCAATCGCCGCCCTCATCCTCTTCATGGTCGACCGGGCGGTGGTCCGGGTGGTGCAGAGCGCGCTGCTTCGGTCGGGGTATGGGGCGGTACGGGTGCTGCTGGTGGGCGGCGGGGAGGCGGCCGAGCTCCTCATCCGCCGGCTGCGGATGTTCCCCGAGTACGGCTACCGGCTGGTGGGCCAGGTAGTCGTCCCGGGCCAACCCGAGCCCTCAGCCGACCTCAGCCTCCCCCGCCTCTCCCTGGAGGGAGGCCTCGGTGGGGTGGTCGAGCGGGAGCGCTGCCAGCTGGTGGTGCTGGCGGGGGCGGGCCCGCACGGGCAGCTGCTGGAGATGGCCCGGGCCTGCCTGGAGAGGGGAGCCGAGGTGAAGGTGGCCCCGGA
>JAKBTP010000195.1:0-10158 GCA_021844355.1 bacterium | reverse complement strand
CAGGTCAACGACCTGCGGCAGGGGTCCGGGATCGAGGAGAGGGTCTTCTACGACCTCTACTACATCGAGAACTGGTCACTGGCCTTCGATCTCAAGATCCTGCTCCTCACCCCCTGGCGGATCCTCTTCCACCGCCATGCCTACTGAGCGGCCCGGGCGTCTGGTACCTTGGCCGCGGTGAAAGGGCTCGTTCTCAGCGGGGGCAAGGGGACCAGGCTTCGACCCATCACCCACACTGGGGCCAAGCAGCTGGTCCCCATCGCCAACAAGCCAGTCCTCTTCTATGGCCTCGAGGCGCTGGTGGAGGCGGGGATAGAGGAGATCGGCATCGTGGTCGGCGACACCGGCGACGAGATCCGCCAGGCGGTCGGCGACGGCAGCCGCTTCGGGGCCCGGGTGGAGTACATCCCCCAGCTGGAGCCGCTGGGGCTGGCCCACGCCGTCCAGGTGGCGCGCCGGTTCCTCGCCGCTGAGCCATTCGTGATGTACCTCGGGGACAACTTCATCACCGGGGGGATCGGGGAGGTGGTCCGCCGCTTCGCCAGCGACCGGCCGGACGCCCTGATCCTCCTGAAGCGCATGCCCGAGCCGGAGCGCTTCGGGGTGGCGGAGCTGGAGGATGGACGGGTGGTTCGCCTGGAGGAGAAGCCCCGGCACCCGCGCTCCGACCTGGTCCTGGTGGGGGTGTACTGCTTCCAGCCCAGCATCATGGAGGCGGTGGACGCCATCAGCCCCTCGGCCCGCGGTGAGCTGGAGATCACCGATGCCATCCAGTGGCAGATCGACCGGGGGCTGCGAGTGGAGGCCCACGAGGTCGCGGGCCGGTGGATCGACACCGGCAAGATGGACGACCTCCTGGAGTGCAACCGGGTGGTCCTGGACCTGTTGGAGGAGCGGCGGCTCGGCACGGTCTCAGAGGACTCCCGCCTGCTGGGCAAGGTGATCATCGAGGAGGGTGCCGAGATCATCGGCAGCACCATCCGCGGGCCGGTGATCGTAGGGGCCCACACCCGGGTGGTGGACTCCTTCGTGGGGCCGTTCACCGCCCTGTACCACCACGTGGTGGTGGAGGGGAGCGAGATCGAGCACGCCATCGTCCTGGAGAACACCGTGATCCGCGGAGTGCGCAAGATCGAGGACTCGCTGATCGGCCGGGATGTGGTGATCGAGCGCGGATCCACCCTGCCCCGCGCCCACAAGATGATGCTGGGCGACCACTCCCGGGTGAGCCTGGCCTGAGGAGGTGGCGATGGCCTGGCAGCGGCTGACACCAGAGCTGGAGGTGGTGCTGGAGGGGATGGCCAAGACCCCCGCCCAAGAGCGGCTGGGGGAGATCGATCAGGTCATGGTCAAGTCGCTCCGTTTGCACCATGACCAGCGGGGCTTCTTCACCGAGCAGCTCAAGCGCGGGGACACCGACGACCGCGGCAGGCCGTTCCTGCCACCCCAGGAGTTCAGCCAGATGTCGCGCTCGATGGCCTTCGCCCGGGGAGGCAACCCCCCGGAGCTGATCAAGGCCTTCCACTGGCACCGCCGGCAGTGGGATTACTGGGACATCGTCTCCGGCGACGCCCGGATCGTGCTGGTGGATCTCCGCCCCGAATCCCCGACCCGCGGCCGGATCCAGGTGCTGATCGCGGGCGAGAGGGCCCCCAAGGTGGTCGCCATCCCGCCGCTGGTGGCCCACGGATATCAGGTGCTGTCGCTCCGGGACGTGGTCCTCTGCTACTACGTAACCGAGCCCTACGACCCTGACGACCCGGACGAGGGCCGCATCCGCTATGACGACCCCCGGATCGGGTTC
This sequence comes from bacterium, assembly GCA_021844355.1. Classification (GTDB taxonomy): domain Bacteria; phylum Chloroflexota; class Dormibacteria; order Aeolococcales; family Bog-877; genus JAJYXT01. The sequence goes on along the minus strand of JAKBTP010000195.1, from coordinate 8,354 downwards.
GACTGGTCGGTGGAGAACATCTGAGGTGGAGGTCACCAACTCTCAGCTCCAGCTTGCCCAAGAGCTGCCGCGCCGGCTCCTCGTCGCCGGGGGGGCGGGGTTCATCGGCTCGGCCTTCGTCCGCCTCCTCCTGGCCCTCGACTCCGGTCCCCAGATCACCGTGCTCGACAAGCTCACCTATGCCGGCAACCTGCGCAACCTCGAGGAGGTCGAGGACCATCCTCGGTACCGCTTCGTCCGGGGGGACATCTGCGACCGGGAGCTCACCGACCGGCTGGGCGCCGAGGTCGACTGCATCGTGAACTTCGCCGCCGAGAGCCACGTCGACCGCTCCATCCTGGACCCGGACGCCTTCATCCGCACCGACGTGTACGGCACCTACTCCCTGCTGGAGGCGGCCCGGCGGCACCACCACCGCCGCTTTCTCCAGGTCTCCACCGACGAGGTGTACGGCGACGTGGAGGCACCCCAGCTCTCAGTCGAGCGAGACCCCCTGCGGCCCCGCTCCCCCTACTCGGCGAGCAAGGCCGGCGCGGAGATGCAGTGCCTGGCCTACCACGCCACCTACGGGTTGCCGGTGGTGATCACCCGCGGCTCCAACACCTACGGACCCTTCCAGTACCCGGAGAAGATCGTCCCGCTCTTCGTCACCCAGGCTCTGGACGGCCTTCCCCTGCCGGTCTACGGGGATGGGGGAGCGGTCCGTGACTACCTGTATGTGGACGACCATGCCCGCGGCATCGCCACCGTGCTGGCCCGGGGTGAGCCCGGTGAGGCCTACAACCTGGGACAGGGGGCCGAGCCGCTCAACGGGCTCCAGGTGGCGGACTCGGTCCTGGAGCTGGTGGGGGCGCCGCGGGAGCTGGTCCAGCACGTGCAGGACCGCCCCGGTCACGACCGCCGCTACGCCCTGGACAGCTCCCGGGCCCGCAGCCTGGGGTGGGCTCCCGAACTCGACTTCACCTCCGGCATCGCCCGGACCGTGGCCTGGTACCGCCAGCGGCGCGACTGGTGGGAGCCCATCAAGTCGGGGGAGTTCCTGGAGTTCTACCGCCGCAACTACCGGCCCCTGGAGCCGGCCGGCCCGACCGCCTGAGCCTCGCCGTGCGGGTCCTGGTCCTGGGAGCCGGCGGCCAGCTCGGCCGCGACCTGGTGCCTCAGCTTCGGTCCGCCGGCCATGAGGTGCTGGCGCTGGCGCGGGGAGAGCTGGACATCGCCGACGAGGGGGCGCTGGCCGGGCTCCTCCGGCAGTCCCCTTTCGACCGGGTGGTGAACTGCGCCGCCTACACCAACGTCGACCGTGCCGAGGCCGAGCCCGAGCTGGCGGCGCGAAGCAACTCCCGAGGTGCCGCGCTGGTGGCGGCAGCCTGCGCCGCGTTCGGGGTGCCCCTTTGCCACCTGAGCACCGACTTCGTCTTCGGCGGTGACGCCCCGGAGGGAGGGAGGGGGTGGGTGGAGTCCGACCCCGTGAGCCCCCTTGGCGTGTACGCCGCCACCAAGCGCCAGGGAGAGCTCGCCTGCCTGGAGAGCGGGGGTCCGCTTTACCTGGTGCGCACCTCCTGGCTCTACGGCAACACCGGCCCCAACTTCCCGCTGGCGATCCTGAGGAGGGCGGCCGCCGGCCAGCCGCTCCGGGTGGTGGCGGACCAGGTGGGCAGCCCCACCTGGACCTTCGACCTGGCCCGGGCCCTGACCCGGCTGCTGGAGCTGCCCCCCTGTGGCCTCGTCCATCTTTCCGGCGGCGGCAGGACCACCTGGCACCGGTTCGCCGAGGAGATCCTGCGCCGGGCTGGGATGCCAGCCCCGGTGAGCCCTGTCAGCAGCGCCGAGTGGGGGGCCCCGGCACCCCGGCCCCGGTTCTCGGCGCTGGAGAGCGAACGGTGGGAGGAGCTGGGGCTGACACCGCTGCGCTCTTGGGAGGAGGCTCTGGGCGACTATCTTCGCTCCGATCCCGAGGTGGCCTCCGTCCTGGACCGCCCGGGCTGAGCCGTGGCCGAGATGGATCCGGGTGGGGTGCGGGTGGTCATCTGCACCTACAACTCCCACCACGATGTCTCCCGGGCGATCGAGTCCTGCCTGCGGGAGGGGGTCTCTCCCGCGCACGTGACGGTGGTCGACAACGCCTCGTCAGACGGCACCCCGGAGCTGGTCCAGAGGTCGCACCCGGAGGTGCGGCTCCTGGCTGAGGACCACAACCTGGGCTTCGCCGCGGCGGTGAACCGGGGAGCCAGGGGCACCGGCGGGGCGTCCGTGCTGCTCCTCAACCCGGACGCGGAGCTGGAGCCGGGCGCCCTGAGGGAGATGCTGGGGGCGCTGGCCGCCGACCCCCGCCGGGGGGCGATCTCACCTCGCGTGATCCGACCGGATGGCCGCCTGGACCCCGCCTGCAGGCGGAGGTTTCCCAGCCCCCAGGTGGCCCTCTGGCGGCTCACCGGCCTGAGCCGGCTGCGGCCCGGGAGCTCCCGCTTCGGCGCCTACAACCTGTCCCACCTGCCCATCGAGCAGCCCATGCCGGTGGACAGCGGCACCGGCGCCTGCCTTCTCATCCGGCGTCCGCTCTTCGACTCCGTGGGGGGGCTGGACGAGGGTTACTACATGTACGGGGAGGACCTGGAGCTCTGCTGGCAGCTGCGCCAGCGCGGCGCCCAGGTCTGGTACCAGCCCACTGCGGTCGTCATCCATCGCAAGGGGAGGAGCTCGGAGCAGGTGGCGCTGCCCATGCTGGTCCATTTCCATCGCTCCATGTGGCGCTTCTACCGCCTGCATTACATGCGGGGCGCCGGGGCAGCGCTGGCGCCGGCGGTGGCGGCGGGGATCCTGCTGCGGCTTGCCGCCCTTCTGCTCCTCAACTCGGCGCGGCCCCACCCCAGGGTCAGCCCGTGAGCGCCGACCCGCAGGTGGCCGCGGTGGTGGTCGGCTGGAACGGGGGCTCCGACCTGGTGGCGGCGCTCGACTCCCTGGGGCGGCAGTCCCTCCCGCCGGCCGAGGTGGTGGTGGTGGACAACGGGTCGGTGGACGGCAGCGCCGAGTGGGTGGCCGGGCAGCCCGGCCTCCGGTTGGTGCGCAACCCCCGGAACCTCGGCTTCGCGGTGGCCGCCAACCAGGGGATCGCCGCCACCACCTCCGAGTTGGTCCTCTTGCTCAACCAGGACGTCGTCCTCGACCCGCAGTTCCTGGAGGTTGCGGCCCACCGCATGGCCACCCACCCGGAGGCAGGGGCGGTCGCCCCCCGCCTGCGACGGGGAGGGGTCCTCGACAGCACCGGGCATCGTTTGCACAGCAGCCTCTGGGTCTCCAACCGTGGGCAGGGGGAGCCGGACGACGGCCGCTATGGCGAAGCCGAGGAGGTGTTCGGGGCCTCGGCGGCGGCGGCGCTCTACCGGCGGGAGATGCTGCAGGACGTGGCGCTGGAGGGGGAGGTGTTCTGCGCCCGCTTCTTCGCCTACCTGGAGGACGTGGACCTGGACTTCCGGGCGCGCTGGCGGGGATGGTCCTGCTGGTACGAGCCCGGGGCCACCGCCTCCCACATCCGGGGCGGGAGCGGGCTGCACCGCACCGCCGCGATCGAGCGGCACGTCCTGACCAATCGCTTCCTGCTCCTGGAGCGGGTGGCGCCACCCAGCTGGCGTCGGGGACGAGGGCAGCTCCGCCCCCGGGCCCTGCTGCTCTTGCGCTGTGGGCTCGCGGCGCGCCGTCATCCCGCAGCGCTTCTCGGAGTTGTGGACGCCGCCCGTCAGCTGGGGGCGGCGCGCCGGGACTGGCGCAGGATCTGGAGCGCCAGACGGGTTGAGGAGGCGGAGATCCTGCGCTGGGCCGCCCCGACCCCCTGGAGGCGCCTCCTCCGCCGCTCCAACTAGTCCTGGGGCCTTGGGCCAAGGAGCGGGGCCAGGGCGGCCACCCGGGCGACGTCGGAGGCAGCGAGGGTGCCCACCAGCTGGCCGTCGGCGACCACCAGGGCCCCCTGCTCGAGATGGGGGCCGAGGCGCACCAGCGCCGCCTCCAGGTCCTCATCCGGCCGCACCGTGGTGAGCTGCTCGGCGGCCACCGCCAGCGCCTCCAGCCTCCACTCGGGGTGCCCGGCCCGCACCGCCTCGTCCACCCGGCTCCGGGGGAGAAAGCCCACCATCTCACCGCCCACTCCGTGAAGTGCGTACAGGCCAGCACCTCGCCCGCCGGACTCGGCCAGCTGCCCGCAGGTGAGCCAGCTGGGGAGGGTCGGCACCGGGCTGGTCATGACAGCTGCGACCGGGACCTGCCGCAGCCGGGACCGGATGCCCACCTGGCGCCCCTCGGCAGCCCCGGCGGAGAGCAGGAACCAGCCGATGAGGGCGAGCCACAGGCCGTTCAGCAGACCTCCGGCCACAACCTCGAGAGCTCCCAGGGCGATCAGCAGATAGGCGAAGAACCGCCCCACCCGGACCGCGCCGGTCGTTCCCCGGTCCTTGGAGCCGGTGCGCCACCAGACCACGGCCCCCAAGAGCCGGCCCCCGTCCAGGGGGAGGGCCGGAACCAGGTTGAAAGCCCCGAGCACCAGGTTGAGCAGGGCCATCCAGGCGAAAAGGGTCACGAGAATGGGCGGTGCGTTGAGGCCGGGGAGCAGCTGCTGAGCGCCGAAGAAGAAGGCGGCCAGGGCCAGGCTGGTGAGGGGCCCGACCGCGGTGATGAGCGCCTGGTCCTGGGCCCGGCTCGGCTCCCCCTCCAGCTGAGTCACCCCACCGAACAGCCAGAGGGTGATCCCCGACACCTTGACCCCCTTGGCCTTGGCCACCAGGGCGTGCGACAGCTCATGCGCCAGAAGGCAGGCGTAGAAGACGAAGGTGCCCAGCACCCCGGCCATCCAGTACTCGGTGCTGGAGAGTCCGGGTGCCCCCGAGGGCAGGACCTCGGTCGCCATGGTCCAGGCCACGAGGAGGAAGAAGGGCAGCAGGCTCCAGTTGAATCCGATCTCCAGGCCGAAGAGCCGGCCCAGGCGGATCGTCTGACTACCCACGAGCTAGACCATAGGGCACCCGGGAGTGGCGGGCCACCGGGAAGCGGCCGGAGCTTGGTTGGCCCTAGGCCGTGACTTCGAGGATCTGCAGGGGCTGGGACCGGATGGGACTGCTGACAGGATCTTGGGGCGCATCTGGGGATGGCCCTTCGGAGATGCTGCGGTGCCCGTCTGCAGCTTCTGGTCCGGGCGGCCCGCGACGAGCTCCAGCTCCCGGCAGAAAGGGTCCTGGCCCGGCTCGGTTGACGCCTGGACATCCCGCCGGGCTCGTGGATCGGGCAGCGCCTGGCCTCTTGCGGTGCACCTGTTGAACGCGTCGCCGCGGCCTGCGTACGCGAGCGGACCGACACCGGGCCCTGGCCGGGTCATGATCACGGGCATGAACTCGGCCACCACCCCAGTCGCCCTCACACTCGCCCTCCCAGGGACAGCGGCTGGCAGCCAGGGAGTCGCCCCGTTGGAGAGCAGCCTAAGGCGCCCTTCCCGCCCACTCACCTGGCCGCACCGCTCCCGCCTTGGGGAGCGATCCGAGGAGATCGACCCCACCGGGAAGGCCAGCAGTCGGATGCTCGGCCTCTGGATCGACCTGCTGCGGCAAGCAGGTGGTGGTCTCGCGTCCGTCGGTGCCGAGGCCAGCGGAGGACTCGACCGACGGCATTTGAATGCCCTCGACTTCCTGCGTCACCTTCCCCGCTCCAGCCACAGTCTGGCGGCGGGGATCGGGGTCAGTCCCGCCGCCGCGTTGGCCGTGGCCGATCGCCTGCTCAGCTTGGGCCTTGTGGAGCGCAGCGGAGATGGTGCGGCCGGATCGGGGTGGATGCTGTCCACCACCGCTGCGGGGGTCCGCCTGGTGGTCCAGGACCGCCGGGCCCAGCTGGTGTCCTTGCGGCGACTGCTGGGCCAACTGGGTCCTGCCCGTCTGCTGGTCATGAAGCGGGCCATGGGACAACTGGCCCGGGCATACCAACCGATCCCGCCTGCGGCCCCTTCGGGCCAACCGGGACCGGCTCGGCAGGCAAGGCGGCGCGCCCCGCGGCAATCGTCCTCCCCTCCCGGCGGCCCTCTGGGCCGCCGGGATTCCGGTCTACCTCGGCCCTCCCGCGGGCTGGATCCGGCGTCAATCGGAAACGCCGAGACGGGCCTGGTCGCAGCGGCCAGCCTCCAAGAGGAAAGCACCTCGCCCTCGCAAGCTGCCTGGTCGACAGCCCAGTGGACCCAAGAGTCGATCCGGAACTCAGGGCCTGAGGCCGCCCAGTTCGCGGATGGACCGATCTGGTCGTGGCCGGCTCTCCCCGTGTCATCTCGTCCACCGGAGCTGCGAGGGGCATCCCCCGAGCCGCGGGGTGTGCCGCCGGGTGTACTTGGAGGCGGCGGCTGGGGCCCGCGGGGCGAGCCTCTGGACGTGCCGACCTGGCGATGAAGGTGCTGGTGCTGGGGGTGGTGATCGTCCTGTTCGGGCTGGGGTTGGCGATTCACCTGCTCTGGATCCTGGCCATCCTGCTGTTGGGGCTGTGGGTCCTCCGCACGGCCCTGCGGCCTCGGCACCTGTTCTGGATTCGGCACCTGCGCTGGTGATCAGAGTCGGCCACCCGCGGTCCCGGTGGACTCGTTCAGGAGGCACGCCTTGGGCACGCCGTCTGGCACGGGAGCAGCGCCAGCCGGAATCCCAGCGGACGTGGGCGGTGGCGATGCGGCGAGGTCAGAGTGGTTGCGGGACCGCCACCCTCTCCAGGGCCGAGCGAATCACCTCATAGCACTCGCAGGCGGCGCTCTCTAGGCCGTGCCGGTCAGTGATCTCGACGTGGCCCCGGCGGTACTGGATGAAGCCCGCCTGCTGCAGAATGCTGGCCGACAGGGTCACGGTGGCGCGCCGCGAGCCCAGCATCTGCGCCAGAAACTCCTGGGTGATGAAGAAGTTGTCGGCGCCGACCCGGTCGTGGCTCATGAGCAGCCAACGGGCCAGGCGCTCCTCATTGGAGTGCAGGCGGTTGCAGGCGGCCGCCTGGGAGATCTGGCCGAAGAGGGCCTGCACGTAGCTGTCCACCACTCGGGAGAGGCCACCCCTCTTCCCCAGCTCGGAGAGAAATGCCCCCGCTTCCATCGTCAGGCAGCGACCGGCCACCTGGGAGATGGCGCGGACCGCGAGACTGCCACCGAGCACCACGGGCACTCCCACCAGCCCCTCGTTTCCGACCGTTGCCACCTCCACGATGTCACCGTCTTCGAGGGGAGTGACCAGAGAGATCACGCCGTCGAGGGGGAAGTAGACGGCGTCGATCGGCTGCCCCGGCTCGAACAGCACCGTCTTGACCTTGAGGAAGATCTCGGTCAGCCGGGGCAGCAGCCGCTCTCGCTCACTCGGCGGCAGCCCCGCCAGCAGTCGGTTCTCGGTGCCCTGAATTTCGCCGCTCCCAGGTTCCACGATGGTCGGCCCCTCTGGACGGCGCCCGGATGTCGGGCCCCGTCACCCTCTGGTCAACAACGGCATTCTACCCACTGCACCGTCGCGGAGGGGGCCGGGAATGACCCGGCGGCCGGCCTAGCGGCGCGCCAACCTGCGCCCGCTCTCGTTGGCGATCGGGGTGTAGTTCTGCTCGAAGTGGTGGTAGAGGGCGGACTCGTCCGCCTGCGACAGCTCCTCACCGTGGAGTTCCAGGTGGGGGGCTGACCGGACCTGCTGCCTTGAGGCGTTGACCTGGAGTCCGTTGGGCCCAACCTTGACGCCCCCCAGTGGCACGAACGTGAGGTGGCGGTCGACGAACCCTTCCTTGACGGTTCCAAACTGGGGCTCATCCGTCTCCACGTCGACGTACACGTCCTCGAGCTTGCCGATCCGCTGCCCCGCCGTGTCGATGAGCGTCTTGCCATGCCACTCGGCAACGTTCCAGCTGGCCTCTTCCTTGCTCGCTTCCATCTCGCTCACCTCCGTTGCCGACCCTGCTCCAGGCCGGCTGGCCAGGCAGGGGGCCGCACCTTCTCCTGGAGCGCCCCACCTGGGCTCAGCTCCACCAGCGTCATGCGCCGCCGGCCAGCCGCTCGGCGGGCGAGCGCAGGCCACCAGGAGCGGGCCGCCGCCGCCGACAGTGAGGGCCGACTGGCATTCATCGGTACCCCCGATGCCGCCGCGGCCTACCTGTGATCTCGATCCGTGACCGGGCCACTGCAGCCCAGCTCAGGCCGGCGGCGAAGAGGATTATTCCGAGGGCCCCCAGCCCGAGCGCCTCGCCAACGTTGGATCCGGTCATAGCGCCGGTGTTGGGGGTCGCGGTGGTGGCCGTCCCACCGGTCGCCGCTGAGGGGGAGGGCGAACTACAGGCGGCCGGGGTGAAGGTGTTGTCATCCAGGCTGACCTCGCCATTGCGGG
>JAKBTP010000136.1 GCA_021844355.1 bacterium | reverse complement strand
GCCTCTGGACCATAGTCTTCTTCCACTCCGACCAGTTCCACCAGTACCTGTCGCCCTTCTACTCCCCGCAGGTGGCGGTGGGGAGGACCCCGGCCTCCCCGGCCCTCTTCATCTTCTACATCCCGCTGGGATTCCGGGCCACCTGCTACTACTACCGCAAGGCCTACTACCGGTCCTTCTTCGCTGACCCGCCGGGATGCGCGATCCGGGAGCCCCAGGTCCTGGCCAGCGCCTCTCCCACCGGACGGGGGGCAGCCTACCGGGGCGAGAGCCGGCTGCCCTTTGTCCTCAACAACCTGCACCGCTTCCTCATGTACTTCGCGGTCGGCTTCGTGGTGGTGCTCTGGATCGATGCCTACAACTCCTTCTGGTACCACGGCCACCTGGGATTCGGCTTGGGCACTGCCCTCATGCTGGTCAACATCATCTTCCTCACCGGATACACCTTCGGCTGCCACTCCCTCCGTCACCTGGTTGGTGGGGGAGTGGACTGCTTCAGCTGCGCCCTGGGAGGACGGCAGCGCCACCGGGCCTGGAAGGGGGTGAGCTGGCTCAACGCCCGGCACTCCACCTTCGCCTGGGTGAGCCTGTTCACCCTGATCGCCACCGACCTTTACATCCGGCTCTTGCAGTACGGGGTCATCCACGACCCCCATCTCGGCTTCTGAGGAGGGGAGGATGGCCGCAGAGGCTGAGTACGACGTCCTGGTCCTGGGGGCCGGGGGGGCGGGGATGCGGGCGGCCATCGCCGCGGCCCAGGCGGGCTGCTCCGTAGGGGTGGTCTGCAAGTCCCTCCTGGGCAAGGCCCACACGGTGATGGCCGAGGGCGGGATCGCCGCCGCGCTGGGGAATGTGGACCCCGAGGACTCGTGGCAGACGCACTTCGGCGACACCATGCGCGGCGGGGCGATGATGAACAACTGGCGGATGGTGGAGCTCTACGCCCATGAGGTGATCGACCGGGTCATCGAGCTGGAGCAGTGGGGCGGGGTCTTCGACCGCACCAAGCAGGGCAAGATCAGCCAGCGGGCCTTCGGCGCCCACTCCTGGCGCCGACTGGCGCACATCGGTGACCGGACCGGGCTGGAGCTCATCCGCACCTGCCAGGACCGCATGGTCCACCAGGAGGGGGTCACGGTACACATGGAGACCACCATGACCCGCCTGCTGAAGGATGGTGACCGGATCGCCGGAGCCACCGGGTATCGGCGGGCGGATGGGGAGTTCGTCACCATCCTGGCCAAGGCGGTGGTGCTGGCCACCGGCGGGTGGGGCCGGATGTACCGCATCACCTCCAACTCCTGGGAGGGGACCGGGGATGGAGCGGCCATGGCCTACGAGGCCGGAGCCGAGCTCAAGGACATGGAGTTCGTCCAGTTCCACCCGACGGGGATGGTGTGGCCGCCGGGGGCCAGGGGGATCCTGGTCACCGAGGCGGTCCGCGGAGAGGGAGGCATCCTGCGCAACTCTCTGGGCGAGCGCTTCATGGAGCGCTACGACCCGGTGAAGAAGGACCTCTCCTCCCGGGACGTCGTCGCCCGCTCCATCTTCAAGGAGGTCCAGGCCGGGCGCGGATCGCCTCACGGGGGAGCCTTCCTGGACGTCACCCACCTCGGGTCCGAAACCATCCGTCGGCGGCTTCCGTCCATGTACGAGCAGTTCCACAGCCTCGCCGGGGTCGACATCACCAAGGAGCCCATGGAGGTCGCCCCCACGATCCACTACACCATGGGTGGGGTGAACGTGGAGGCGGAGACGGCAGCCACCACGGTCCCGGGGCTGTATGCCGCGGGAGAGGTGGCGGCTGGCCTTCACGGGGCCAACCGGCTGGGCGGTAACTCCCTGGGCGACATCCTGGTCTTCGGCAAGCGTGCGGGAGAGGCGGCCGCGGAATACGCCAAGAGTTTGTCTGCGTTCCCCGCCGTGGACGAGGGCCAGGTCGAGGAGGAGCGCCGGGTGCTGATGCGCCCGCTGTCCGGCGGGGAAGGGGAGGATCCCTACCGGCTGCACCGCGAGCTGCAGGAGGCCATGCAGGCCGGGGCGGCGATCGCCCGTACCGAGGAGTCGTTGCGCGAGGCGCTGGAGAGGATCCTCGAGCTGAAGGAGAGGGCGGAGAGGATCCGGGTTCCGGGCGACCGAGCCTACAACCCGGGCTTCAGCACCGCCCGAGACGACCTCTTCATGCTCACGGTGAGCGAGGCCATCGTCCGATCCGCCCTGGAGAGGCGTGAGAGCCGGGGGTCGCAGTGGCGCCTGGACTACCCGGACCGCGACGAGGAGCTGGGGCACGTGAACCTCGTCGCCCGGGCGGGCGGCGGGGGGCACATGGAGGTGTCTCAGCGCCCGCTGGACCCCATGCCGGAGAGGCTGGCGGAGCTGGCCGCCGGCCAGACCCGGGTGGCGGCCACCGCGGTTGCGGACGCCGCCGAAGCCAAGCTGCGGGCGCGCCAGAAGGGCCAGCCAGCTCCCAAGCCGGAGATCTCGCCAGACGAGGAGTTGCCCAAGAAGCTGCGCATCGCCTACGAGGACGGCGAGACCGACAGAGAGGTGACCTTCAGGGTGTGGAGGGGGGACGCCTCCGGCGGCTCGTTCCAGCACTACCGGGTTCCGGTGGTGGAGGGGATGGTGGTGCTGGACGGCATCCACTGGATCCAGGCCAACCTGGCGGGGGACCTGGCCTGCCGCTGGAACTGCAAGGCCGCCAAGTGTGGCTCCTGCAGCGCCGAGATCAATGGGCGTCCCTCTCTGATGTGCAAGACCAGGGTCGACGAGGTCCTGGCCCTCTCTCAGGAGGTGATCGTTCAGCCCATGCAGGTCTTCCCCAAGGTCGAGGACCTGGTGACCGACGTGAGCTGGAACTACGAGGTCAACCGCAAGATCCAGCCCTTCACTCCGGCGCCCGGTGAGGCGGCGCCCTTCGACATCCAGCAGCGCGACGTAGAGCGGGTGATCGAGCAGCGGCGCTGCATCGAGTGCTTCCTCTGCCAGGACGTCTGCCACGTGCTGCGCGAGCATGAGGGGATGGGGCGGTTCTTCGGGCCCCGGTTCATGGTGCGGATGGCCTCGCTGGAGATGCATCCCAAGGACGTGGCCAACCGGCTGCCCCAGCTGTACGGGGAGGGCGGCCTCGCCTACTGCAACATCACCAAGTGCTGCACCGAGGTCTGCCCGGAGCACATCCAGATCACCGACAACGCCATCATCCCTCTCAAGGAGCGGGTCGCCGACCGCCACTTCGATCCCATCCGGGGGGCTCTGCGGGTCCTCCGAGGGGACACGGGTAGCGGGAGGTAGTCTGGAGCTGTCAGGTCAGGAGGTGGGCCGTTCGGCGCACCTCCGGTTAGGAGGTGGGCCATGCCAGTGAGGAGCGCCAGGGCGGTTTGGGAGCCCAACGAGGCCGGGGGCGGTGGCGAGATCGTCCCCGAGAGCGGGGACTTCGTCACCAGTTACTCGCGCCGTTCGCGGTTTGAGCAGGGGAGCGGCAGCAATCCGGAGGAGTTGCTGGGAGCCGCTCACGCTGCCTGCTTCTCCATGGCTCTCTCCCTCGCCCTCGCCGGGGCTGGCCACCAGCCCGAGCGGGTGGAGACCGAGGCCAAGGTCCACATCGACCGGCAGGACTCGGGTTTCCGGATCACCCTCATCGAACTGTCCACGGTGGGGAGGGTCCCTGGCGTCGACGAGGCCACCTTCCAGGAGTTCGCCGAGAGAGCCAAGGCGACCTGTCCGGTGTCGGTGGCCCTGGCCGGTCCGTCGATTACCCTGGAGGCCCACCTGGCGTCGTAGCGTCCCCTCGGTCCCGGACGATCACCACGGGAACGGGGGAGTGCTGGCTGCACTCCTGGCTCACCGAGCCGAGGAGAAGCGCCTTGAACTCCCCGAGCCCCCGGGACCCCACCACCAGCAGGTCGGCGCCCTCCGCCCTCTCCACCAGCACCCGGGCCGGTTGGCCACGGTAGACCCGCGTGCTCACCTCGATCCCCGGGGCAAGCTGGCTGGCGCGCTGGCGTCCCGACTCCACAGCCCCCTGGGCCGCCGCCTCAAGCACCTCGATCACCTCCTGCGAGGCGCCCCCTGAGCTGACTGCTGAGAGGCTCCAGGCGCTCACCAGCTCCAGGGAGTCGTGGCGTAGCTCAGCCTCGCGGCAGGCCCACTCCAGGGCCACGAGGGAGTGACGGGACCCGTCCACTCCGACCACGATACGTCCCACCTTCCGCCCCCCTGGCATTCCCTCTGCTGGGGCCAGATCATACCGTCACCGCCGAGGTGGCCGAGGTCGGCCGGCGTGGGCATCGGTTCACCCCGGCCTACGAGGCCGGGGTGTCGCCCCGTACCTGCGCCGGGGCATGGGATCCAACCTCCAGACGACACATCCCGTCGGTGATATGGCGAGGTGAGGATAGGCGAGTGGTGAGTGCCGGGCTCTCACCCGCCTGGAGGCCCCAAGGCGGTAGTGGAGAGCCCGCTCAGCCGCGACCAGCCACCATGCCGGATGGGCCGGGCGCCTTCCCATGGCTGTTGCCACCCGGCGGAGTTGATGGGTGAGCCCACCGGTGTCGCGACCGCGAGAGCCGGCGGCCTCAGCCAGGGGCCGACGCAACCTCGAGGTGCCTGTCTTCGGCATCGTGCGGCGCCGGGTGGCGCTGCCCGCGGTCAGGCGCTGGCCGCGACCGGGGGCGGGCTCACCTCGGCCGCGATAACGTCGGGGGAGATGTAGGTCTTGCCGATGAGCTTGCCATCCTTGAGGGAGATCTCCAGGAGTCCGCCCTTGGCACACTGGAGCCGGTGCAGCGCCCAGGGAGGGCGCCGCTCAGCGGTGGCCCAGTAGGCCTGGATGGGGTCCCCGTGACTGACCATCACGAAGGGCCGCCCGCCCTGCTCGTGGAGCCCCTGCTGGACCACGGCCGCCACCCGCCGGTACATGGAGGCCACGCTCTCGTCGCCCGGCACGAGGCCCGGCCAGATCATGTGGGCGAGCCAGCGGGGTCGCCGCCAGGGAATCTGGGCGTAAGGGATGCCCTGCAGGTAGCGGCCGAACTCGGCCTCGATCAGCCCGGGCGCACGGAAGAAGGGGACCGCCCCTCCCATCCGCTCCCGGATGATCTGGGTGGTCTGGATGGCCCGCTCCAGCGGGCTCGCGTAGATGGCGACCACCCCGCGGCGGCCGAGGAAGTCTCCGAGTCTCTGAGCCTGCTCCCGCCCCTTCTCGCTCAAGGGATAGCCAGGTAGGTGCCCGTAGATCACCCCTCGGGGATTCTCCACGTCGCAGTGGCGCGCCAAGTAGCACGTGGTGACCCGGATGCTGCCAGAGGAGCCGCTCACCTCTCGATTGTATGGGCAGCCCATCGGGGAGCCGGTTGCGACATCGGGCCAGGCCCGGTGGGCCAGCTGGAGCCAAAGCGTCAGAATGGCCGCTGTCAGCCCCCTTAGCTCAGTGGATCAGAGCGGCGCCCTTCTAAGGCGACGGTCGGTGGTTCGAATCCACCAGGGGGTACGCCGAGCCGGTCCCAGG
>JAKBTP010000209.1 GCA_021844355.1 bacterium | reverse complement strand
ACCGATCTCGCCGGGGCGGGGCTGGACGAAGGGGCCGAAGGTCGCTTCCGTGAGATGGCCCCCCCAGAGTGGCATCCGATCGTGGAGCGGGTCAGCCGGGGCTGACGCGGGGCTCAGACCGCTCGCACCGGGGCCCGCGGGGGCGGGGGCGAGAAACCCGCGTGGAGATGGCGGATCCCAGGAGGATCAGGGCGAAGCCGACTCCCATCCCCACCCGGAAGGGCTCGCCCAGGACCCACACCCCGAGGATCACCGCCACCGCCGGGTTCACGTAGGTCACGACCGTGGCACGCACCGCCCCCACCTCGGCGATCAGGGCGAACATCACCAGAAACGCCAGGGCCGTGCACACCACCCCCAGGGTGAGGATGGCGGCCAGGGGCCCCGCGGCGGGCATCCGGGCCGGGTGGAGGGCAACAAAGAACGGTAGGTAGAAGAGGGCGCACGCCGCCAGGGAGGCGGCCACCACCTGCAGGCTCGGGAGATCGGCGAGGCGCCGGGCGATGATCTGCGGCCCGGTGGCGTAGCAGACGACAACCACCGCCATCTCCGCTCCCGCCGAGGCGGTGAGCCCTCCGAGGTCCGATCCCAGGACAAGAGCCACTCCCAGAACACCGACCAGCAGCCCCGCCAGCTGGGGAGGGCCGAGGTGGTCCCGCCGCGAGCCGCGGAGGGAGATCGCCGCCCCGACCAGGGGTACCGCTGCCACCAGGAGGCCGGAGAGGGAGCTGGTGATGCGCTGCTCGGCGGTGGAGAGCATCAGCCAGGGCACGGCGATCTCAACCGCCGTGTACGTCAGCAGCCACCTCCAGCGCCGCAGCACCGCCGACATCCGGCCCCGGGAGAGCGCCACCGGCAGCAGCAAGAGGGCCCCGATGGCGGTGCGCGCGAAGACCAATGTGGCGGGGCTCACGGCCTCCACCGAGACCCGGATCAGAAGGTAGGGGATACCCCAGAGGATCCCCAGGACCGCGAACAGCAGCAATCCTCGCCTGGTCAACCAGCACCCCCCATCGACTGGCGATCTCCGGCCCGGGACCAAGGCCGCCGGGGCCGCAAGCAGCCCAGCGTTAGTCGCCCGCCCGCGCGATCATAGCAACCGGGAACCGATGTACGGCCATCCCCACGGCGCCGGTCGCGGGGTGCACAAAGCGTGGAGGCGGGTTTCGGGGCAGCCGCCCCCGGGGCCGAACGCTGGTCGCTGAGTTGCGCTGGTGGGTGCATGAGCCAAGACTCCCAGAACGGCGCGGGCCGGGCTGGACCGAATCGGACAGGCGGCCGGACCAGTCCGGATCTGTCCGGCAGCAATCCGATGAAGCCCATGGGAGCCCGCCCCGGGCCGCGCTCGGCTCCAGGGAGCCGGCCCCCACCTACATGGGACGACGCTGCCGGGGCCCCCGAGTGGAACTGGCGACCACGGCCGTGCGGGTCGCGGCGATGCCCAGGCTGCCTGCCGTACCCCCAGCAGGACTCGAACCTGCGCACCCGGCTCCGGAGGCCGGCGCTCTATCCACTGAGCTATGGGGGCGGCAACTCGCCCTCGCCCACCACGTGGAGGGCGGCTAGGGGATAAGCCTACTCGTCCTCGTCACCAATGGTGAACATGAGTCCGTCCTGGACGTCGTACAGGGCGTCCATCCACTCGGCGATGGTGACATCCTCGGGGCGCAGCCGGGCCACCTGGTGGTTCTCCCGGGCGAGAAGCCGGCGGCACTGGACCCTCAGGGGCGAGGGGACAACCACCTCGTCGGCGATGTTGAGCTGCTCCAGCTCGTTGAGCAGGCGGTCGATGAACAGGATCTTGTTGCGGCGGGCGTCCCTCTCCCGCCGGCTCATTTGGTCTACCTCGTAGAGCTTGGAGATCTCCTTGGAGGTCTCAGCGATGGTGGGCAAGCGTTCTCCCCGCGTTGAAATCAGCTGTCAGTGGCTGCGGCCGAGGGCCGGCTTCCGCCTCACTTGGGGGCATCGTAGATGGCAGGCGGGTTGCCGTCAAGAGCGACCGGGCGCGACCCACCCAATGACGTCAGCAGGCGTAGTCGGAGTCGTAGGGCCTGGAGAACCATTGGGTGAGCTCCACCACCCCGCCGGTGAAAGAGCTCAGCTGGCAGTTGGAGACCGCCCCCGAGAGCTTCCGTGCTCCCGGAATCCAGTCAGGTAACCCGACGAGAGAGGTGCCCTCCGTGTACGTCGGGCCGCCGGTGACCTGGCCCCACTGATAGGAGGTGGAGTAGATGCCGACCTTGGTGACGCCTGCGTCCCCCAAGGCGGCCACCATCCCCTGGAGGTCGGCGACGTTCATCGCCAGCCCGGATGTGCCCGACTGCCAGCTGTTGGCCGTCTCGACGTCCAGCCACCAGGGGTAAGCCGCGGGCGAACTCGGCACCTGGACAGTGCTCTCCTCCCCGTTGATGGCGACGGCGGCGCTCGTCAGCCATTGGATGTCCTGGGTCAGCTTGTTGTACCCGTACTGCCAGGCACAGGCCGTGGAGTCCGCGCCCACGAGCGGGGTGCCGGAGGCGGTGCAGCTTCCGTAGGGGTCCTGCTTGATACTGCTGGTCGGCCAGTCGGAGACGCCGTTACCCGGGTCGGCGGTGTTGACGTAGAGGCTGGCCTTGGGCTGCGAAGTCGTGCCGGTGGAGCCGGCCACCGCCCAGTAAAGCTCGCTCTGGGTGTAACTCGGGTAGCTGGACGAGGGGCCGAGGCAAGGATTGAGGAGGTTGGCCAGGCCGTCGTTCACCCCCACGATCCCGAACGCCTGTCCCGAGGGAAGGCTCGCGCCGCACTGGGGATAGGAGACGTCGTTGCCAGTGGTGCTCGAACTCCCACCGCCTCCGCCGCCGTGGCTCGGCCGGGCCGCCAGCGCGGGCGACGCCGTGAGGATGGCGAGAGCGGCCGCAATTGTGGCGCCCCAGCCGAGAACCCTGGGCACCCTGTGCGCAGCATTACTGACCAAGATCATCTGTGCTCCTGAGCTGGGCGAGCGATCTACAAATAATGAACCCGTGGGCTCTCCCAACTACCCTAGCACTGGCTGGCGCGGCCCGCGGCTCCAGGCCGTTCGACCTGTGCTCGATGCGTCTCCCGCCAGCGGTGGCCGGCTGGGGCTGGGAGAGGCCCTTGAAGGCCAGGACCTTTGCGACCGCCGCCACCAGCTCGGTGCGGGGCAGACTGCCAGCCTGAACCGCGGTCACGATGGCGGCGATGGTGGCGGCGGTCAGAGCACCAAGTTGAGCGGAGGTGGAGTTGAAGAGCAGGAGATCAGCACCAGCTCGGAGCGCCGCCACCGCCGCCTGGGGAACCGAGTACCCCGTCCCGCTCAGAGCCCCTGCGGAGAGGGAGTCCGTCATGACCAGGCCCTGGAAGTCAAGTTGCTGGCGGAGCTCTCCCTGGATCACGGCACTGGAGATGCTGGCGGGAAGGTCGGTCAGGCCGGGCACCGAGGCGTTGGCGACCATGATGGCCGGCAGCCCCTGGCTCACCGCCGCCGCGAACGGGAGCAGGCCACCCGTCTTCAGCTGGGAAAAGGGGAGGGTGCTGGCCGGCGCGATGTCAGTGTTGCCGACGGAGGATCCCAGCCCCGGGAAGTGCTTGACCACGGGGGTCACGCCTGCGGCGATCAGTCCTTCGGCGAAGGCGATGCCGTCGGCCGCCGCCGTGGCCGCGCTGGTGCTGAATGACCTGGTGCCGTCCGGGTCGGTGGCGCTCGGCCCGGGGCCACCGTCCAGATCCAGAACCGGAGCCAGATCTACGGTCACGCCTGCGGACCGGAGGCGCTCTCCAGTGGAGAGTCCGAGTTGCTGGATCTGCTGCGGCGACATGGTGGCAGCCATCTGCCGAGCTGAGGGCAGCGGCCCAACCAGGTTGCTGAGCCGCTGAACGGCCCCGCCCTCCTCGTCGGTCATGACCGCGGGCACCTCGCCGGGCGGGGCGAGCGACTCCAGGGCAGCCAGCTGTTGGGCCAGATTTTCAGGTCCGGTGGATCCGTACAGGACGACCCCACCCACCCCCAACTGAACCTCCGGCGAGACTGCTGACACGTCCTCGGCCGGCGCTGGCACCACCAGCACCTGGCTGGCGAGACGGGCGAGGCTCCATCCCCCAGGCGCGCCGGAGGGCGAGGGCGATGGAATTGGAGTCGGTGCTACGGGGCTCCGGGGCCGGGGGCCAGGGCCGGTGGCACAACCCGCCAGCAGGGCACCCATGGCCAGCGCCGCCGCCACGATCAGTACCGAGCGCGGCCGCCGGCGCGCTCTCCGAGCGGACGGAGGATTCCAGGCCGACATCAGCTGGCCGGGCTGCCCGGACACCCACCTGGCTGCGCACGGGTCGGCGGGTTGATCACCGCGGGCGGGTGCGGCTGGCAACTGGACGGGGCCATATCCCTTCTGGTTCTAGGACCGGCCACGCCGACCTCCGTGCGCGTTGAAACCGCGGTCCACGCTGCCACTGTATTCGTGAGGCGCGGATCGGCGGTAAGTGGCGGGTTGGGATCACGCCGGTGGCTGCCGGCTGGGGGTGGGCCGAGGGCCGCTGCCGTGAGGTGAGATGTCGTTCGCCCCACAGTGAGATCGCGAGGAGCCACAGTCATAACCGGCAGCTCTGATCGGGACCTGTGATCGAGGCGCCTCGCCTGATCCCATGGTGAGCAGTGAGCCATCGCCGCGGCTGCGGGAGCTCAATTTGGGCGGTGTGGGCCTGCACTCAGAAGACTCCGAGGGGGCCCGTCCCACCGAGAAAATTTAGCCGGTGCGGGGATCTAGGGTTTCATCGCGGGCCGGCGCAGCCACGGCGTGCGCGTCGAACTCCCGAGCCGATCCAAGTTGGCAAGCCTCTCTCTGCACGCGTGCTCCTGTGCGCCACCGGCCCAGGGGCCCGGGCCCCGGGATGGGCGATCGTGGAGCGTCGCTGGGAAGACACGCTGGTGGGCTCCCGGGACCTGCCGGAGTAGTTGGGTCACGAGCGTGTCGACTTCAAGTGGAGCTTTGTCGAGTGTCTTAGGAACATCCCCTCGCGCTCGGCAAGCGTCTCGGTCAGGTGCTGCTGATTGCAGCCCACATAGGCACCGGTGGCCAGTTCCACCACTCTGCGTGCCGCTCCGAGATCCGCCGCGTTCACAGGACGCCGCCCTCGATTGCCGTGCACCAGGGCCTCGGCCCCCTCCTGGCGGTACCGGACCCGAAGCCGTCGGAGCTGGCGCGAGCCCACTCCCAGGAGCAGAGCCGCCTGCTCCGGACAGACCACTCCGGCCTCCAGCTGATTCAGCACCAGTACTCGCCTCTGGTCACCCGAGCTCAACGTGATCCTGTCCTTCACGACCGGACAGAATCGCTGAACCCTTGAGGGAGGTCAGAATCGCTGAACTCCAACGCGACTGGCCTCCACCTTGACGGCGGATCGAGGCGGTGCTAGGCTCCGCCCACCCTCGGGCCGAGGGCATCAGCCGACGCCCCACCCACCTCGGTCCTCAGGAGATGCTGGACCACAGGAGGTGGTGGGATGGATGCCAGGCTG
>JAKBTP010000047.1:6926-30539 GCA_021844355.1 bacterium | reverse complement strand
GTCGGGCTGCCGACCCCTGGGCCGGGGGTCTGGACGGTGCGCCTCTCGCCCCGCCGGGCCCAGGCCCGGGACCGCAAGGTAGAGGCCCGCCGCCACGAGCTCAAGCCGCTGGTCGAGGAGATCGTGAAGCAGGTCCACGAGCAGCGTCGGGCGGTCTCCGACCGGGGCACGGCGAGGCAGGCGGTTCGGGCTTCCGCCGAGGCGGTGCCGCCGGCCGACCTGGCCTTGGCAGCCGCGCAGCTGGACGACCTGCTCCAGGCAGGCCAGCACGAACGCGCTACCGCCCTCGCCCTCCGGGTCACCGAGGCCTTCCCCGGCGAGGCGTCGGCGGAGCTGGCGTGCCGCGCCGGCGAGGCCTGCCGGGCGGTCAAGCAGGACGACCTGGCCGTGCTCAACCTCACCACGGCGGTGCTGGCAGCACCTCCCTTCGAGCAGGCCTGCTGGCAGCTGGCGGGGATGGCGCTGGAGCGCAAGGATCCCCAGCTGGCGCCCATCTGGCTGGAGTTCGTGGCGCGCCTACTGCGGGTCCGCGGTGCCGACGAGGACGCGGTGGTGGTCTATCGGCAGCTGGTGAACCTCTGCCCCCGACGGCAGGACGTGCGCGAGATCCTCAGCTCCGCCTCGCTCACCGGCAGTCTGCCCGACTGATCCTCTCCGCCCCGCATCATGGGGAGGATGGAGTCGTCACCCCGAGCCAGATGGCGCCCGATGGGGGCCGGGACCGGGCCCCTGGTGGTGGCCCACCGTGGCCTGGTCGGCCCGGCACCTGAGAACACCTTGGAGGCGATCGCCGCCACCGTCGCCGCCGGCGCCGACGCCGCGGAGGTGGACGTCCGCCGGGGGTGGAACGGTCGCCTGATCCTGGCCCATGACCCGCTCCCGGGAGCAAGGGGCGCGCCGGATCCTTCAGGCGACCCGGTGGGAACACCGGCGCCCGTCGAGCTGGGTGACGCGCTCACACTGGCAAGGGGCCGGCTCGGCCTCAATCTGGAGCTCAAAGAGCCGGGGCTGGCGGCCGACGTGGCCGCGGTCATCAGCCGACTGTCGTCACCCCCCGAGATCCTGGTGAGCTCCTTCCTGGAGTCCGAGATCGAGACCCTGGCCCAGGTCCTGCCGGAGTGCCCGACCGGGTTGGTGCGTGGTGCCCTCGGGATGAGTGGGCGCAGACTCCCCGGCGTGGTCCGCCAGGCCCTGGCCTGTGGAGCGACCCATCTGGTGATCGAACGTCACCGGGCCCGGCGCAGGGTGCTGGATGGAGCTGTCAGCTCCGGCCTCCAGGTGCTGGTCTGGACCGTGAACCAACCGACCCAGCTAGGGCGACTCCTCCACGACCAGAGAGTCGCCGGCGTGATAACCGACCGCGCCAGCCTCGCTCTGGAGCTGCGCTCAGCCGGCTGACCCGGTGGCCGTCAGCGGGGAGGTTTGACCGCCCCTTTCCTTCGCTCTGAGCTGGTTGTCGTTCCCCACGGGACATGGTACATTTGTTCGATGAGCGCCGGACACCGGGTGAGCGCGATCCCCGAGCCGATCCCTCAGATCTGGGATGCGGTCCTGGACGACCCCAGGATCCAGGAGCTGATCGTCCTGGATCGGGAGCTTCCTCCCCAGCCCGCGCGCTCCGAGCCGTTCCCTCCCGCCCTCCACCACGTGGCCCGGCAGGCGCTCACCGCCCGGGGGATCACCGAGCTCTACAGCCACCAGGCGGAGGCGGTGGCGGCAGCCCTCGCGGGGGAGGACGTGGCGGTGGTGACGCCCACGGCCTCAGGCAAGTCGCTCTGCTACCTGCTCCCGGTTCTGGACGCCGTGGCCCGGGACCCCGACGCAACGGCCATCCTCCTTTACCCCACCAAGGCGTTGGCCCAAGACCAGTACCAGGCGGTCCGGTCGCTGTCGGCGGCGGCGGGGATGGAGCTGCGGACCTTCACCTACGACGGTGACACCCCTGCGGGAGCGCGGGCGGCCCTGCGGCAGGCGGGGCAGGTGGTGCTCACCAATCCCGACATGCTGCACACCGGGATCCTGCCCAACCACACCAGCTGGGTCCGGCTCTTCTCCGGCCTTCGTTATGTGGTGCTCGACGAGTTGCACACCTACCGTGGGGTCTTCGGTAGTCACGTGGCCAACGTGCTGCGCCGCCTGGGACGGATCGCCAGCTTCTACGGGGCCAGTCCCCGATACATCTGCACCTCCGCGACCATCGCCAACCCCGGGGAGCTGGCGGCCCAGCTCCTCGGCCGGCCCGTGCGCCTGGTGTCGCAGTGCGGCGCCCCCACGCCCCGGCGTCGGTTGGTGGTGCTGAACCCGCCCCTGGTGGAGCGGAGTATGGGGATCCGACGAAGTGCCAGCCTGGAGGCGCGCCGGCTAGTGCCCAGGCTGGTCGAGTCCGGCGCCCAGGCCATCGTCTTCAGTCAGACCCGACTTCAGGTGGAGCTCCTGGTGAACTACCTGGGGAGCGAGATCCCCCCGGTCCCGGGTCGCCCGGGACCGACGGTGCGTGCCTACCGGGGCGGGTACCTGCCGCTGGAGCGGCGGGCCATCGAGGCCGGTCTGCGCTCCGGTGCGGTGCGCTGCGTCGTCGCCACCAGCGCCCTGGAGCTCGGCGTGGACATCGGGCAACTGGACGCGGCGGTACTTGTGGGGTTTCCTGGCACCATCTCAAGCTGCTGGCAGCGGCTGGGGCGGGCGGGCCGTCGCACAGCGGACGCCCTCCACCTCCTGATCACCGGGGGCGGCCCACTCGACCAGTTCATCGCCCATCACCCGGAGTACCTGTTGGAGCGGGCTCCGGAGCGGGCGGTGATCGACCCGGACAATCTGCTGGTGCTCGCCGGACACCTTCAGGCGGCGGTCTTCGAGCTGCCCATGCGGGACGGCGAGGCCTTCGGCGGAGCGGACGTCTCGGGCCTTCTCCAGCTGCTGGCGGAGGATGGGCTGGTGCACCTGGGAAGCGGCAGCTGGCACTGGACGGCGGACGCCTTCCCCGCCGAGGCGATCAGCCTCAGGACCGCGTCCAGCAGCAACGTGGTGATCATCGACACCTCGGGACCCGCCGCGGGCCCGTCGCAGGGGCCCCAGGGGCAGCGCTCGGGGAGTTCCCTCGGCCACTCGGGAACCGGCGCCCGGGTGGTGGGGGAGCTGGACGAGTGGTCCGCGCCCATGCTGGTCCACGACGACGCCATCTACATGCACCAGGGCCGCCAGTACCACGTCGAGAGGCTGGACTGGGAGGAACACCGGGCCTACGTCCACCCAGTATCCGTGGACTACTACACGGACGCCGACCTGCGTGTCGGACTGCAGGTCCTGGAGCGGATGGCAGGCCCGCTGATGGACCCTGGGCGGGCCACCTCCAGGTCGCACGGCGAGGTGAGGGTGAGCGTGCTGGCGGCGATGTACCGCAAGATCCGGCTGCTCACCCATGAGACCGTCGGAGCCGGCCCCATCCGGGTGCCGGAGCGCGACCTGCAGACCAACGCCTACTGGTGCTCCCTGCGGCTCGGGTCGACCTGGCCCGGCCTGGAGATGGGCATTGAGGGCTTCGGTCACCTCCTCGGCCAGGCCGCCTGCCTGTTGGCGATGTGTGACCACCGGGACCTCGGAGTCGTCACCGAGGTCCGCGCCGCGCTGGGGTCCGTCCCGGCGGCCCGGCGGGCGACAGCTCCCGCAGAGTTCACCGTGGTTCCGCACCAGGGCGGGCCCCACGCCACACCGCCGTCGGAGTCCGACGGTGCCGCGGTGTTCATCTACGACTCCCATCCTGGTGGGGTGGGCCTCAGCGCCAAGCTCTTCGACCTGCATGAGGAGCTGCTGGCGGCCGCCACGAGCCTGCTCAGGGAGTGCGAGTGCGAGGGGGGGTGTCCCGCCTGCGTCGGTCCGATAGCCGGCCTGGAGCAGGGTGCCAAGCGGCTCACCCTGCGGCTGATGGAGGAGGCCGGGTGGTGACCCAGCCACTTCGACTCAGGCTCGCCGCTCTGCAGGGTGACGGCCGGTTGCCGCTGGCGCCGAGTCCCCTCGGACGCAGCCATGACCTAAACGGAACTCACTCGGAGGGAGCCGCGGGTATCCGCGACCTCGGTTTCGCCTGGGACGAGGAGCGGGAGATCTTCGTGCTTCGAGACGCCATTCCGCTCTCGGAACTGGGGCTGAGCCCGGCCGCCTTCGAGTTCTCCCGGCTGGGAGCGGTGTCCCCCGCCGTCCCGCCCGAGGGCGGCCGGTTGCTCCTCTTCGATCTCGAGACCACCGGCCTCCAGCGGGGCGCGGGGACCGTGCCCTTCCTGTACGGCTGGGGATGGCTGGAGGGTTCGCGGCTCCAGCTGGAGCAGTGGCTGCTGCCACAGCTTGGCGCGGAGGAGGCGCTGGTGGAGGCGGCCATCCACCAGCTGAAGGCGGCGGAGCTGCTGGTCACGTACAACGGAGGGAGCTACGATCTGCCCCTGCTCCGGTCCCGGATGGTGATGTCCGGGGTGGACCGGCCCTGGCCGGCAACGCCCCACCTGGACCTCCTCCCGGTGGTGCGGCGGCTCTTTCGGCATCGCCTCGAGCGTTGCACGCTAAGGTCCGCCGAGGTGGAGCTGCTGCACCTGAGGCGGGAGGGTGACCTCCCCGGCCGCGAGGCCCCAGAGCGATTCTGGCAGTTTCTCCGCGACGGAGATGCCGCCCCGCTGGCGGCGGTGGTGCGCCACAACCGCGAGGACGTGGTCTCCCTCCTTCGCCTGCTGGACCACGTCGTCCGGCACCTGGGTGTGGACGATCCGCATCCCACCGACTGGCTGAGTCTGGGGCGCTTCGCCGAAGCCCGGGGACGTCTGGAGGAGGCACACGCCAGCTACCGCCGAGCGGAGGAGCTGTCGCCGGCGCCTCTGGATCGGGCGGGCGCCCTCAGGCGAGCCAGGCTGCTGCGCAGGCAGAACCGGCCGACCGAGGCCTGCGCCGCCTGGACCTCAATTTGGGAGAGGTGGCGTGACCCCGAGGCCGCCGAGGCGCTGTGCGTGGACCTGGAGCACCGGCAGGGCGACCCGGCGTCCGCGCTGGAGCTGGCGAAGCTGGCCTTTCGTGAGGCGCCGGTGGGGTGGGACCAGCGGTTCGCTCGTAGGATCTGGCGACTCGAGGGCCGGGTGGGCGGACTCCCGCAGCGGCCCGAGCCGGGCGGGGACCGCCCCTGGGCGGCGTGGCTCCCTGGAGGGGCGTCGTATCAGGCCTGGCTAGCCCTTCGGGGGGCCGATCGGGGGAGGCGGGAGCGGCGGCTCACCGCGGTGGGGTAGGGGGGGACGCCGGTCCCTCTCCGGCGGTGGCCCCGGGGGGAGCCGCTCCGCTATGAGCTGGTGGAACTGGGGCTCCGCCGCCTGCCGCTGAAACAGAAGGCGCAGGCGGGTGAGGGGATCCTGGAGCGCCGCCTCCACCTCGCGTTCGGCCATCTCCCTAAGCAGCCTCAGGTCCGAGATCGAGGCCCCGGTGGACTCCAGGAGCTCCTGGATGAGCGACATGGCCAGCAGGTCGTGACGGCTGAAGTGGCGCCGGCCCCTGGGGTCCCGTGACGGACGTACGACCCCGAGCTGCTCCCAGTACCGCAGGACTCGTGCGCTGACCCCGATCTCCCGGCTGGCGTCGGCGATGAGCCGCTGCCGGTCCTGGTCCTCGGTGTCGTCATCTTGACGCATTACTGGCAAGCTACGAATCCATTACAAGTATCGGCATGCGGTACACTTTACGCGATCGTGGTAAGTGTCATTCTGCTGGGCGCCATCTTCGCGGGGGTGTGCGTGGCCACTTTGGTTCGGCCTCTCGGCGTGGGTGGCGGGTGGTGGGCAGGGGGCGGGGCCGCCATAGCCCTGTCAACCGGGCTGGTGCCTCTCTCCTCGGCCCTAACCGGGGTGGGGGACACCTGGGAGGTGCTGCTCTTCTTCGCCGGCCTGGTGCTTCTCACCGTGGCGCTGGCCGAGGCTGGGGCCATGGAGTGGCTGATGGACAGGGCGGAGCGGTGGTCGGGCACCAGCCCCCGGCGGCTCATGGTGGTGTCCCTGCTGCTCACGGCCGCGGTCACCGCACTCTTCTCCAACGACGCCGCCGCCCTCCTGGTGGCGCCCATCGTCGCCCGGCGGGCGGCTCGTCGCGGGCTCTCCTCGGTCCGCTTCGTGATCGGGATCGCGGTCATGGCCAACGCCGCCTCCCTGGTCCTCCCCGTCAGCAACCCGGTGAACCTCTTGGTCCTCGAGCGCGATCATATCCCGCTGTCCGACTACCTGCTGCAGGTGACCCCGGCGGCTCTGCTGGCGGTGCTCCTCGCCGGGCTCGCGCTCACCTGGTTGCTCACCCGGCGGCTGCCCACCACGTCTTCATCCGCGGAGCTCTCCGGCCCGGAACGCGACGCCGGCAAGCTGGTCATGCTCGGCGTGCTCCTGGGAACACTGCTCGTGGTGGACCTCTTCGTGGGCGCGAGCGGGCTGTCTCTGGGACCACCGACATTCCTTGGAGGGGTCGTGGCCGTGATCATCGGGTGGACGAGGGGCGGGGTGTCGCCTTTGCGGTCCGTCCGGGAGGGCAGGTGGTCGCTGATCCCCCTGGTGGCCGGGCTGGCCGTCCTGGGCGCGGGCCTGCAGTCCGCCGCGCCGCTGGCCGGGCTGGTCCACGAGCTGGTGGGCCCCGGGGGCGCCGGGGCGCAGGTCCGCGTGGGCTTGGCGGCCGCCGGTGCGAGCGCGATCGCCAACAACCTCCCGGCGGCATTCCTGGGCATGGCCGGGCTGGGGGCCGTCGGGCAACTCCGCCGGCTGGGGATCCCACTCATAGCCGGAGCTGACCTGGGGGCCAATCTGGCCCCGACCGGCTCACTCTCCACCTTGATAATCCTCGCCCCTGGCGGCGGTGCGAGATCCGTGCGCTCCAGGCACTTCTGGGCCGCTGGCTGGTTCGCCGGGCCGCTGGGCCTCGCTGCAGCCCTTTCCATCGTGGCGCTGGCGAGGTGAGGCGTCTGCTATCCTCGAAGAGGCCGCGGGAGTGGCTCAGTGGTAGAGCGTCTCCTTGCCAAGGAGAAGGTCGCGGGTTCAAGTCCCGTCTCCCGCTCCACTCATCTCAGGAGGGGCTCGCCGAGGTCTTCCGGGCCGGGATGGCGGACCTGCTCAGTGCTGATCCGCTCTCACGCCAGCTCTCCAACCGCGCGGGCTTGGCGGCCCCTGTCGCGGCCCCGTCCGGTGGCGGGGTGGCGCGAGAGACCTGCGGCGAAGTGGTTGCCGGAGCTCTCGCGACCGCGGCGGTGGCGTTCAGGGGGTGGCAGGCCGCCTCCGAACCTCTTCGGGCCGAGTCAGCCGGGTGGCCGCCCAGATGGCCCGACTCAAGCCGGATCGGAGCGCTGGCAGGGAGTGAACGTGACCCTCCGGCCCACTCGTCCCGCTCCAAGAGCAGGCGCTGTCAGTCGGGCAGCTGGGGAACGTGCAAGGGAGGCCGGTCCAGCCTGCGGGCTGTGGCCGATCCCGTCGCGTTGATCCGGTCGACCAGCTCACTCGCCACCGCCACCGAGCGGTGCTTCCCGCCCGTGCAGCCGACCGCCAGGCGAAGAACAGAGCGGCGCTGGGCGCGGTACAGGGGGAGAAGATTCAAGAGCATGGGCAGAAAGGAGTCGATCAGCTCATGCGCCCCCGGCTGGGCCATGAGGCGGGCGCGGACCCGCGGATCAGTTCCCGGCAGGTCCCGCATCTCCGCAACCCAGTACGGGCTGTCCAGGAACCTGGTGTCCACGACCCAGTCCGCCTCCGCCGGCAGCCCATCTCGGTAGCCAAAGGTGAAGCAGTCCACCCTCACCACCTCTCGGTCCCGCCAGTCATCCAGCAGCTGAGTGAGGTAGGCCCGGTCGTTGGGTCCCACCCCAAGCAGCCTGCGGTGGGGCTGGCGGGACGGTGGCCGGTAGCCGGGGTGCGCCGGGGTCCCCACGTTGACCAGCCAGTAGCGGACCTCCTTGCTGTCGAACGCGTGAACCCAGGACTGTCCCGATACCTCGCTCACGATCACCGCCGTGTCAGGGCCGGGGAGGAAGTCAGCCTCGGCCAGCCCTGAGGGGGGAATGGTGGCGGGATCGAGGAGGAGGTACCCGGCCTCCACGACCAGCGGTTCGAGCACCTCCCGGAAGCGCTCTTCACAGGCGAGAACTGCGAGAGACATGCGATAGCTCCTCCTACCGACGGGTCTGGGCCGCTGGACCCGCCTTCCCCTCTCAGATCCTCGTGCCGCTCCAGCCATTGTCGGCCACCGGGCGGGGGGATGGAAGGCCTCCGGGCCACTTCTAAGCTTCCCCTCAGCCCCCACCGAGCCCGGCCTCAGCCGCACCGCCGGGAGACGGCCCCCATCCCAAGAGCTCCCGAGGAGTCGCCGGCGCCGCCGGCACGCCTAGCGGGCCTTGAGGCTTCCGTCCTGGGTCGGGTCGGCCCGCAGCGCCAGCACCGCCGCCTGAAGGAGCAGGGCCAGTCCCGAGTCCACCACGGGATCCGCGAAGTGGGGACTCCATGAGTCCCCGGCCAGGGAGTCGCTCATCGTGAATGCGGCAGCGAAGTCCACCCCTCGAACCTCAGCCACCGCTGCCAGTGCCGCCGCCTCCATCTCGACGGTCAGGACCCCGAGATCCCGATAGTGTCGGATCTCCTCCACGGTCTCGCGATACGGTGCGTCAATGGTCCAGGTGGGCCCGCGGTGCAGCGGCCTCTCCGAGCGGGCCAGTTCACCGGCAAGCTGGTCGGTGAGGCCAGGGCTGGGCAGCGCCCGGGCCGCTCCCGGCAGGTAGTGGTGGGAGACGCCGTCGTCGCGGACCGCCTCGGTGCACACGACCAGGTCCCCGATCCCCATCTCAGGTTGCAGCGCCCCGGCGAGACCGATGGCGATGAACCGTCTCACGCCTGCCGCCGACAGGTCCTCCAGCCGGTTGGCTGCGGCTGGAGCCCCAATGCCGAAGCGGCCCACTATCCCGACAGCGTTGGCATCCTCCCCTAGGACATAGAAGCCGTGGCGGCCGGTGAGCGGCGACTCCAGCTCGTGCCAGCCGGGGCTGGCGGCGACGCGGTCGAAGAAGCCGGTGCTGAAGGTGAGGATAACCCCTCTCATCTGGGGAATCCCCTCCCAGCCGTGCGCCTCGCGGAGGTAGGCCACCCACTTGTCGGGGCTGAGGTAGGGGGTCAGCTCCTGCTTGCCCGAGTACTGCGGGAATGCCATCGGCCGAGCATACCGGCGCCGTCATGGCGGTCACCGGCGAACTCTCTGCTCAAGCTCACGGCGTCGCCCTGGCCGTTTGCCGCGCCATGAGGGCCACCTGCAGAGACGCCAGCGCCTCGCCGTCGTTCAGATCCACACCCAGAAGGGCCTCGATTTGACGCAGGCGCGCATACAGGGTGGGGCGACTCATGCCCAGGGCTGCTGCCGTCTCCGCCTTGTTGCCCAGGTGGGAGATGTAGGTTCCCAGGACCTTGAGGAGGTCGGAGCGCTGCCGCCGGTCTGCGTCCAGCAGGGGTCGCAGCTCCCTCTCGGAGAAGGAGACCAAGCGCTCGTCCTGGCGCAGCAGGCGGAGCAGCCCCCGGAGCCGGATGTCCGGGGCTCGGTAGTAGAGCTTCCCCTCGGGTCTCGGGAGGGCGTCCAGCACCTGGCCGGCCTCCTCCAGCGACCAGCGCGCGTAGTGCAGGTCCCGAACCTCGCCGCCGAAGGCCACCAGGACTTCACCCAGGGCACGGGCGGCGAGCCGGGCGTGGATGGCGCCGGCCAGGCGGCCGAGGCGGCGCTCCACCGGACCCGCCGCGGGCAGGGTGAGCAGGAGCTGGACCCGGCCGTCCGGGCGGGGGGCCG
The DNA here is from genome assembly GCA_021844355.1 of bacterium. Classification (GTDB taxonomy): domain Bacteria; phylum Chloroflexota; class Dormibacteria; order Aeolococcales; family Bog-877; genus JAJYXT01. Next base: position 20,726 of record JAKBTP010000047.1, on the reverse strand, counting down.
CCAAAACGTGGTCCCTCGTCTCCACCGCGGCCGCCGTCACCTGCCGCCCGAGGTCACCGGCCCGGGCCTCAGCCCCAGGCCCACTCCCCGGCGCCTCGGCTCCTGCCCAGCGAACCTCGCCACCCACCAGGAGCGTCCCGCTGAGGGGGAAGCCGAGCGCGGCCGCCCGCTCAGCCACCCCGGCCGCCGCGCTCGCCCCTTTCAGCAGGTCGTCCAGCAGCGACCGCCGGGCCTGCAGCTCGAGGCTCAACCTCTCACGCTCCACCAGCTGGTTCAAGGCCAGGGTCCCGGCGGCCCGCTCCAGCACGATCCTGCTCCGGCCGGCTCCCGGGCCTCCCGGCTCCCGCAGCACCAGCTCCCCCCAGACCTCGCCCCTCGCCCTCACGGGATAAATCAGCCAGGACGGGCGGCCGTCCAGGAGTTCTGGCCGCCCGGTGAAGCGGTGCAAGGGGGCGGCAGCCTGCCACTCCTCCAGCACCCGGCCGGGATCCCAACCTCCCGCCTCCAGATGCACCACCGCCCCGGCCACGGTCGTGAGCAGGATCGGCCGGCGCGCGGACCGGGATGCGTACCGGACGATGGCCCCGGAGTCGGCCCCCTCCACCGCCATCTCGGTGAAGGCTTCGTGGATCTCCTGGCGGAACCGCAGCTCGGTGACCTGCGAATCGATGATGAACTCGTGGGCCTGCTCCGTGACCTCCACGAACCTCGCCTCCCTGCGGAGAACCACCAGCGGCAGCCCGCTGCGTTCCGCGGCGGTGACCATGGCGGGGGGCGCCTCCTCCAGCCTCCGACCGAACTCCACCACCAACCCCGCGACGTGGCGCTCTGCCAGGCTTGCCACGTACCGTTCCAGCCCCTGAGAGGAGAGATCCAGGGCGATGCCGGTGGTGAGCAGGAGCTCGCCACCACGCAGAAGCCGGGAGATGTCACCGAGCTCGCTGACGTGGACCCAGCGCACCTCGTTGCTCAGGTGGCGGGCCCCGGCGGCCACCTCCGGGGCGGCCCGGACCAGGGCGGGAAGGCGAAGGATCGCGCCGACGGTGGGCAGTGACATGCCGTAAAGAATAGGCAGCGTTCCAATACAGAGTGCTAATTGACCGCCCTGCCGGCCGGTGCCACCATCGGCGCCAACGCCGTCATCTGGGGGGCGCAGTGGTTAGGGAGGTGCCAGTCATGTCCACCGGTGAGGACACCCTGAAGGCGCTGGGATACCAGCAGGAGTTGCACCGATCGGTCAGCCCGTTGGGGCACATCGCTCTCGTGCTGTCCGACATCACTCCCACCGCTTCCATCCTGGTCGTGGCCACGGCGGTGATCGCGGTTGCCGGGACGGGCTCCCTGCTTCCCTTCATTCTCGGCTGCTTCATCGCCATCAACGTGGCCCTCTGCATGGGGGAGCTGGGGTCGATGTTCCCCGTTGCCGGCGGACTCTTCTCCATCGTGACCCGGGTCCTCGGTCGGCCCCTGGGATTCATCGCCATGGTTGACTACATGGGACAGGCGGTCTTCCTCCCGGCCAGCATCGCCATCGGGATCGGCACCTACATCCACTCCCTGCTCCCATCGCTGCCGGAGAACGCCATCTCCGGGCTGGGCATGCTGGTGGTGACCGGGATCTGTCTGCTGAAGATCAGGCTGAATGCCTGGTTGACCGGGGTGTTCCTGGCCATCGAGCTGGTGGTGGTGACCGCCATCACGGTGGCCGGCTTCACCCATCTTCACCAGCCGCTCTCGGTCGCCATCCACCCTGTGGCCCTGGGGAGCCACGGCGCTCTGGTGGGAATCGCCGGCGGGGCGGTGCTGGCGGCCATCGCCACCTCACTGTTCTCGGTGAACGGCTATGACAGCGGCATCAACTTCGCCGAGGAGGTGTTGGGCTCGGCGCGGGAGGTGGGGCGGGCGGTGGTCACCGCCGCGCTGGTGGGGATCGTGTTCGAGCTCGTCCCCTTCATCGCGGTGATCTTCGCCGCCCCCAGCGTCGAGGGCTTCCTCCACTCCGGCACACCCTTCACCTACGTCGCGGGGGCCGCCTTCGGCTCCAAGTTCGAGACCATCATCACCATCGGAGCGCTGCTGGCCATCTTCAACGCCTCCATCGCCATCACCCTGCAGTTCTCCCGCATCGTCTGGGCCAGCGGGCGGGACCGGGCCTGGCCGGAGCCGATCAGCTCCTGGTTCAGCAAGGTCAGCTCCCGGCACGGCTCGCCCTGGGTGGCGACCCTGTTCGTGGGCATCCTGGCCACCGTCCTCTGCTTCCAGGGCACCCTGGTGGCGGTGGTGACGTTCACCGCCGTGCTCCTCATCATCCTCTACGGGCTGATCGCCATCTCCGCCCTGGTGAGCCGGGTGCGGCAGCGTCAGCTTCCCCGCCCGTCCAAGATGCCGCTCTGGCCGGCGCCCCCGATCCTGGCCCTGGTCGGGGTGGTGCTGGCCCTCACCCAGCAGAAGGTGTCGGACCTGATCACCGTGGTGGTCATCTTCGGGGTGGCCGTGGTCTACTACTTCGGGTTCGTGGCCCGCCGAGGTGGCCGGTACTGGGTCCAGAGCGAGCTGCCCGAGCCCTACGAGATCACCGAGCCGTTGCCACCGCCAGCGGAGGCCTAGGAGATGGGATTCGAGGACCGCCAGCTTCCCCAGCAGCCCGGACTCAGAGTGCGCCGCTACCGCCCACGGGAGTCGGAGTACGCCTGGACCTTCGGCGGGGTGGACCCCGTGGACACCGTACGCCCGGGCGAGGTGCTGGAGCTGTACACCGAGGACTGCTTCGGGGGACGGATCCGCAGCGCCACCGACCTTCCCGCCCACACCATCGAGTTCCCCTTCATCAACCCGCAGACCGGGCCGTTCTACGTGGAGGGTGCCGAGCCGGGCGACACCCTTGCGGTCCATCTCATCGACGTCTCGCCAGCCCGGGACTGGGCGGTCAGCACCTCGGTGACCCTGTTCGGGGCTCTCAGCTCCACCCACATCACGGCCACCCTTCAGGACCCCCTTCCCGAGCGGACCTGGGTATACCGGGTGCTGGAGTCGGAGCGGGCGGTGCTCTTCCAGGCCCAGGACTCCGACTTTGCCATGCGTTTCCCGCTGCAGCCCTTCCACGGCACCGTGGGCGTGGCTCCGGCCGCGTTCGAGGCCCGCAACGTGCTGGTGCCCGACGCCTTCGGGGGCAACATGGACTCACCGGAGGTCCGTGCGGGTGCCACCGTCTACCTCGGGGTCAACGTCCCCGGGGCCCTCTTCTCCCTGGGCGATGGCCACTACACGATGGGGGAGGGGGAGGCCTGCGGAGCGGCCGTCGAGGGAGCCATGAACACGGTGCTCACGGTGGAGGTGATCAAAGGCCAGGCCTGTGAGTGGCCGCGGCTCGAGAGCGACGAGGCGATCATGGTCGCCGGCTCCTGTCGGCCGCTGGAGGACGCCTTCCGGATCTCTCACTCTCAGCTGGTCCGCTGGGTGGCGGCCGACCTGGGGCTGTCCCTCCTGGACGCCTACCAGCTGGTCTCCCAGGCGGCCCGCTCCAGGATCGCCAACGTCGTCGACCCCAACTACACCATCGTGGCCAAGGTACCCAAGCGCTACCTGCCCTCGGAGGTGGAGTGGATGGGGGGGGCGCATCGAAGGCTGACCCGCCTGGGCTCCGATTACCTGAAGGCGGTGGGGCGGGAGCCCGTGTGGGCTCCCGGTTGAACCAGAGGGGCCGGCTGCGGGACTTCGGGGTGGTCGTGGGCCGCTTCGACCCCGGCCCCGCAAACAGCATCTCGGACGTCGCCGGGGTCACCGTGGGGCAGGTCACGATCTCCCGCGAGGAGAGGGACGGGCAGCCGGGAGCCCAGACCGGGGTAACCGCCATCTGGCCGCACGAGGGGCTTCCCTGGCGGGAGCGGGTGTACGCCGGGACGTCCATCGTCAACGGCTACGGAGAGCTGATCGGTATCAACCAGATCAACGAGTGGGGACTGCTGCACAGCCCCATCCTGCTCACCTCGAGCCTCGCCATCGGCGCCGTCTACGACGCCACCGCCCGATGGATCGCTGACCGCGACCCGGTCCAAGGCATTGATGACGTGATCATGCCGGTGGTCACCGAGTGCGACGACTCCTACCTCAACCACGCCCGCTCCTTCCCGGTCACGGCCGCCCACGTCGAACAGGCGCTGGAGCTGGCCCGCGCTGGAGCAGCGGTGGCCGAAGGCTGTGTGGGGGCGGCCACCGGACTCCAGTGCTTCGACTTCAAGGGCGGCATCGGCACTGCCTCCCGGGTCCTGCCCGGGGCCAGCGGCGGCTACACCGTGGGGGCCCTGGTCTCCACGAATTTCGGCGCCCGGCCGGACCTTCTGCTGGCGGGGGTCCGACTGGGGGAGGAGATCTCTGACCTCATGCCCGGCACCCACACCAGTGGCTCCTGCATCGTGGTGGTGGCGACCGACGCCCCGCTGCTGCCCCACCAGCTCCGCCGGCTCGCGGCCCGGGGCGGGATGGGTCTGGTCCGCTGCGGCTCGGTGGGGGCCAACGGGTCCGGCGAGCTGGTGCTCGCCTTCTCCACGGCCAATCGGATCCCCAGGTCCGCCCCCCACGGCCAGGTCCACCCCACTGCCCTGTTGGACGGGGCATACTGGCACCAGCCCAGCTTTTTCGACCCACTGTTCACCGCCACCATCGAGGCGGTGGAGGAGGCGGTGGGCAACGCCCTGTTTCGGGCGACAACCACATACGGTAGAGATGGCAACGTGCTGCACGCTCTGCCGCTGGACCGGGCCCTGGAGTCCCTTCGCCGACACCGGGTCCTGGGGACGGCGGGCAGAGGTGGAGGAGACGGGTAGTGGGTTCGCAGATCACGATTGACGAGGCCGGCGCCACGGTATTTGGCCAGGAGCCGCCGGAGGCCACCGTCCTCGGGCACTACATCGCCGGCCGGCTCCGCACCGGCGTGTCCGGGCGAAGCGGACCGGTGTTCGACCCCTCCACCGGCAGGGAGTCCCGGCGGGTGGCCTTCGCCAGCGCCGAGGAGATCGACCAGGCGGTGGCCACCGCCCGGGAGGCCCAGGCGGGCTGGGCGCGAACCAGCATCTCCCGCCGCACCGAGATCATGTTCGCCTTCCGCCAGCAGCTCCACCAGCACCGGGAGGAACTCGCCAGGCTCGTCACTGCCGAGCACGGCAAGGTCCTGTCGGACGCCCTTGGGGAGGTGGCCCGGGGGCTGGAGAACGTGGAGTTCGCCTGCGGGCTCGGGCAGCTGCTGAAGGGAGGGCACAGCCTGGACGTCTCCACCGGGGTGGACGTCCACGAGCTGCGCCAGCCGCTGGGGGTGGTGGCGGGGATCACCCCCTTCAACTTCCCGGTGATGGTTCCCCTCTGGATGCTGGCCGGGGCGATCGCCTGCGGCAACGCCTTCATCCTCAAGCCCAGTGAGAAGGATCCCTCACCCTCCCTGCTCCTGGCCGACCTGTTCACCCGAGCTGGGCTACCAGCCGGGGTGCTCAACGTGGTCCAGGGCGACTCGGTGGCCGTGGACCGGCTGCTGGAGCATCCCGGGGTGGCGGCCGTCAGCTTCGTCGGCTCCACCCCGGTGGCCAGGCACGTCTACGAGGTGGCCTCCTCCAGCGGCAAGCGGGTCCAGGCGCTTGGTGGGGCCAAGAACCACATGGTGGTCATGCCCGACGCTGACCTCGCCGGAGCCGCCGACGCCGCCGTCTCGGCCGCCTACGGCTCGGCCGGGGAGCGCTGCATGGCGATCTCGGTGGTGGTGGCGGTGGGAGACGTGGCCGACCCGCTCCGCCGCGCCATCGCGGAGCGGATCGCGGCCCTCCGCGTCGGCCCGGGCACCGACCCCTCGTCCGAGATGGGCCCCCTGGTGACCGCCCAACATCGGGAGCGGGTCGCGTCCTACATAGGTCTCGCCGCCGAGGAGGGGGCGGAGGTAGTGGTGGACGGACGGGAGCAGCGGCAGGACTCCCCCGGCTTCTTCCTCGGCGCCTCCCTCGTGGATCGCGTCCGTCCGGAGATGCGTGCCTACCAGGATGAGATCTTCGGACCGGTCCTGGAGATGGTCCGAGTCCAGAGCCTGGACGAGGCGCTGGCCACGGTGAACCACAACCCCTATGGCAACGGCACCGCGATCTTCACCCGGGACGGGGGTGTGGCCCGCCGCTTCCAGCGCGAGGTCGAGGTGGGGATGGTGGGGGTGAACGTGCCCATCCCGGTCCCGGTCGGTTATTACTCCTTCGGCGGCTGGCGTTCCTCGCTCTTCGGAGACACCCACATGTACGGGCCCGACGGCATCCACTTCTACACCCGCACCAAGGTCGTCACCACCCGCTGGCCGGAGGCCGGCCCGAGCCAGGTCGACCTGGGATTCCCCCAGACCCGATGACTGCCGAGAGCCATCCCACGGATGCTGCCCAGGCGATCGCCGACGACCGGGAGCACGTCTTCCACTCCTGGTCCGCCCAGCGGCAGCTGCACCCAGTACTGGTGACAGGAGGCAGCGGGAGCCACTTCTGGGACTCCGAGGGGCACCGCTATTTGGACTTCTCCTCCCAGCTCGTCTACACCAACTTAGGTCACCAGCACCCAGCGCTGGTGGAGGCCATCAAGCGCCAGGCGGACAGGCTCTGCACCGTGGCCCCGGCCTTCGCCAACGACGTTCGGGGCGAGCTGGCCCGGCTGATCGCCGAGCGGGCCCCGGGCGACCTGGACCAGGTCTTCTTCACCAACGGGGGCACCGAGGCCAACGAGCACGCGGTGCGCATGGCCCGCTTGCACACAGGACGTCACAAGGTGCTGGCCGCCTACCGCTCGTACCACGGGGCCACCGGCACCTCCATAGCGCTCACCGGCGAGCCCCGTCGCTGGGGCAGCGAGCCAGGGTTTCCCTCGGTGGTCCACTTCATGGGCCCGTACCCCTACCGGTCGGCGTTCTACGCCTCCACTCCGGAGGAGGAGACGGAGCGGTCGCTGGCCCACCTCCGCCAGGTCATCGAGTTCGAGGGCCCACAATCGATCGCGGCGGTAATCCTGGAGACGGTGGTGGGCACCAATGGCGTCCTGATCCCGCCCCCCGGGTACCTTCCCGGCGTCCGCCGGCTCTGCGACGAGCACGGCATCCTCATGATCCTGGACGAGGTGATGGTCGGCTTCGGCAGGGTGGGGGAGTGGTTCGCCTGCAACGCCTTCGACGTGGTCCCGGACCTGCTCACCTTCGCCAAGGGGGTCAACTCCGGTTACGTGCCTCTCGGCGGGGTGGTCATCTCACGTGAGGTGGCGGAGTCCTTTGCCGACCGCGCCTTCCCCGGGGGCCTCACCTACTCCGGGCATCCGCTGGCGTGCGCCGCGGGGGTAGCCAGCATCGAGACCTTTGAGAGGGAAGGGATCCTGGCCCATGTCCGGAGGCTGGGGACCGAGGTGGCCGGCCCTCGCCTGGCGCGACTCGCCGAGGACCACCCCAGCGTGGGGGAGGTGCGCGGGATGGGGCTGATGTGGGCGGTGGAGCTGGTGCGGGATCGCGGCACCCGGGAGATGCTGGTGCCGTTCAACCCCTCGGGGGCGGCCAACCAGCCGATGGCGGAGGTGGCCGCGGCGTGCCGGGCCGGGGGGCTCTGGCCTTTCACCCACTTCAACCGCGTCCACGTGGCACCCCCGCTGGTGATCTCGGAGGCCGAGCTCCTGGAGGGGATCGACATCCTCGACCACGCCCTGGACGTCGCCGACAGGTACTGCTCCACCTGACCTCGGTGGCCGCGCCGGGAGTGGGCGGGGACTCCGCGGGGAGCGCGGGCTGGGATCCGCTGGTGGCAGAGATCGCTGCCTACGTCACGGCCCCCTTGGCGCTCGACGATGCGGCGCGCGCCGCGGCCCGGCTCAGCCTCCTGGACTCCCTGGGGGTGGCCTGCCTGGGCGCCCGGCACCCCGATTGTGCACCACTGCTTGGACCGCTCTCCGCCCCACCGGATCCCTCGGGGGGCACCCCCATCCCGGGCACCGGGCACCGGGTGGGGCTGCTCGACGCCGCCTTCGGGATCTCCGCGGCCATCCGCTGGTTGGACTTCAACGACACCTGGCTGGCGGCGGAATGGAGCCATCCGTCCGACAACCTGGGCGCCATCCTCGCGATCTCCGACCAGCTGAGCCGGCGCCGACGGATGGCTGGGGAGGCGCCACTCCGGGTGGGCGAGATACTTGAGCCCATCTGCAAGGCCTACGAGATCCAGGGGGTGCTGGCCACGGCCAGTTGCCTGCACGACCGCGGGCTGGACCACGTGCTCCTGGTCGAGGTCGCCAGCGCCGCCGTGGGAGCCAGGCTGCTGGGAGCCGCCGAGGAGCAGGTCCGGGCGGCCATCTCCAACGCCCTGGCGGACGCCTCCACCCTCAGGGTGTATCGCCACCAGCCGGTGGTCAGCTGGAGGAAGTCGTGGGCGGCGGCTGAGGCGGTCCAGCGGGCGCTTCGCTTCGCGCTCCTGGCTCTCCGTGGCGAGCGGGGTTGCCCCCGGGTGATCTCGGCGCCGACCTGGGGCTTGAACGCCGTGCTGGGAGAGGAGGCGGTGCGCCTCCAAGGCCCGCTCGGCGTCGCGGTGGCCCCGCAGGTTCTGTACAAGGTGCCCTGGCCCGCCGAGTACCACGGGCAGTCCGCCGTGGAGGCGGCCATCCGGCTGCGGCCGGCACTGGCGGGGCGGCTCGGGGAGGTGCGGAAGTTGGATGTCCGCACCCAGCGCTCGGGCGCGACGATCCTGGACAAGCGTGGGCCGCTGCTCTCAGCCGCCGACCGCGACCACTGCCTCCAGTACATGGTTGCCGCCGCCCTGGTGTACGGGGAACTCGACTACTCGACCTACGAGGACCAGGCGGCTCAGAACCCGGAGCTGGAGCGGATCCGAGGACTGACCAGGGTGTCTGAAGATCCCGAGTACTCCATCGCCTACCACGATCCGGATCGCCGCGCCGTGGCCAACTCCGTCGCCGTCGAGCTGGTCGGCGGGGAGCGGTTCGGCCCGGAGGTGGTCTGGTACCCGCTCGGTCATCCCAGGCGGCGGCAGGAGGCGCTCCTGCCGCTGCGCCGGAAGCTGACGCGGAACCTGGACCAGGCGCAGTTCACCACGGAGAGGGTAGGTTCTCTGGAGCGCCTCTTTGACGACCCGGAGCGCCTCGACGGCCTGCCCGTCCCGGATCTCCTGGACCAGCTGTCCACCTGAGCGGTCCGGCACTCGTCGGCGGCCCTTCCACCGGGGACGACAGAGACCGGCTGACCTCGCGCCGCACCGCCGGTGCTCGGCGCCTCCTGCCCTGGGTCGTCCAGCTCGCCGATCGCTCGCCTCGTTGGGCCCTCGTCCTTGCCGGCACGAGGCGCTGCCGCCTATGCTCTCCTGGCTGTTGAAACTGCCCCCCTTCGCCTATCGCGCCCCGGAATCCCTGGAAGAGGGGCTGGAGCTGCTCGCCGCCGGCGACGGGGAGGCCAGGGTCCTGGCGGGCGGCCAGAGCCTCATCCCCATGCTGGCCCTGCGGCTCGCCCGGCCCTCCCTGCTCGTCGACCTGAGACGGGTGCCTGGGCTGGCCGAGGTTAAAGAGGATGGCGCCGGATTGCGGATCGGCGCCCTGACCACCGAGCTGGTCGCTGAGCGCGACCCTCTCGTGCGGGCTAGGAGCCCGCTGCTCCTCGAGGCTCTGGATTTCATAGGACACCCGGCGATCCGCTCCCGGGGGACGGTGGTGGGCAGCCTGTGCCACGCGGACCCGGCCGCCGAGCTGCCCGCGGCGGCCCTCGTCCTGGGGGCGGAGCTCACGGCGCGCAGCCTGGGCCGGGGCTCCCGGACCATCCCTGCCCGGGACTTCTTCCTCGGCCCCTTCACCACCGCCCTGGAGTTCGACGAGGTGGTGACCGAGGTCAGGGTCCCGGCGGCTCCGCCCGCTGAGGGGACGTGCTTCTTGGAGGTGAGCCGGCGCCCAGGCGACTTCGCCATGGTGGGAGTGGCAGCCGCGGTGACCCGCGAAGGGGACCGCGTGGTCGACCTGCGTCTCGCCCTGACCGGCGTGGGGGACCGACCCCGTCTTCTCACCCTTGACGAGCTGGGACTGGAAGGGCGGGCCTCCTCTGAGGGCCTGTTCAGCGAAGCTGGCCGCAGTGTCGGGGCACGCCTCAGGCCACCGGAGGACCTCCATGCCTCGGCCACCTACCGACGGCACCTCTCCACGGTGTTGACCGAGCGCGCTCTGCGGACGGCGTTCGGGCGGGCGGACATCCGGGGAGGGGCGGCCGGTGCTTGAACCCGAAGTCGGCCAGGGGGCCTTGCTGAGCATCCGGCTGCAGGTCAACGGCGAGGAGAGGGAGGGGGAGGTGGAGGGGCGCACCACCCTCGCCGACTTCCTGCGCGACCAGCTGGGGCTCACGGGCACTCACCTGGGATGCGAGCACGGGGTGTGTGGCGCCTGCACCGTCCTCCTGGACTCGCTCCCCACCCGCTCCTGCCTGGTCCTGGCCGCTTCGGCCGACGGCTGCCGGGTCGAGACCGTGGAGGGGCTGGCCCGGGACGGCCGGCTCTCCCGGCTCCAGCAGGCGATGTGGGACAGCCACAGCTTCCAGTGCGGCTTCTGCACCCCGGGGTTTCTGATCCAGGCCGCAGCCCTCCTGGCCGAGAACCCGACCCCCACCGAGGCCGAGGTGCGCCACGCGCTCTCGGGCAATCTCTGCCGTTGCACCGGGTACGAGAGCATCGTCCGCGGGGTGCTGGCCGCTGCCGAGGGCCGGGAGCTGGCTGGGGAGGGGTCCAAGTGAGGGCGCTGGTTCCCGCTGAGCGCTACACCGGAGCCTCGGTGCGCAGGGTGGAGGACGAGCGCCTCCTCACCGGGCGTGGCACCTACGTGGCCGACGTCCGGCTGCCCGGCATGCTGCACGCCGCCTTCTGCCGCAGTCCGCTCCCCCACGCCCGGATCGTGGCGGTGCACACCGAGTCCGCCCGTCTCGCCCCCGGCGTCGTGGCCGTCTTCGACGGCGCCCAGATGGCGCAGATGGCATCGCCCGTGGCGTCCCTCATCGAGTCATCCCCATCCGGTGGCAAGGTGTCATTCGGCATCCTGGCCGTGGACAAGGCGCGGCTGGTCGGGGACCCCGTGGCGCTGGTGGTGGCCGAGAGCCGCGCTCTGGCCGAGGACGCCTGCGAGCTCATCCAGGTCGACTACGAAGAGCTGGCTCCCGTGGTCACCGTGGAGCAGGCGCTCGACCCCAACCTGCCCGCCATCTTCGAGGAGCTGGGCGGCAACCGGCTCTTCGGCCCAGAGACCAAGGTCTTCGGGAATGTCGATGGAGCATTCGCGAGGGCGGACCGGGTGGTGCGTGCCTCGATCCACCAGCATCGCCATCAGAACGTCCCCATGGAGGGGCGGGCCATCCTCGCCAGCTTCGACCCCTCCTCCGGCCAGCTGCTGGTGCGGGCCTCCACGCAGGGGGTCAACACCACGCGGCGGATGCTGGCTGAGCAGCTGCGGATGCCGCTGGACAGGCTGCGGGTGGTGGCGGAGGACGTGGGCGGCTCCTTCGGTCTCAAATTCGGGGCCAGCCGCGAGGAAGTCGCCTGCTGCGCCGCCAGCCGAGCGCTGGGGCGTCCGGTGCGCTGGATCGAGGACCGCTGGGAGAACCTCACGGTGTCCGGCCAGGCGCGGGAGGAGAGCTTCGAGGTCGAGGCCGCGGTGACCGCCGGCGGCCTGATCCTGGCGCTTCGGGTTCAGATGGTCATCGACAGTGGGGCCTACCCGGGGTTCGCGCCGCTCGTCGTGGACACGGTCCGGGAGATGATGCCCGGGCCCTACCGGTTGGAGGCGCTCGCCTTCACCAGCTCGGGGGTGGTCACCAACAAGGCCAGCTATGTGGCCTACCGGGGGCCGTGGGCGGCGGAGACCTTCGTTCGCGAGCGGATGGTTGATTTGGTCGCCCAGGAGCTGGGGATCAGCGCCATGGAGGTGAGGCTGCGCAACCTGGCGACCCGGGATGAGGCGCCCCTGAGGATGGTGACCGGTCCCAGCCTCGCGGGCATAACCGCCAGGGACTCCCTCCTTCGAGCCGCCGAGATGGTCGATCTCGCCAGCCTCCAGGAGCACCAGCGCCAACTGCGGGAGGAGGGTCGATACCTGGGAGTGGGGTTCGCCACCTACATCGAGCCGGCCCCCGGTCCCCGCCAGGAGGGGGGGGAGGAGAACACCGAGCGGGTGCGGGTGGAGCTGGACCGGGAGGGGTCGCTGCTGGTGCACACGGCCCAGATGCCGCACGGCCAGGGCCACCGCACCACCCTGGCCCAGGTGGCCGCCGACGAGTTCGGGATGCGGCTGGGCCAGGTCCGGGTGATGGTGGGGGACACGCAGCGGACGCCGGAGGGGTTCGGGACCGGCGGGAGCCGGTTCGCGGCCATGGCCGGGGGCGCGGCTCTCCATGGCGCCCGCCGCCTGCGGGGCAAGGTCCTCGAGGCCGCAGCCCAGATCCTGGACCTGGCACCCGCCGAGCTGGACATCTCCCACGGCGAACTCGTCGGCCCGGGGGTCCCTGGGGGCCGGCTCCCCCTCGCCGAGCTGGTCCGCCGCATAGAGCTGGCGGCCCGATCGGGGCAGCTTCCCCCGGGGACGGACGCGGACCTCACGGCCACCGAGGACTTCGACGGTGGGCAGAGCGGGTGGTCCGGGGGAACCCACTGCTGCGTGGTAGAGGTCGACCCCGACACCGGGCTGGTGCGGATCCTCCGCTACCTGGTGGTGGAGGACTGCGGCGATCTGATCAACCCAGCCGTCGTGGACGGGCAGATCCGGGGTGGGGTGGCTCAGGGGGTGGGGGCGGTCCTGCTGGAGCGCTCCGCGTACGACCCCCAAGGGCAGTACCTCTCGGCCACGCTCATGGACTACCTCCTGCCCACCTCACTGGATATCCCGCACATCGAGATCGAGCACCTGATCCCGGTGCGCCTCGACCCAGACGTCAACTTCAGAGGAGTGGGGGAGGGGGGTATGATCGCGGCGCCTCCCACCATCTGCAACGCCATCGCGGATGCCATCTCCCCGTTCGGGGCCAAGGTGCTGGAGCAGCACCTTCCGCCGGCGCGGATCGTGGAGTTGATAGGCGCCATCTCGGCCTGATCCCCCGACCCGGTCGGCCGGGTCGGGTGGCCAACCCGAAGTCCGCCACCAGCCCTTTCCCGCCCGCGTTGGCCGGCTGACCATCGGGTGAGCGACCCCAAATGCAACGAGCAAACTAGGGGCATGGAGCTGAGCCGCCACGGACCGTCCGGGCCTAGGCTGGGGCCAAGTCGCCCACGGAAAGCCACTCAGGCGGGCCGCTTCCCCTTCCGCCGGGCCGACGACACCCTGGGGGTGGTCCATACCCACTTCCTCGCGGGGGCGGTGGGAGGGGTCATGGTGGGGCTTGTGGCCAAGCCCGCGATGGTGGTCTACCCCGGAGCGCGCTCCGCTCCGGGGGTCACGGTGACGGGCCTCTTCTACGGCAATCCCCGCCAGCTGCTGATGCAGCTCCTGGGTCTGGTGGTGGTCACCGCCTACGCCGGATCCATGACCGCCGGGGTCCTCAAGCTGGTGAGTCTGGTGGTGCCCCTGCGGATGTCGGAACGAGAGGTCGAGGTGGGGGACCGGATCCTCTTCAATGAGGAGGTGTTCGAACTCCACCACCCGATCCCGGCCCCCGAGCCCATCGAGGTGGTGGGGACCCCGGTGGGGGAGCACCAGCGGGCCCCGGCCCCGGGTTGGTCCGGCCCGGGGCTGCCAGGCAACCCCACGGGGAGCATGACGGAGCCGGCCACCCCGGCGCCGCATGCT
>JAKBTP010000047.1:0-6826 GCA_021844355.1 bacterium | reverse complement strand
TCCGAGCCCGCCCAGGGTGAGCCAACCTCGGCGCGTGAGCCACTGGCCGCTCTACGACCTCCGCCTGCGCACCGAGCGGCTCGAGCTCCGGCTCCCGGACACCGCGCTCCTCGAGGAGATGGTTGACCTGGTGGGCCGCGGCATCCATCCGGAGGCCACCATGCCCTTTGGGGTGCCCTGGACTGACCTTCCGTCGCCCCAGCGGGAGCGGGAGGCGGTACAGCACGTCCTGCGCTCGATCGCTGAGTGGACCCCCAAGTCCTGGGTGTACCTGGCGGTGGTCACCAGGGACGGGCGGGTGGTGGGCGCCCAGGACCTGAAGGGGGTGGATTTCGGGGCCTGCCGGATGGTCAGGACCGGGTCCTGGCTGGGCCGGGAGCACCAGGGCCAGGGGCTGGGCCAGGAGATGCGGGCGGCGGTGCTGGAGCTGGCCTTCGCCCACCTCGGAGCGCTGGAGGCCCAGAGCGCCGCCTTCCACGACAACGCCGCCTCCCAGGGCGTCTCACTGCGGTTGGGATACGAACCCAACGGCAGCTGGCTCGCCCCCCGCCGGGGCCGGCCCGACCTCATGCTGGGTTTCCGGCTCACCAGGGAGGGCTGGCTGCGGCACCGGCGCCACCAGGTGACCGTGACCGGGGTCGAGGACTGTCTGGAACTCTTCGGGGCCGGAGGGCCCGTGCCCGGTCAGCCGCCCGAGTAGGCCAGCTCGTCGGCGGCCCGGGCGACCAGCGCCCGCTCTGCCTCCTCCAGTGCGTCCTGGTAGATCCTTCGCAGATCGGCCGCCAGGTCCTCGCGCTCCAGCTGGTGGCGCACCTCGGAGACCAGCAGCGGTTCAGGTGGAAGTGCGGGCATGAACCAGTAGGCGAAGTCGCGGCTGTACTCTGACCCGCGATCCTGACGCAGACGGTCGACGGCGGTGAAGAAGCGAGGCACGAAGGGGAGCAGCAGGTCCGGGCGGCGCACGCCCGCAAAGCTCCTCCCGACCCAGATCGCCTCCTCCACGTTGGCAGAGTCCTCCTCGGTCAGGTGACGGAAGACCGCCTCCTTGGCTTCCGGGCTGGGGATGGCGGCCCGAGCGGCCAGCGCTCGCACCTGGCCGGTGGCGGTGGAATCCGCCCGCTGCATCCGGGCCACATCGCCCTCACCCAGGACCCCCCGGGCGGCCAGGGCGGTCACCAGCCGCCAGCGCATCTCCAAGTCCAGGACCGCGCCGGGGGGCATCCCGTCCCCGTGGAGCATCGATTCGACTCGGGCGAGTTGGGCTGGGGTGGTGGCCGACACCACGAGAGCGCGGAGCCAGGTGAGCTGGTCCAGTCCTCCCGGTTCGGTACGCTCCAGCGCCAGGGCTGCGGCGTCCGCCAGGCTGGCCTCCAGCTCGTCCCCGTGCGCCGGAGCTCCGAACCTGGCGATCGCCTGGCGCGCCTGGCCCAGGGCCACCGGCACCAGTGACTGGTCGGTCTCGTCCGGAAGGTTCGCGACCACGGCGGCCACATACCGGCCGGTGGGCAGCTCCGCGTCGCGCACCATGTCCCACAGGAGGTCCCAGATCACCGCACGGGCCAGGGGGTCCGAGATCCTCGCCAGGCTGGCCTCCACGGTCCGCAGCGAGACGGGGTCGAGTCGGACCTTGGCGTAGGTGACGGACTCGTCGTTGGGAAGGAGGAGGGGGGGGCGAAGCCTCCCCCGGAGTCCTTGGATCTCGGTCCGATCCCCTTCCAGCTCCGCCTCGTGGCGCTGCTCCAGGACCAACTTCCGGTCGCGCCAACGGAACTCGCCGACCCCCAGGCGGTGGGGGCGGATGGTGGGTTGCGCGGGGGTCGCCGTCTGCACCAGGGCAGCCCCCTGCATCACCGGTCCCTCCGCCCCCGTGGCCTCCTCCACCTCAAGGCGGATGGTGTTGAGCCCAGTGGTCTCCAACCAGGCCCGGCTCCAGCCCTGCACGTCCCGCCCCGAGACCCTCTCCAGGGTGCCGATGAGGTCACGCAAGGTGGCGTTTCCCTCACTGTGGGCCTCGAGGTGGTCGTGGATGGCGGCGAAGAAGGCCTCCTCCCCGACCCAGGTGGCCAGCTGACGGATGACAGCCGCCCCCTTCTGATAGGTGATGCGGTCGAAGTTGAGATGGACAGCCTCAGAGTCCGGAACCTCGGTCACCACCGGGTGGGAGGTGGAATGCTGGTCCTCCTCGACCGCGAGCTGTTTGAAGTAGGTGGCCCAGAAGGTCCAGGAGTCGTCGAAGCGGGTCGCCCGGTCCGCGGCCACCGCGGACATGAAGGTGGCGAAGCTCTCGTTGAGCCAGAGGTCGTCCCACCACCGGAAGGTGACCAGGTCACCGAACCACATGTGGGCCATCTCATGGAGGATCACCTCCGCCCGCTGGGAGCTCTCCCGGGCCGAGGGCCGTCCCCGGTAGATCATCCGGTCGGTGATGGTGACGCAACCGGGAGACTCCATCGCCCCATTGACCTTCTCCAAGCAGAAGACCTGGTCGTACTTGTGGTAGGGGTAGGGGATGCCAAAGCGCTCTTGGTAGAAGTCGAGCCCCTGTCGGGTCACTTCGAAGATCTCCTCGGCCGCCTTCTCGAGGTCCTGCGCCAGGGAGAGGGGGGCGAAGAGCCCGAGGGGGATCTGGCCGTGCTGGGATCTGACGGCGTGCAGCCTCCCGGCGGCGATCCCCAGCACGTACGGGGAGAGCCGGCGTGTGGGGGCGAACTCCCACCATCTGGCCCCCTCGTCGTCCGACGCCTTCCCCGCCCGGCCCGGCTCGGCGGAGACCACAGTCCAGTCCTGCGGCACCCGGACGGCGATCTCGAAAACGCCCTTGATGTCCGGCTGGTCGAAGCAGGGGAAGACGCGGTGGGCGTCGGCGGGTTCGAGATCGGTGTAGATGTACGCCTCGGAATCGGCGGGGTCCACGGCGAGGTGGATCCCCAGCCCTGTCCGGTGGTAGCTGGATGTGCCCCACACCTCCACCCGATTGCGCTCCGCCAGCGCGGGCAGATGAATGAGTTGCTCCCGCCAGGCGTCCCGCGACAGCTCCTGTCCCTGCCAGGTCATCCCGGAGACCTGGTCCACCTGGGCGTCCAGGAAGGTCGTGGCCCCGGGCTCGCCGGAGAACTCCAGCTCCACCCTGTAGCCGTAGCGATCCCTGCCGAGGGCTAGGTCGAGCTGAAGCCGGTAGTGACAGTCGGAGACCACAGCAGACCGGGACTCCGCCTCTCCCCGCGTGAGCGAGACGTTGTGACTTGGCATTCCGCCATTCTAGGCAGCGGCCTGGGGTCGCCCCGAGGTCCTGAGGGCTAGGCTGCCGGCGGGCGGCCCAGATCGAAGGTGACGTCGGCCACCGCGAAGTCGGCGCGGCCCAGGAGGGCCGACTTGATGTGGAAGGCCCGGTGGTTGTGGAGGATCTGGTTCCACCAGTGGCGGGCCACCAGCTCGGGGAGCACCACGGTGCAGAGGGTGTCGCGATTCTTCTCGGCGAATCCCTGCAGGTAGCGGAGCACCGGCTGCACCACGGTCCGGAAGGGGGATAGCACCAGCACCAGTTTGGGACGGGGAAGTGAGGTGGACGACTCCAGGTGGGAGTCGACCCAGCCGTCCCATTGGGCCACCAGCTCCCGGGCCTCGTCGCTGGGCTCCATCCCCAGGTCGTCGCGCCTCCGGGTGCCGTCGGGACGGGGCACATCCTGGGGTTGACCGGTGGCCACGTGGACGGCGATGACCTCGTCGGCGATGTGCTGGGCGTAGCTGAGCGCCCGCTGGGCCAGGATGTCGAGGCCGGCAACCGGCACCACCGCCACCCGGCGAGCCCCCGGTCTGAGGGCTCCTTCCGCTGAATCCTGGCCGGGCTGACCCGGGAAGCTGGCGGCCACCACCCCCGGCCGACGCAGCAGCGCGAACTTGAGGCGGAGGGCGGATGGCCGCCTCAGGAGGTCCAGGATCCCCGAGCTGGTGACGCTCTCCGGCACCATCACCGTGACCAAATGGTCGGGCAGGGAGGGGGCCAACTCGGTGAGGAACGAGAGCACCGCCCGGTTGGAGCCTGGGCGCGACAACACCTCGTATTCCGCCGTGGGACGGCTCTTGGCCTGGTCGCGGAGATAGGCCTCGAGCTGCGACGCGAGGCCCGGGTCTCCCGACGTTGCCAGGGCGACCAGCCGGGGCCCGAGCGCCAGCGCGTACTTCAGGGCCCGGCGCGTGGGCCCGTCCAGCTGCCGGACCGGCACCAGGGTCCGGTCGGGCGCGAGGCGGGCCCGGTCCGCAGGCACCGGGCCCAGCTCGGAGCGGACCTTCAGATAGTGCCGACTGACATACCAGAAGTACGCCACCACCAGGGGCACGATGATCAGCACCACCCAGGCCCCCAGCCGGAACTTGACGACCAGGACGATGAGGTCCACCAGCAGGGTGGCGGCGGCACCGACGGCGTTGATGGTGACGTTGCGCCGCCAGTGACCCTGGCGGTGCCGGAAGCCGTAGCGGACCAGGGCCGTCTGGGCCAGCGTGAAGGCGGTGAAGACTCCGATGGCGTAGAGGTTGATCAGGTGGTCGGTGTTGGCTGCGAAGGCCACGATCACCGCCACCGAGACCGCCGTGAGCACCAGGATGGCCGCCGAGTACACCAGCCGGTCTCCGTAGGCGCCGAAGCGGTGGGGCAGGCGGTCGTCCCGGGCCAGGAACGCGCAGAGACGGGGGAAGCCGTTGAAGCTGGCGTTGGCGGCCAGCACCAGCACCAGGGTGGTCGAGAACTGGATCACGTAGAAGAAGAACCGGCCCGGTCCGGTGAAGACGTCCTGGGCGATCTGCGCCAGGACCGTGGGGCTGCCACCCGGCTTGGGGGCGACGCCGAAGATGAGGTCCAAGAGCGTGACGCCGAGGAAGAGGACGACCAGCAGCAGCCCCAGCAGAGAGAGGGTGCGGGCGGCGTTCCGGCCCTGGGGCTCCCGGAAGCTTCGGACGCTGTTGGAAACCGCCTCGATGCCGGTCATCGAGGAGCAGCCGGAGGCGAAGGCGGTCAGCACCAGGAATGGGGTGAGCGCCTCGGCAGGGTGGGGGATCGGGGGATACACCCCGAAGCCGTGGTGGACCCCTCCGGTGAGGGCCCGGATCAGCCCCGCCACGATCAGGGCGCCCATCGCCGCGATGAAGAGGAAGGTGGGGGTGGAGAACATGGCTCCCGCCTCGCGCACGCCCCTCAGGTTGCCGGCGCACAAGAGCAGGGCGAGCAGCACCGCGATCGGGAGGCGCAGGTCGTTGAGGGTGGGGAAGGCGGAGGCCAGCGCGTCCGCGCCGGAGGAGACGCTCACCGAGACCGTGAGTATGTAGTCGATGAGCAGAGCCGCCGCGGCCACCATCGCGGGCCACCGGCCGAGGTGGTCGCGGGCTGCCGCGTAGGACCCGCCGTCCGTCTGGCGCGTGAGCACCAGCTGGCGGTACGAGAGGGTGACCAGCACCATGAGGGCGGCGATGGCAAGGGCGATGGGCAGCTCGAAGGCAAAGGCGCCGACCCCAGCCAGGGCCAGGACGGTGAGCCCCGCCTCTGGGCCGTAGGCCACCGAGGAGAGCGCGTCGGACGCCAGGGTGGGAAGGGCGCGGCGGACCGGCAGCCGCTCGGTCTCCACCGCCGAGGTCGGCAGGCGGCGCCCGATCACCGCGCGCTTCAAAAGGTAGGTCAGCCGGGCCGCGCCACCGGGTGGCTCGTCCGCCCGCTCAGTGGCGACCAACATCCCGCCCCGGCCGCGTCGAAACGAGCCGAGGTCCTCCCGGCGCACCACCACGTAGCGGTTGCCCGGAAGGCTGCCGGGCTGGGTGATGCGCCGCTCGAGGTCCGCAGCCGGGTCGTCGGATGGGGTGGGTGAGTCGCTGGGCATTGGCGGGGTGACTTCCTTGATGCTGGCCCGGCCGCCTGATACTGAGCCGTGGGGAGGTTGGTTCGCAACTAGGCGGCGGCGCCCCGGCCAGCCGGGCGCTTACCCTCTCCACGGTGAGACCGCCGGCCCCGCCTCATCCGGCCCCAGGAAGGTTCGCCTTGGTGATGGCCGCCGGAGCCATCGCCCTCGGCCTGCGCCGGGTGGGCGAGACCGGACCCTCCCTGGCCCTGGTCATCATCGCGGTGGTCTCGTACGCGGAGCTCCTGGCCGGCGAGCTGGGAGCCCTGCTGAGGTCGCCACGTGGGTATTGGTCAGCCTTGGGGCCCTGGCGCGTCCGGCTCGGCGTCTTCGCCTTCTCCGCCGCGACCTCGGTCCTGGCCGAGATTGCCGGAGCGGCCGGCTGGAGAGGGTTCTCCCTGCCGCTCACCGTCACCGGAGCCTTGACCGCCGTGCTCTGGGGCGCCGGGGTATGGGCTCGGCGTTGGGGTGAGGGATGGCTGGCCGAAGGAGGGGCCATTTGGCTCCTTGGACCGGTGAGCGCTTTGGCCGCCAGCGCTGCCCTGGCCGCTCTGGCGGGCCATGGGGTCGACTGGAGCCGCCCCCTCTCCGCGCTCCAGCTGGCCCTGCTCGGATTCGGCCTCCTGGCCTACCTGATCCTGGCCACCGGGCTCCTCTGGCGCCTGCGCCTGAAGCCTCCGCTGTGGACGCTTGGGCCCTCGTATTGGATCGTCGCTGGCGTCCCCGCCCTGGCCGCGATTTCGTGCTCGCTCGCGGCCGCCGCGAGCCGCGGGGTCTGGCCTGGCGCGGTGGCCCCCCTGACGACGGGCGGCGCCGCACTGCTGGGTCTGGCAGCCGCCCTCGTACCCCTGCCTGCCACCCTCACCGCCCAGCGCGTCCGGCTGAGGCGGCAGCTGGCGGGACACCCGCCCGAATACTGGTCGGGCGTGTTCCCGCTCGCC
>JAKBTP010000189.1:2571-5683 GCA_021844355.1 bacterium | reverse complement strand
TGGTGGTCCCTCCCGGACGAGGAGCGCCAGCGGATGATGCAGGAGCACATCCGCATCGGGCACCTCTTTCCCAGCGTGAAGATCAACACCACCTACTCCTTCGGCCTTGACGACCAGGAGTTCGTGGTGGCCTTCGAGACCGACAGCGCGGCGGACTTCCTGGACTGCGTCCAGGCCCTTCGGGACTCGGAGGCCTCCTCATACACCCTGCGGGACGTGCCCAGCTTCACCTGCGTGCGGGCCAGCTTCGACGAAGCGTTGACGGCCCTGGGGTGAGGCGCGGGCCTCTCTGGGCGGGGCCGACATGGTGAGGGAGACCTCGCCAGAGGTGTTCCTGCTCAGCCGTCCCAGCGTGGACCGCCAGGCGATGCGGGCCTACCTGGAGGCGGTCGGAGGCGCCGGTTGGCTGGACCGCCGTCTGGCTGAGGCCGACGGCGGGGTGAACGACGGCGAGCTCCTGGTGGAATTCGCCGGGCGGGCCTGCTACCGGAGCTGGGAGCCCGGCCTCAACCCCAACGTGAAGAAGGTCCGGCGGGACCAGCGGGCCTACTTCCTCAACATCCTCTCCAGCCGTCACGGGAGCGTGCTGGAGCATGCCAACTACACCTTCGCCCTGCACGGAGTGAGCCGGGTGGCCACCCACGAGATCGTCCGCCACCGGGCCGGCGCCGCCTACAGCCAGGAGAGCCTTCGCTACGTGCGGCTGGTGGACATCGGCTTCCGGGTGCCGCCGGCGCTGGAGCCGGTCCGCCAGCGCTGCCTGGAGATCGTCGAGCGGCTGGAGGAGTTCCAGGTGGAGGCTGCCCGCGAACTGGGCATCGACGCCGAGGGTATCCCCTTCCACGTGAAGAAGGAGGTCACCTCGGCGCTGCGCCGGCTCGCCCCCATCGGGCTCAGCACCGACCTGGTGATGACCATGAACCTGCGCACGCTGCGCCACGTGGTCGAGATGCGTACCGCCCCCGGCGCCGAGGAGGAGATGCGCCTCATCTTCTCCAGGATCGCCGAGATCATGGTGCAGGAGTCATCGGGGGTCTTCCAGGACTTCCACCGGGAGGAGGACGGCAGCTGGGTTCCCGCCCACAGCAAGGTGTGAGCGCCGCGGCGGTGGCTTACGATGGGGTGGTGAAGTCGCTGAGGCGCGCCCTTGACCCCCGGGTGGCCGCCAACCCCGCCCGCCTACCCCCGGGGCAGGTCCTCACCGAGAAGTGGCCGGTCCTTCATTACGGCTCCGTGCCCCACTACGACATCTCCACCTGGCGGCTCCGAGTCTTCGGGGAGGTGGAGCGCGAGAGACTCCTCTCGTACCCCGAGCTGCTGGCGATGCCGGCACGGGAGCTGCTCTGCGACATCCACTGCGTCACGACCTGGAGCCGCTTCGACAACCGCTTCCGGGGGGTGCCCCTGGCTGACCTCGCCCGGGCCGCCGGGGTGGGGCCGGAAGCCGCCTTCGTGGAGTTCCACTGCCACCAGGGCTTCACCACCTCGGTGCCCCTGGAGTTCGCCACCGCCGAGGACGCGCTCCTCGCCTACTCCCACGACGGGTCGCCTCTGGCGCCGGAGCACGGGTATCCCTTGCGGGCGGTCTTCCCCCGCAAGTACTTCTGGAAGAGCGCCAAGTGGGTGGAGGGGATTGAGTTCCTGAGGGAGGACCGGCTGGGCTTCTGGGAGCGCAACGGCTACAACAACAGCGCCGACCCCTGGCGCGAGGAGCGCTACTGGTGAGCCGCGGGCACGCTAAACTTATTCACAAGGGGTCGGTCCCATGGCAAGTCGAGGTACAGCATTCATGATCAGCGTCACCGATCAGGCTCTGAGCCAGCTCAAGTCGCTGCTCGCCCAGCAGGAGAACCCCGAGATGGGCCTCAGGGTGTACGTCACCCCCGGCGGCTGCTCCGGGTTCAGCTACGGCATGGGCTTCGACGACGCCCCGGCCGGCGATGACGAGGTGACCGAGCAGGACGGCATCAAGGTGTTCGTGGACCCCTACAGCGCCACCTACCTGGAGGGGGCGGAGATCGACTACATCGACAGCCTGATGGGGGGCGGCTTCACCGTCCACAACCCCCAGGCGGTGCGCACCTGCTCCTGCGGCAGCTCCTTCGACGCCGGCGACGGCGCAGGCGCGGCCAAGGCCTGCAGCGCGGTCTGATCTTCCGGGGGCCGGGAGCTGTGGCCCTGGCCCTTCGGGCTCGAGCCGGCAGGCACGGGCCGGCGGCGGTGGTCCCGCCTGGGACGATGCGGCCGGACCGCCCGGTTGACGCGGTCCCCTCTCACCTGGGCCGGGCCACCGCCCCTTCCCCGGCCGCTCCAGCCGGCTGAGGCCAGGCGGCAGTCAGTGGCCTCGGGTGGAGCGCGTTGACTCGTCCGCGCCTCACGGTTCTGGCGGGTGGGGTGGGGGGGGCTCGCTTCCTCTCCGGCCTGGTCGAGGCGGCGCCGTCTGCCGACATCACGGTGATCGGCAACACCGCCGACGACTTCGAGGTGCATGGCCTCCACGTCAGCCCCGACCTGGACACGGTGGCCTACACCCTGTCGGGGCATGCGGACGCCCGTCGCGGTTGGGGGCTGGCGAGAGAGAGTTGGACGACCCTGCGGCAGCTGGGGCGGCTGGGGGGGGAGACCTGGTTCCAGCTGGGCGACCTGGACCTCGCCACCCACCTTCGCCGCACCGAGCTGCTGCGGGCGGGCTTCAGCCTGAGCGTGGCCACCAAGGAGCTGTGCGATCGGCTCGGCGTCCCCGTGCGCCTTCTGCCCATGACCGACGACCGGGTGGAGTCGAGGGTGCACACCGAGGATGGGCGCGATCTCCATCTGCAGGAATACCTGGTGCGGGAGGCGGCCCAGCCAGCCATCAGAGAGGTCGTGCTCCTGGGGGCCAGCCGAGCCCGGGCGCCGCAGGAGGTGCTGGAAGCGCTCGCTTCGGCGGACGCCATCCTGTTCGCGCCCAGCAATCCGGTGATCTCGATCGGCCCCATCCTGGCCATCCCCGGTGTGGCCGAGGCGGTGCGTGCCCATCCGCTGGTGGCCGCGGTGAGCCCGATCGTGGCGGGACGGGCGATAAAGGGGCCGGCGGTGGAGATGCTGCGCTCTCGGGGCCTCGACCCCAGTG
>JAKBTP010000189.1:0-2471 GCA_021844355.1 bacterium | reverse complement strand
ATCCCCGGTGTGGCCGAGGCGGTGCGTGCCCATCCGCTGGTGGCCGCGGTGAGCCCGATCGTGGCGGGACGGGCGATAAAGGGGCCGGCGGTGGAGATGCTGCGCTCTCGGGGCCTCGACCCCAGTGCCGTCGGGGTGGCGCAAGCCTACCGGGGCCTGGCCCATCTGCTGGTGGTGGACGAGGCGGACCGGGATCTCTCGGGGCGGATCGCCGACCTGGGCATGCGAGTTCACATCTGTCCCACGCTGATGGTCGACGGGGCCGCCCGGAGGCGGCTGGCAGAAGAGGTGCTAACTGCCCTGGCCCCCCTGGCTGGCGCCGGAAGTCTTCGGTGAGGGCCGGGCCCAGCGCCGAGCCCTGGCTGGTGATCCCAGTGAAGGGCGCCCAGGGGGGGAAGCAGCGGCTGGCCTCTGCCTTGCCTCAGCCAGAGCGTGAGCTGCTCGGCGTGACCGTCTCCCGCCGGGTCCTCCGCGCCGCCTGTGAGGTGTGGCCCGCGGGGGCGGTGGTCGTGGTCACCCCCGACCCAGAGGTGGCCGAGCTGTGCCGCTTCTTGACCCTCGGCGTCCTGCCCGACCCCGGAGCCTCCCAGACCGAGGCCGTCCGGCTCGGCGTTCACCACGCGCTGGAAAGGGGAGCGCAGGTGGTGGCCACTCTGGCGGCGGATCTCCCACTGCTCGGGCGTGATGACCTGGTCGCCCTGCTCCGGCTCTCCCGCCGGCTACCCGAGCGGACGATGGTCCTCATCCCGGATCTGGGAGGCACCGGCAGCAACGGCATGGTGGTCCGGCCGGCGGCGGTGCTGGCCCATGCCTTCGGTCCCGGCTCCCGACTGCGGCACCTCGGGATGGGCAGGGCTCTCGGGCTCAGGACCAGAGAGCTGGTCCGTCCCGGGCTGGCCGCCGATCTGGACCGCCCCCGTGACCTCGAGGAGCTGGGCGGGGCGCTGGGGGTCCTGGCGGGGGCCGGACGTGGCTGACGACGCGCGTCCGATGATCCGCGCGACCCGGATAGAGTGCTGGGCCGTGCCCGGCCTCCCTGAGGTGGGCCCAGGGAGCGATCTGGCGCGCCTGGGCGAGGAGGCGCTGGTGGCGGCCGGTGGGCTGCGTCCCTGGGACGTGGTGGTGGTCACCAGCAAGGTGGTCTCCAAGGCCGAGGGGCTGGCGACCCTGCTGTCCGCGGTCTCCCCGTCGGTGGCGGCGCTGGAGATGGCCCATCGCACCGGGCAGGACCCGCGGCTGGTCCAGGTGGTGCTCGAGGAGAGCCGCCAGGTGGTGCGGTCCGGGCCAGGGCTTCTCGTGACCGAGACCCGGCATGGGCTCATCTGCGCCAATGCCGGGGTCGACCGGAGCAACGTCGGCGGCGGCGAGGTGGTGCTGCGGCTGCCCCGGGATCCGGACGGGTCCGCGGCCGATCTGCGATCTGCCTGGCTGGGGCTGGCCGCCGGGGGGCCGCTGGGGGTCGTGGTCTCCGACACCTTCGGACGGCCGTTTCGCGAGGGGTCCGTGAACGTGGCCATCGGGGTGGCCGGCCTACCGGCGCTGGCGGACCACCGAGGGCAGCTGGACCAACGTGGCTACCTCCTGCACGCCTCCACCATTGGGAGCGCGGACGAGATCGCCGGTCTCGCCGAGCTGGTGATGGGGAAGTTGGACGGGCTGCCGCTGGCGGTGGTGCGGGGGCTCCGCTGGGAAGGGCCGGAGAGTGGGGCGGCAGCCCTCCAGCGGGCCGGCGGGCGGGACGTCTTCCGGTCCGGGGCCGTCCCGGTCGGCGAGGTGGGTTAAGTTACGCGCATGGCCGAGGACAGGGTTCGGGTGCTGCTGTTCGCCGGCCTGCGCCAGCTGGTGGGAAGCCCAGAGGTGGTGCTGTCATCCGGCACCGGGGTCACGGTGAGGAGGTGCTGGGAAGAGCTGTGCCAGAGGTTCCCGGCGCTGTCCGCACAGTCGGCGTCGGTGCGGCCGGCGCGCAACCGCGAGTACTGCGGCTGGGATGACGAACTCCGCCCGGGCGACGAGCTGGCCTTCATCCCCCCGGTGTCGGGCGGGGCCGGGCCGGGCTTGGCCAGGGTCCGGGTGGGGCCCGAGCCCATCGACGTGGCGGCCATGCAGGCGGAGCTGGAGCTCAGGGGACAGGGGGCGGTGGCGGTCTTCGTCGGGGTGGTGCGTGACCCCGACGAAGGGCAGGAGGTGACCCACCTCACCTACGAGGCCTATCCCGAGATGGCGGAGGCCGAGCTGGGCAGGATCGTGGCCGAGGCGCGGGCCCGGGAGGGTGTCGGGGAGGTCCTGGTGCACCACCGGACCGGCCGGGTGGATCGGGGGGTGGCCTCGGTCGCGGTGGTGGTGGCCGCGGCCCACCGCCACCAGGCGCTGGAGGCCTGCACCATGGTGATCGACGAGCTCAAGGAGCGGGCGCCGATATGGAAGACGGCCGGCTGATCTCGGGCCGCTGGTAGACTCGAGGGCCGTGGCCA
>JAKBTP010000224.1:17547-31207 GCA_021844355.1 bacterium | reverse complement strand
TCGGCACGCTGGCTCGGCGGCCTGGCAGACGAACCCACCTCAACCCGGCCCCGCACCACCACCACCGCGTCCGGCTGGAGCAACGCCTCGGCAGCCGCGAAGACCTTGGGAAAGATGATCAGCTCACAGGTGCCGGTGAGGTCCTCGAGCACACCGAATGCCATCGGCTCCCCCTTCCGGCTCTGCACTCGGCGGCACTCCCGGAGGGCTCCTCCCACCTGAACCACCTTTCCCGGCAGGCGGGCGAGCTCGTCCAGGTCGGCATCGGTGCAGTCGCGCAGCCGGTCGCCCAACTGGGAGAGAGGGTGCCGACTGAGGTACATACCGAGCAGCTCCCGCTCCCAGGCCAGCCGCTCCCGCTCCTCCTCCGGGGAGAGTGGGCCCCGGGCAGGCCGCGCCACCTCGGCGTCGGCGGTGGCCCCATCGTCGAAGAGGGAGATCTGGCCCGCCTCCACATCGCGGGCCGACCGCTCCGCCTCCCGCATCGCCCCATCCAGCTCCAGCAGCAGCCAGCCACGGTCCCCCAGGGCATCGCAGGCTCCCGCTCGAATGAGGGCTTCCAGCACCCGGCGGTTGAGGTCGCGGCCCCGCACCCGGCGGCAGAGGTCGAGCAAGGAGCGGAACGGCCCTCCATCCTCGCGCGCCGCCACCACAGCCCGCGCCGCTCCCTCACCGACGTTCTTCACCTGCTGGAGGCCGTAGAGGATGACACCCGCCTCCCGCCCCTGGCCGTTTGCCGATCCCTCCCCTGTCCAGATGCTGAAGGCGGGTTGGGAGCGGTTCACGTCGGGAGGGAGGACCTCGATCTGCCGCGCTCTCGCGTCCAGGATCACCCGCTTCACCCGATCCAGGTCCCCCGCCCGGCTGTTGAGCAGAGCGCACATGTACTCCAGGGGGTGATTGGCCTTGAAGTAGGCGGTCTGGTAGCCGATGAGCCCGTAGGCCACGGCGTGGGCCTTGTTGAAGCCGTACCCGGCGAAGCGGTCGATGTAGTCGAAGAGAGCCCCCGCCAGGGACTCCTCCACCCCGTTGGCCACCGCCCCGGCCACGAATCGGTCGCGCTGGGCCGCCATCTTCGCCTTGTCCTTCTTGCCCATGGCCGCGCGCAGCAGGTCAGCCTCCCCCAGGGAGAAACCCGCCACCGCCGAGGCGATCTGCATCACCTGGTCCTGGTAGAGGATCACCCCATGGGTCTCGCGCAGGATGGGCTCCAGCGCCGGGAGCATGTAGGTGATCGGCTCATCCCCGCGCCGCCGCCGCATGTACATGTCGATGACCCCGCCCTCGATCGGCCCGGGGCGGTTGAGGGCGTTAGCGGCCGCCAGGTCCTCGATGGACCGGGGCCGCATGTCCATCAGCACCCGGCGCCCGCCCTCGCCCTCCAGCTGGAACACCCCGATGGTGTCTCCCCTGGTGAGGAGGTCATAGGTGGGCTGGTCGTCCAGCGGCAGGGAGTCCAGGTCGGGGCGGGCTCCCGTGGACCGCTCGACGTGGTCCAGGGTCTCCTCCAGCACTGTGAGGTTCTCCAGGCCGAGGAAGTCCATCTTCAGCAGGCCCAGCTCCTGCACCCCGTTCATGTCGAACTGGGTGACCACCGAATCCCGGTTGGTGGTGCCCCGCTGCAGGGGCACATAGTCCACCAGTGGTCCGGGCCCGATCACCACCCCGCCGGCGTGGGTGCCGGCGTTCCGGGCGATGCCCTCCAGCCGCCGCGCCGTGTCTATCAGCTTGGCTGCCCAACCCTCTCCCTCGTAGAGCGCCCTCAGCTCCCTCGACTCCTCCAGCGCGGCCTCGAGCGTCATCCCCGGGCGGAGCGGAACCAGCTTGGCGAGCCGGTCCACATCCGGCAGGGGCACCCCCTGCACCCGGCCCACATCGCGGATGGCTGCCCGTGCCGCCATGGTCCCGAAGGTGATGATCTGGGCCACCCGATCCGATCCGTACTTCCGCGTGACGTAGTCGATGACCCGGCCGCGGCCGGTCACGTCGAAGTCGATGTCGATGTCCGGCATCGACACCCGCTCCAGGTTGAGGAACCGTTCGAAGGTGAGCCCGTAGCGCAGGGGGTCCAAGGAGGTGATCCCGAGGGAGTAGCTCACCAGGCTCCCGGCCGCCGACCCCCTACCGGGCCCGATCTTCACCCCCTCCTCCCGCCCCGCCCGGGTGAAGTCCCAGACGATGAGGAAGTAGGCGGCGAAGCCGGTCTTGGCGATCACCCCCAGCTCGTAGTCCAGCCGCTCCCGGTACTCGGCGGGAACCGGCTCACCGACCCGCGCGGCCAGACCCCGTTCGGAGACCTGGCGGAGGAAGGCGTCGGAGTCGAGCTCCGGCCCGGTCTCGTAACGGGGCAGCAGCGGCTGGTGGAGCACCGGCTCGAAGGAGCAGCGCTCCGCCAGAGAGGCGGAGTTGGCTACGGCCTCCCGGCAGTCCGGGAACTTGGCCACCATCTCCTCGGCCGAGGTCAGGTAGAAGTGGGGGCCGGCGAAGCGCAGCCGCTTGGGGTCCTCGACCCGGCTCCCCGTCTGGATGCACAGCAGCACGTCGTGGGCCACCGCGTCATCCGGATGGACGTAGTGGCTGTCGTTGGTGGCCACCAGCGGGAGCCCGGTGGTGCGGGAGATCTCCAGCAACCCTTCCCGAACCGCGGCCTCCTCCTCCATGCCATGGTTCTGCAGCTCCAGGTAGAAGCCGTCTGGCCCCAGGATCTCGGAGTACTCCCGGCAGAGCGCCTCGGCGCCCTTGACGTCGCCGGCCAGGATGCGCTGAGGGATCTCCCCCCCCACACACCCGGAGAGGGCCACCAGGCCCTCGTGGTGCGCCGCCAGAAGTTCTCGGTCGATGCGCGGCTTGTAGTAGAAGCCCTCGAGGTGGGCCTCGCTGACCACCCGCATGAGGTTGTGATAGCCGGCGTCGTCCCGGGCCAGCAGGATGAGGTGTGAGGGGTCGCGGTCGGCCCGCCCCTCCCGCTGCAGCCTGGAGCGAGCGGCCACATACACCTCGCACCCGATGATCGGCCGAACGCCCGCTGCCACCGCCGCGCGGTGGAACTCCAGCGCCCCTGAGAGCACCCCGTGGTCGGTCAGGGCGATCGCCTTCTGTCCCAGCTCCGCCGCCCTCTCCGCCATGGCCCGCAGCCGGGCCGCCCCATCCAGGAGCGAGAATTCTGAGTGGGTGTGTAGGTGCACGAACTCCAGGTCAGCCATGCCGGGCCCCCAAGGCTCGCCGTAGGGCGCTCACCATCGCCTCAGGAGGGCGGCCACCTCGAAGTGGTAGGTCTGGGGGAACATGTCCACCAGCCGCACCCGTTCGAGCCGGTACGGCCCCAGACGGCATAGCGTCTCCAGATCCCTGCCCAGGGCCGCGACGTCGCAGCTGAGGTACACCATGACCGGAGGACCGGCCAGCCCCAGCCACCCGCGCACCGCCGGCGACAGGCCGCTGCGTGGGGGGTCAAGGACTATCGCGTGGCAGGCCGCGAACTCGGGCAGGACGGCCTCGACATCCCCGCGCCGGACCACCATTCGCCCCCTGGCGTACATCTCAGCATGGAGGACGGCCAGCCGGGCGGCGGCAGCCCCGGACTCCACCGCCACCACCTGGGCGCCCAGGTCCGCCAGCCGGACGCTCAGCACCCCGGTGCCGGCGTAGGCGTCCACCACTAGCTTCCCGTCCACCTCGTCCGCCAGCCAGCTGACCACGGTCTCGTAGAGCTGAGGAAGGGTGCCCTGGTTCAGCTGGATGAAGGACGATGCGGTAACGCGGAAGCTCCGGCCCCCGTATGGCAGCGAACCGGACTCGGTACCCAGAAGAGGGACGCCGGGCCCAGCCGCGGCCAGCGCCACCCTGGGGCCGGCGTGGACGTCGGGCCGGGTCTGCAGCAGCAAACCCTCCTCGACCCTGGTGATCGAGACAGTCTGCACCCCGGGAGGCTCCTCCGCCATGGCCGCGCCCACGCTGCTGAGGGCCGAGTTGATCTCGTCGGTGTGGATGGCGCAGCGGGAGACCGGCAATGTCCGGTAGCCACTCCGGCTCTTGAAGCCGAGGGTGGCGTCAGGCCCGCGGTGGAACTCTCCCCGCCAGCGGTAGGCGTATGGGGAGGCGGCGCCCAGCACCTCCAACCCCCCCGGGAGCTCCAACCCACGAGCCCGAAGCTCCTCCACCAGCACCTCGCGCTTGACGGCCAGCTGCTGGGAATACTCCAGGTGCTGGAGCTGGCAGCCGCCGCACTCGCCGAACAGCGGGCAGGGGGGATCAACCCGGCCCGGCGCCGGGGCCAGCACCTCCTCCACGTCAGCCCTGAGGTAAGACGCTCTCCGCTCGGTGACCCTGGCCCGCACCAGCTCGCCAGGGACCGCTCCGAACAGAAACACCACCTGGCCGCGGTGGTGCGCCAGTCCGCGCCCCAGGTGAACGATGCGCTCGCAGCGCAGCTCCAGGCACTCGCCCACCGCGACTGGCGCCCGGTCCTCGGCCAGCAGCCGGCTCATCCCCCTCCCCGCCCCAGCCGCTCCCGGAGCAGCCGGGAAGCGAGGTCAGGGTTGGCAACCCCTCCCGAAGCCTTGCGGACCGCCCCCACGAGCGGGCCGAGCGCCCGATCGTTGCCCGACTGGAAGTCCGATGCCGCCTTGGGCAGCTGGCGGATGGCCTCACCCACCCAGGCCTCCATCTGGGCGGCGTCACTCACCTGGATCAGGCCGCGCTCCCTGATGAGGTCCACCGGGGACCGACTCGTGGCGAACGCCTCCACCAGTACCTCCCGCCCCGTCGTGCCGCTGACCTCCCCCGCCTCCACCATCCGCACTAGACCCGCCAGCTCGACCGCGGGGACCGGCGAGCGCTCAATGTCCAGCTTCGCGTCCTTGCAGAGGGCTTGCAGAGGGCCGAGCTGCCAGTTGGCCGCCGATCTGGGTGGCGCCCCCGCCGCCACCATGGCCTCGAAGTAGGCAGCGTCCTGAGGGCGCTCGGTGATCAGGGCTGCCTGCTCCTCGGCAAGCTGGTGCTGGTCCCGGAGGCGGTCTCGGAGGCGCAGCGGCGGCTCGGGAAGGCCCGCTCGGAGGCGCTCCACCAGCTCGCGTGAGACCTGCAGGGGGGGCAGGTCCGGCTCGGGGAAGTAGCGATAGTCCTGGGCTTCCTCCTTGCTGCGCTGGGAGACGGTCGCCTGCTCCGCCTCGCTCCAGCCGCGGGTCTCCTGGCGCACCGTCCCGCCGGACTCGATGACCGCCGACTGCCGCCTCACCTCGAACTCCAGAGCGGCCTCGAGGCTCCGGAAGGAGTTCATGTTCTTGACCTCGACCTTGACCCCGAACTCCCGCTGGCCCCGGGGACGGAGGGAGATGTTGGCATCGCAGCGCAGGCTGCCCTGCTCCATGTTGCCGTCGTTGACCCCGAGGTGGAGGAGCAGCTGGCGCAGCGCGCGAAGGTACTGGGGCGCCTCCTTAGGGCTCCTCAGATCGGGCTCGCCAACTATCTCCATCAGCGGCACCCCGGCGCGGTTGAGGTCGACCAGGGAGAACTTGGCCGTGTGGATCTCGCCGGCGTGGTGTAGGGTGCCGGCGTCTTCCTCCAGGTGGACTCGGGTGATCCCGCAGGACCGCCGCTCACCGTCCACCTCGAACTCCAGGTGCCCGCCCAGGGAGAGCGGCAGATCGTACTGGGAGATCTGGTAGCCCTTGGGCAGATCGGGGTAGAAGTAGTTCTTGCGATCGAACTTGCTGAACTCGGGAATCCGGCAACCCAGGGCCAGGGCGGTCTGGATTGTCATCTCCACCGCCCGTCCATTGATCACCGGTAAGGCCCCTGGGAGGCCGAGGCAGGTGGGACAGGTGTTGCTGTTGGGCGGCAGCCCAAGGTACTCGGCGCGGCACCCGCAGAACATCTTGCTGCGGGTGAGCAGTTGGGCGTGGACCTCCAGCCCGATGACCGCCTCCAGCTCAGCCATCGAAACCCGCCGGAACCCGGCGCCAGACGTCGGCGGACCGCTCCACGGCCGCGCCCACCCGAAGGCACATGGCCTCTCCAAGGTAGGGCCCGAGCACCTGCACGCCCACCGGCAGCCCGGAAGCGAAGCCCGCCGGCACCGAGAGCCCCGAAATCCCAGCAAGGTTCGCCGGGAGGGTGAGCGCGTCCGTGGCGTACATCGCCAGCGGGTCGTGGGTGCGCTCACCCAGCCTGAAGGCCGGGGTGGGGGCGGTCGGGGATATGAGGGCGTCCACCCCGTCGAAGACCCGCGAGAAGTCCCGGGCCACCAGGGTGCGGACCTTCTGGGCCCTCAGGTAGTAGGCGTCGTAGTACCCGCTGCTGAGGACGAACGTCCCCAGCGCCACCCGGCGGCGCACCTCCGGACCGAACCCACGGTTGCGCGCCAGCTCGTACGCCTCCAGGAGGCTGGGAGCCTGGGGCTCCCCGGGCCCGAAGCGGATCCCATCCATCCGGGCGAGGTTGCTGCTCACCTCCGCCGGGGCGATCACGTAGTAGGCCGCCAGGGCGTACTCGGTGCTGGGGAGAGAGACCTCCACCAGCTCCGCACCCTCCGCCTCCAGCCAGCGGCAGGCGCTGTCGAACACCGCTTTGACCCCATCCTCGAGACCCGCCGCCAGGTACTCCCGAGGGATGCCTAGGCGAAGTCCACGCACCCCCTCCTGCAGCGCCCCTGCCAGGTCCCCTACTGGGGCCGGCGAGGTGGTGCTGTCGCGCCGGTCGGGACCGGCGATGGAGCTCAGGACGAGCTGGGCATCCTCCACCGTCTTGGCCAGCGGGCCGACCTGGTCCAGGGAGCTGGCGAAGGCGATGACGCCGTACCGGCTCACCCGCCCGTAGCTGGGCTTGACCCCCACCACCCCACAGAAGGACGCGGGGAGCCGCACCGACCCCCCGGTGTCGGTCCCCAAGGTGGCGACGGACAGGCGGGCGGCGACCGCCGCCGCCGAGCCCCCGCTGCTCCCCCCTGGCACCCTCTCCGCGTCCCAGGGGTTCACCGTCGGCTGGAAGGCGGAGTTCTCATTGGAGCTGCCCATGGCGAACTCGTCACAGTTCATCTTGCCCACCACCACCGCCCCGTCCCGGGCCAGCCGGGCGACCACGGTGGCGTCATACGGGGGACGGAATCCCTCCAGGATCCGGCTGCCGGCGGTCGTCTCGACCCCCCTGGTGCAGAGGACGTCCTTGTGGCCGATGGGGATGCCGCAAAGTGCGGGGGGGTCGGCTTCATCCGCCAACCTCCGGTCGGCGGCGCGCGCCTGCTCGAGGGCCAGCTCCGGAGTGGTGCGCAAGAAGGCCCCCAACTTGCCATCCAGCGCCTCGACGCGGCCCAGCGCCTCCTCCGCCAGCTCCACGGAGGAGAACTCCCGGGCCCGCAGTCTTCGGCCTAGCTCGGAGATGGAGAGGTCGAGGAGGCTCACTGGATTGCGGGCACCCGCAGGAGACCGGCCTCGTGGCTGGGCGCGTTGGCCAGCGCCTCCCCCGCGGTCAGGCCGGGCTCCACCTGGTCGTCCCGCATCACGTCGTACAGGCCTCCGATCTGGGCGGTGGCATCCACCCCGCTGACGTCGGCCTCCTGCAGGCGGTCAACTGCCGCAAGAATGGCTCGGAGCTGGGGAAGGATGGCCTCCATCTCCGCATCGGTGAGGCCCAGCCGCGCCAGCCTGCTGAGGTGGGCGACCAGAGCCAGGTCGAGACCCCCTGCACCGTCTCCTCGATCAGCTCCCACCACTAGGCGATTATAGGAACCGGTGGCGAACTCACCCGGCACCCGGCACCCCGACCGCGACGCCCTGGCCGCCGCCGCTCTGGAGGCGGCCATGGCGGCGTTCGCCGCCGCGCGGTCGGCGCGGATCCTCCTGGACTCTCCGGGCCGCCTGGGAGCCGACGCCGTGCAGATGGCCGAGCCCATCTCCGGGGCGCGGCGGGCCAGTAGGAAGGCCCAGGGCGAGGTGGCCGAGTCCGCCCAGCGGCTGGAACACGCCCGAGATCGCTGGGGCGCGCTGATGCGGGGGCTGGCCGCCGACCTCGACCTGCCCCCGGACCAGCTGGTGTCCCGGGTGGAGAGCGCTGCCGCAAGGTTGGCTCTGCGGGACGCCGCCACCCTGCTCAGCACCGCTGCGGCCGCCCTGGCCTCCCTCGGCCCGGGGTGGGCCCAACTGGCCGGGGACTGCGCCAACCTCGAGTCGGAGGTGATCCGGCTGGCTTCGCTCGCCGGCGCCAGCCTCCAGGAGGATCAGAGCGACTCCGGCCCACCCTCGGGGTGATCCAGCCAGCGCCGGAACTGATCGGCGTCCAGGACCGGGACTCCGAGCCGCTGAGCCGCCGCCAGCTTGGAGCCCGCGCCCTCACCGGCGACCACGGCCGTGGTCTTCCGCGACACGCTGCTGGCGGCTGAGCCTCCGAGCCCGCGGATGGCGCCCTCGGCCTCGGCCCGGGTGAACCCGGGCAGCGTCCCGGTCACGACCACGGTGCGCCCGCGCCAGGGCCCGCCGCCGCTGGACTCCGCCTGGGGATCCACTCCGACCTCCGCCAGCTGGGCCAGAAGGGCCCGCGTTCCGTCACTGGAGAGGTAGGCGGAGATGGCCGCCGCCAGCACGGGCCCCACTCCGGCGATCGCGGCCAGCTCATCTGGCCCGGCGGCCACCAGGCGGGGCAGGGTGCCGAAGTGCTCCGCCAGCAGCTCGGCCGTGCGCCTGCCCACGTGGGGGATCCCCAGCGCGTACAGGAACGCACCCAACTTGGGGCGGCGGCGGGCGTTCAGCGCGTCGCTGAGCTGGCGCGCCGACTTGCGAGCCAGCCCGGGCAGCTCCTCTAGCTGCTCCGGAGTCAGCCGGAAGAGGTCCGCAGGGCTGGAGATGAGACCCCGCCCCAGCAGCTCCTGGAGGATCGCTGGGCCCAGGCGGTCGATGTTCAGGGCGTCCCGGCTCACGAAGTGAAGCAGGGTGGCCAGCCGCTGGGCGGGGCAGAGGGGGTTCAGGCAGCGGGTCACGACCTCGCCCTCCTCGCGGACCAGTGGGGCTCCACAGGCCGGGCAGCTGGTGGGCATCTGGAAAGGCTGGGTCTCCGGGGGACGGCGCTCCAGCTCCACCCGCACCACCTCGGGAATCACATCTCCCGCCTTGCGCACCACCACCGTGTCCCCCACCCGGACGTCCTTGCGCCGGACCTGGTCCTCGTTGTGCAGGGTGACGTGGCTCACCGTTGACCCCGCCACCTCGACCGGCTCGAGCACCGCCACCGGGGTGGCTGCGCCGGTCCGCCCGATGCTCACGTCGATCGCCAGGACGCGGGTCTCGCGTTCCTCCGGGGGGAACTTGTAGGCCACCGCCCAGCGCGGGGCCCGGCTGTCGGACCCCAACTCGCCCTGCCACTGCAGGCTGTCCACCTTCAGAACCACCCCATCGATCTCGTAGGGCAGCTCGGCCCGCCGCGCCTGCCAGCTGGCCAGCAGCTCCATCACCCCTTCGCCTCCCTCCAGCAGCTGCCGGTTGGCGTTGACGGGGAAGCCCTGGGCCTCCAACCAGTCCAGGAGCTCATGCTGGGTGAGGACCCCGGAGGGCGGGGGGTCGCAGGCATAGAAGTAGGCGGCCAGGCCCCGCGCCCGCGTGACCTCGGGGTCGAGCTGCCGCAGACTTCCCGCTGCCGCGTTCCGGCAGTTGGAGTACAGCTCCAGACCCTGGGCCGAGCGTCCGCGATTGAGCTCGGCCAGGACGGCCTTGGGCATGTAGACCTCGCCCCGAATCTCCAACTGCTCGACAACCCCATCGGCATCCACGTCAAACTGCGCGGGGATCCCGGCGATGGTGCGGACGTTGGCCGTTATCTCCTCCCCGGTCTCGCCGTCCCCCCTCGTGGCCGCCTGGACCAGCGCAGCTCGGTGGTAGGTGAGGCTCACCGCCAGCCCGTCCATCTTGAGCTCGGCTAGCAGGTCCGGGGCCTGGCCCAGCGCCACCTCCAGCCGCCGGCGGAACTGCTGCACCTCGGCCTCGGAGACCGCGTTCTGGAGCGAGCGCATCGGGGTGCGGTGGCGGACCTTGCGGAAAGGGGTGGTTCCCACCGCCCCCACCCGCTGGGTGGGGGAGTCCTTGGTCCGGAGGGTCGGGAAGCGCTCCTCCAGCTCGAGAAGCTCCCGCATCAGGAGGTCGTATTCCGCGTCCGTCACCGCCGGGGAGTCGAGCACGTAGTAGAGGTAGTTGTGCCGCGCCAGCTCCTCGCGCAGCTCGGCGGCCCGGGCCCTGGCCTCCCGGGGTGGCGAGGCCATCAGGCCAGCTTCCGCAGCACCGCGTCGCTCACGGCGAACCGGCGCCGCCCGGCGGTCTCGAAGTCGATCACCACCTCCTCGCCCCCCGGGGTCATCTCGCTCACCCTGATCACCCCGCGGCCGAATCGCTGGTGCTCCACCCGGTCCCCGGCGGCGTATCGCGGGCCGGACACCACCGCCGGGGCCGCCTTGGTCACCTCGCGGAGGATGGCCTCTCGCGCCCTGGTCAGGACCAGCGGCTGGCCGCGGGTCGCCGGCGGCGCCACGAAGGAGCCCGGGGCCCCCCAGCCCGAGGTCCCCTGGAGGGCGCTGAGGGGCTTCAGGAAGCGGGAGGGGGTGGCTCCTCGAGGGCTGCCGTACAGGTGGCGCTGGAAGCAGTGACTGAGGTAGAGGCGCTGCCGCGCCCTGGTCATCCCGACGTAGAGCAGACGGCGCTCCTCCTCCAGGCTGGCGTCGGAGTCCAGCGAGCGGACGTGCGGCAGCAGGCCCTCCTCCACCCCGGTCACGAACACCACCGGGAACTCGAGCCCCTTGACCTGGTGCAGCGTGATCAGGGTGAGGGCCCCGGAGGTGGAGTCGTCCATCTGGTCCACGTCGCCGGCCAGCGCCAGCTGCTCCAGGAAGGCGGGCAGGGTGGAGGCCGCGGGGTCGTCACCAAGCTCGGCGGCAAGCCCTCGGAGCTCGGTGAGGTTGGCCCAGCGCTCCTCTCCCTCGGGGGTGCCGTCGCGCACCAGCTGACGGTACCCGCTGCGCTCCAGGAGGCGGTCCAGCAGCTGCACCAGCGGCCACCTGGACGAGTAGTCATGGAGATCCTCCAGCAGGTCGTGAAAACGGCGCAACCCCTGGGCGGCGGCCCCCCGGAGCCCGGCCAGCTCGGGAATCTCCAGCACCGCCTCCAGCCGGCCGCCACCCACCTGCAGCAGGTCGCGCACCTGGGCGATGGACTGCGCCCCCACGCCCCGGCGGGGCACGTTGATGACGCGCTCGAAGGCCACCCGGTCTGAGGGGTTCGCCAGGAGGCGGAGGTAGGCCAGGACGTCCTTCACCTCCTTGCGCTGGTAGAAGCGAAGGCCGCCGATGAGCCGGTAGGGGATCCCCTCCCGGAGGAGGACCTCCTCCAGGGCCCGCGACTGGGCGTTGGTCCGGTAGAGGACCGCCACGTCCCCCCAGGCGAGCTCCCCCAGCGCGTGGAGCCGGCGCGCCTCGGCCGCCACCGCCGATGCCTCCTCGCGCTCGTCGTAGAACTGGCCCACCTGCACCGGGTCCCCCTCGGGTCCCGCGGTCCAGAGGCCTTTGTCCAGCCGCCTGGTGTTCTCCCGGATCACCGCCCCCGCAGCCCGGAGGATGGCGGCGGTGCTGCGGTAGTTCTGCTCCAGCGGCACCACCAAAGCGTCCGGGTAGTCCCGCTGGAACTCCAGGATGTTGCGGAGGTCAGCCCCCCGCCAGCTGTACACCGATTGGTCCGGGTCCCCGACCACCGTCACCCGGCGATGCTCCCCCACCAGAAGGCGCAGGATCCGGTACTGGGCCCGGTTGGTGTCCTGGTACTCGTCCACCAGCACATGACGGAAGCGGTCGCGGTAGCGCTCCAGCGCCTCCCCAGATGACTCGAGAAGCCGCACCACCTTGAGCAGGAGGTCGTCGAAGTCGAGGGCCCGATTGGTCTCCAGCAGGGCCTCGTAGAGGGGGTAGACTCGCGCCGCCTGAGACTCGACGAACCCTCGGGCCGCCAGTCGGAACTCCTCCGACCCCCGGAGGTCGTTCTTAGCCCGCGAGATCTCAGCCGAGATCGATGCCAGGCTGAAGCGCTTCTCGTCCACGCCGGCCTGGGCCATGGCCTCCTTCATCACCGCGGCGCGGTCGCCCTCGTCGTAGATGACAAAGTCCTTCGGCACTCCAGCCAGCTCCCCACGCTGTCGCAGCATGCGTGCCCCCATGGCGTGGAAGGTGCCCAGCCACATCCCCTCGACTCCGCCCCCGAGGAGCGCGCCCAGGCGGGAGCGCATCTCCCGCGCCGCCTTGTTGGTGAAGGTCACCGCCAAGACACGCGGAGGTTGGGCTCGACGGGTGGCCACCAGGTAGGCGACCCGGTGGGTGAGGACCCGTGTCTTGCCGGACCCGGCGCCGGCGAGGACCAGCAGCGGCACGTCCGGAGCGGTCACCGCCTCCGCCTGGGCCGGGTTCAGCCCCGCCAGCAGCTCGGTGGCGTCCACCTCTCCGGCGATCCCTCCCGGGCTCACCCCCCCTGCCCGTCAAGGAGGGGCGCGTAGAGCTCCGGCCGACGGTCCTCCAGGGTGTGGTTGCGCGGGGTCCGCTGCCTCGCCCGGGCCACCCACTCAAGGTCAAGCTGGACCACCAGCAGCTGCTCGTCTGCTGGGGCGGCTGGGCCGGCCAGCATCGCGCCGTTGGGAGCCACGGCACAGCTGCAGCCGACAAACTCCACCCCGCGCTCCGAACCTATGCGATCGGCGGCGACCACGAAGACCTGGTTCTGGGTGGCCACTCCCACGCTGGCGTAGTCGCCCATGGTCCACCCCATCCCGTCCACGGCGGGGCGGCGGAAGTTGGCGACCCAGTTGGTCGGGACGGCTACCACCTCCGCGCCTCGCAGGGTGAGCACCCGCGCAGCCTCCGGGAACCAGAGGTCGTAGCAGATCAGCACCCCGAGTCGGCAGGGGCCGAGGTCATAGACCAGGAACCCCGAGTCGCCGGGCTCGAAGAAGCTCTTCTCGTCGTTGAACAGGTGGGCCTTGCGGTACACCCCCAGCAGGCCCGAGGGTCCCACCACCGCGGCGGAGTTGAACCGCCGATCTCCATCGGCCTCGGCGAACCCGGCCACCAGATGCACATCGAGCTCCCGGCAAAGTTCAACCCAGCCCGACACGGTCGGGCCGTCCCGGCCCTCGGAGCAGGCGGCCGCCTCCTCCTGGCTCTGGAATGTGTACCCCGAGGCGGCCAGCTCGGGCAGCACGATCAGCCCCGCCCCCTCCGCCGCCGCCCGCCGTATCCAGCGCTCGGCAAGGAGGCGGTTGCCGGGGAGATCGCCGACGGAGGGCGCGTACTGGCAGGCGGCGGCGGTCAGCTGGCGGGTGGGGGGCATGGCGACATTCTGCGGCCTAGGGGGCCTCAGAAGTCCATGTCATCCATGCCGTCCATCCCGTCCATGCCACCCATGCCACCCATCCCCGGGTCACCCCCCATTGGCGCCGGAGCGGGAGGCTCGGGCCGGTCCGCCACGAGCACCTGGGTGGTGAGCAGCATCCCCGCCACCGAACTGGCGCTCTCCAGGCTGGTCTTGACCACCTTGGCCGGGTCCATGATCCCCATCTCCAGGAGGTCACCGAAGCGGAGGGTCTCCACGTCCACCCCCTCGGTGGGCCCCATGGCGGCGACCTTCTCGACGACGGTGCCCCCCTCCAT
>JAKBTP010000224.1:6576-17447 GCA_021844355.1 bacterium | reverse complement strand
AAGCCCGGCGCCTTGACGGCGCAGGCACTCACCGTCCCCCGCATCCGGTTGACCACCAGGGTCGCAAGGGCCTCCCCCTCGAGGTCCTCGGCCACCAGGAGGAGGGGTCGGGCCGCGTTCACCGCCAGCTCCAGCGCCGGGAGCAGGTCCTTGACCGCGGAGATCTTCTTGGTGGTGATGAGGATCAGGGGGTTGTCCAGCACGGCCTCCATGCTCTTCTGGTCGGTCACCAGATAGGGAGACACCCACCCCCGGTCGAACTGCATTCCCTCGACCACCTCGATCTCCGTCTCCAGACCGGAGCCCTCCTCGACGGTGATCACCCCGTCGGCCGTCACCTTCTCCATGGCATCGGCGATCATGGCGCCGATCTCGCGGCTACCGCTGGAGACAGTGGCTACCCTCTCGGTGTCCGCGCGCCCCTCGAGCGGCCGGCTGAGGCGGTCGAGCTCGCGGAGCACGGCATCCACAGCCTGGTCCATGCCACGCTTCAGAGCCATGGCGGAAGCTCCGGACTGGAGGTTGTGCAGCCCCTCTCGGAGCATGGCCTCAGCCAGCACGGCGGCGGTGGTGGTGCCATCGCCGGCCCGATCGTTGGTGCGCTTGGACGCCTCCGCCAGCAGCTGTGCCCCCATGTTCTCGAAGTGGTCGGCAAGCTCCAGGTCACGCAGGATGGTCGCCCCGTCGTTGCTGACCTGGGGGCTGCCGTACTTGCGGTCCAGCACCGCCGCCCGGCCCCTCGGGCCGAGGGTGGGCCGCACCACCTGCGCCGCCTGAGCCGCCCCCCGGAGCAGAGCCTCCCGGGCGGCGTCGTCGAACTTAAGCTGCTTGGCTGTCAAGGGTCACGCCTCCATGCTTCACTCGCGAGGGCCGCGGCCCCCTCGGGGGCCGCGGCGCCGGGCCTCAGGCCTTGCCGTTGGGCGAAACCACCGCCAGGACGTCACGCTCGGACAGGATGAGGTACTCCTGGTCATCGATCTTGATCTCGGACCCGGCGTACTTCGCGTAGATCACCCGATCCCCGACCTTGACGTCGAGTTCCACCCGCTGTCCGGTCTGCTCGTTGTACTTGCCGTTCCCGACGGCCTCGATCAGCCCCTCCTGGGGCTTCTCCTTGGCGGTGTCCGGAAGCACGATCCCACTCTTGGTGGTCTCCTCGCGCTCCAGGGGCTTGACGACGACGCGGTCTGCCAGCGGGCGTAGCTTGAGGCTCATTGCGACCTCCTCCTCTGATTAGCACTCAACCGTACCGAGTGCTAAGAGTTTAGCACCTCCAGGTGGGGAGTTGGCAACTGTCGTCCGTCGTACTGACACAGGTCTGGCCCCCAACGGCAGCGCTGGGGGCCGACCGGAGCATGGGGAAATCCGAGGTCAGACGTTGACTGCTTGCAGGGGCGGATGGACCGCCAACAGGTCCTCGCTGCTGGCGTCCTCCAGGGTCTTGCCACTGGGCTCGGGCAGCAGGAAGGTGACCAGGATCCCCATCACCGCGGTGGAGGTGGCGATCAGCATGACTCCGGACAGCCCCAGGGTGCTGAGCACCACCGGGAAGGTGAAGGTGCCGATGAATGCCCCCACCTTGCCAGTGCCGGCGGATATGCCATGGCCGGTGGTGCGGGCGGAGACAGGATAGAGCTCGGAGGGCAGCACGAAGGTGGTCGTGTTGGGCCCGAACTCGGTGAAGAAGTAGCTGATCCCGTACAGCACCACGAACGGAGCGACCTCCTTCACGATCCCCGGCACCAAGGCGATCAGCAGAAAGGCGACAGCCATCCCGGCGAACCCCAGGAACTGCAGCCTTCTATGTCCGACCCGATCTATCGCCAGGAA
This sequence comes from bacterium, assembly GCA_021844355.1. Classification (GTDB taxonomy): domain Bacteria; phylum Chloroflexota; class Dormibacteria; order Aeolococcales; family Bog-877; genus JAJYXT01. The sequence continues at coordinate 15,617 of JAKBTP010000224.1, read as the reverse complement.
GGCGAAGATGTACCCGGGCAGGGCGAACAGGCAGAAGACCAGCAGGGTCATCGCGGTGTCCTGGATGAGGGTGGCGTGGGGAGCCAGAGCCTTGAGGATCAGTGGGGAGGAGATGCTGTTGCCGTAAAAGGTGTAGTCGAGCATGAACCAGCTGCCGGCCGTGCCCACCAGCAGCAGCAGGTAGCGGGGGTTGGAGACGAACTGCCGCAGCGACAGCCGCACCCGCGGTTCGACCGTCCCCGCGTCGGCCCGCAGCTGATCATGCGTGTACGAGCTCAGGGCGGCGGCCGCGGCCTGGTCGCGCCCCTGCACCCTGGCCATGAAACGGGGCGACTCCGGCATCTTGCGGCGCAGATAGATCACCCCCAGGGCGGGCACGGCGCCGAGCCCCAGCATGAGCCTCCATGCCAAGTCATGGTTGACGCCCAGGGCCAGGATCACCAGGGCCACGACCGGCCCCATGATCAGGCCAAGGGCCTGCATCGAGAACACCATGCTCACCAGGCGCCCGCGGTTCTTGCGGTTGGAGTACTCGCTCATGATCACCGCGCTGACCGGGTAGTCGCCCCCGATGCCGATCCCCAGGACGAAGCGCCAGGCGATCAGCCAGGCCAGGTTGGGCGAGAGGGCGCTGCCCACGGCGGCCACCGCCATCAGGGCGGCCTCCAGCCCGTAGACCGCCTTGCGGCCGAAGACGTCCGCTATCCGCCCGAACACGGTGGCTCCGATCAAAGCCGCGATCAGGGCGGTGCTGCCGACCAAACCGATCACGAAGGGAGACGGGTGGTACTCCACCTTGATCAGCGCCAGGGCAACGCCGATGATGAACAGGTCGTAGGCGTCGGTGAAGAAACCCATCCCGGCGGTGAACAGCACGCGCATGTGGAAGCGCCCGATGGGCGCCTCGTTCAGAGCGTCGACCACGCCCCTACTGATCGTGTCCCTCGACATCTGGAATCCGACCCTCCCTGGCGCTTGTGCTCTTGAATAAGGGCTGACTCGATTGTTGCTACCTTCGGGTTAAGGGCGTGTTAAGTGGCAGCCCCGGCCCCCCGCCTCCCAGCGGGACGCCCAGCCGGGGAGCGCGGCATCCCGGTGCCGCGCGGTGCCGGCCGGGGGGTGAGCCAGATCGCCCCAGCCGCCTGCCAGCTCAGATCCCGGACCCGGCCTGCAGCCGCTCCCGCAGCTCGGTGCGCCGGATCTTCCCGCTCACGGTCTTGGGCAACTCCGAGACGAAGTGGATCTCGCGGGGGTACTTGTAGGGTGCGGTGACCCGGCGCACGTGCTCCTGGAGTTCCCGGGCCAGCTCGTCCGAGGCCTGGTGTCCGGGGGCCAGGATCACGAACGCGGTGACGATCTGGGTGCGCATCGGATCAGGCTTGCCGACCACGGCCGCCTCGGCCACCGCCGGATGCTCCACCAGCGCCGACTCGACCTCGAACGGTCCGATCCGGTAGGCGGAGGAGGTGATGACATCGTCGGCCCGGCTCTCGAACCAGAGGTAGCCGTCCTCGTCCCTGCGGCCCCGGTCACCGGTCAGGTACCAGTCACCCCGGAAGGAAGCGGCCGTGGCCTCGGGATCACGGTAGTAACCGGCGAACAGCCCCAGCGGACGGCGCGGGGCGGCCCGGACCGCTATGTTTCCCTCCTCCCCCACCCCGAGCACCTCGCCGAAGTCATCGACCACGTCCACCTGGTACCCGGGAACTGGCTTACCCATCGAGCCGGGCCGGATGGGGAGGCAGCGGAAGTTGGCCACCACGTTCACCGTCTCGGTCTGACCGTAGCCGTCGTATATGGGCAGCCCCACCCCCTCCCGCCACTGGCGGATGACCTCCGGGTTCAGAGGCTCCCCGGCCGCCACGCAGTGACGCAGCCGGGAGAGGTCAGGCCGGGTGAGGTCGGCGAGCACCAGCGAGCGGTAGATGGTGGGTGGGGCGCAGAAGGTGGTGATCCCGTAGCGGGCGATCACGTCCAGCAGCAGGTCCGGGTCCGGCTTGCCCATGTTCATCTGGACCACCGCCGCGCCCTCGGCCCACTGCCCGAACAGCTTGCCCCAGGCCGCCTTGGCCCATCCGGTGTCGGAGATGGTCCAGTGGAGGTCACCCGGGCGCAGGTCCTGCCAGTAGCGCGCCGTGGCGCGGTGGCCCAGCCCGTAGCTGGCCTGGGTGTGCAGCACCATCTTGGGGTGGGCCACGGTCCCCGAGGTGAAGTAGAGGAGCATGGGGTCCGAAGCAGCCGTGGGATCTGCCGGGGAGGGGGCATCCGCGGCCCGCTCCATGAGGGACCCGAGCGTCGCCCATCCATCCCCCACGGGCCGGCCCACCGCGATCCGGACCTTGAGCGAGGGCATGAGGTCGGCCACCTCCTCCAGTTTGGGAGCGTGCTGGCTGTCGCAGATCGCCGCCACGGCCTCGGCCCGGCTCACCCGGTAGGCGATGTCGCGGGCGGTGAGCTGCACCGTGGCCGGCATCGGCACCGCGCCCACCCGGATCGCCCCCAGGACTGCGAAATACCACTCGGGGATACGGGGCAGGAGCACGAACACCCGGTCTCCGTGGCCCACCCCCAGAGCCCTCAGCGCATGAGCCACCCTCCGGCTGGCGGACGCCAGGTCAGCGAAGGAGTGCTCACCCACCACCTCACCGGCCGGTCCCAGGGAAAGGAGCGCCAGCTCGTCGGGACGAGCGGCGGCACGCGCCTCCAGGATGTCCAGCACGTAGTTGAAGCGCTCGGGGATCACGGGAGGTGGCGACGCCACCTCCGCCTCGTAGTCCACAAGGTTGGGCGGGCTCTCCCGGTCCGGTCTCTGAGTCACCCTGGCACCTCCCAACCCACGGACGCTGGGCCGAGCTTAGGCGGCAAAGGATCCGACGTCAATTGGAGATCAGGCCGCGTACGCCCTGAGCCCCGGCTCGGCGTCCAAGGGCTCGCTGTCGAAGCCCCGCAGGCTGGAGCGGACCAGGCCGGCGGCCCCGATCATGGCGGCGTTGTCGGTGCAGAGGGAGGGGGCCGGAATCACCACCCTGGCCACCTTGGCGAAGCGCTCGCGCACCGTTTCCCGCAGGAGGGCGTTGCTGGCGACTCCTCCTGCCACCACCACCTGGGAGACACCGGCGCTCTCCGCCGCGGCTTCCAACTGGGCGACCAGCGTCTCCACCACGGCGAGGCGGAAACCGGCCGCCACGTCCGCCACCACTTCGGGATCCTTGGGGTCCAGCCCGCGCAGCAGGTAGAGGACGGCTGTCTTCAGCCCGCTGAAGGAGAAGTTGAAGTCGGGCAACAGAGGCCGCGGCAGGCGGTACCGTCCGGGGTCGCCGGAGCCCGCGGCCCTGTCGATCTCCGGGCCGCCGGGGTAGGCCAGCCCCAGCATCCGCGCCACCTTGTCGAAGGCCTCTCCGGCCGCGTCGTCGCGGGTGGCACCCATCAGGGCCACGTCATCGTCAGCCCGGTAGTGGATGAGGTCGGTGTGCCCCCCGCTTACCACCAGGGCCACGAAGGGTGGCTCCAGGTCAGGCTCGGCGAGTTTGGCCGCCAGCACGTGCCCGGTCATGTGGTTCACCCCCACCAGGGGAAGACCGGTGGCCAGGGCGAGTCCCTGGGCGTAGCTCACCCCCACCGCCAGGCAGCCGACCAGCCCCGGCCCCCTGGTGACCGCGATCCCGTCCACCCCCCGGAGGCCACCGGCAACCGGCTCCAGGGCCTGCTCGACCACCCCCCCAAGCCGCTCCAGGTGCATCCGGGCAGCCAGCTCCGGCACCACCCCGCCATAACGGGCGTGAGCCCCAGCCTGTGAGGCCACCACCGAGGAGCGGACGGTCCAGTCCGACTCGACGACGGCCGCGGCCGTCTCGTCGCAGGAGGTCTCGATCGCCAGCAGCCTCACCGGCCGGGCCACCCCGGATCCGGAAGCGGGCCCAGCCCCTCGGCCTCGAGCGCCCCGGCGACCTGCAGGAAGTGGGCCTTGAAGTGGGGAGCATGGATGAGGTCCGACCACATGACGAGCGCGTCCTCCCCGTTGTCCGTGTAGTACCCCCGCCGCCGGCCCAGGATCCGGAACCCAAAGCTGTCGTACAGGTGGATGGCCACCTCGTTGCTGGGGCGCACCTCCAGGCTGATGAAGTTGGCGCCCAGCTCGTAGGCCCGGTTCACCAGCGCACAGAACATCGTCCGCCCCACGCCTCGTCCCTGCTCCGAGCGGCGAACCCCGATGGTGGTCACGTGAGCCTCCTCGCCCACCACCCAGAGGCCCCCGTAGGCGGCAATCTGGTCCTCCCTCCAGAGGCACTGGTAGTGGGCCGAGCGGTTGCCCGTCAGCTCTCGGTGGTAGGCGTTCCCGGGCCAGGGAGACGGGAAGACGTCGATCTCAATCGCGCGGACGTCGGGGATGTCCTGGATCTGCATCGGGGCCAACCGCAGGCGCTGGGATATCAGGATCACCGCTCGGCTCCCACTCGGACCGCGTAATCGGCGCTGACCTGATCGTACGGCACCCCAGGCCCCTCCGCCGCGGCTGCGAGGCGGGCGAGGGCCCGGTCCAAGCCGCGGACCGGGAGCAGTCGCCGCCGGTCGGCACCGGCCGGCATCACGCCGTCCGGGTCGACGATCCCCGAGCCGTCCAGCCAGGATCGAGGGATGTCCTGGTCCCGGCTCAGCAGCTGGCTGGGACCTTCCGCCGTCCAGCCCCGGTCCGCAACCGCGAATAGCTGACAAAGAATGCCGCCGCGCCCGGCGCTGCGCAGGACCAAAGCCCGCGCCTCCACCGGGTCCACGGTCTCGGCCACCACCCGCAGACTACCGACCAGGTGGATCGGTATGCCCCGGCCCTGGGCGAACCCGAGCCCGGCCGCCAGCCCCGACCGGACTCCGATGTAGGACCCGGGGCCGCAGGCCACCAGCACCGAAGACACGGGAGGGGCTGGCGCCGCGAGGAGATCGCTGAGGGATTCCTGGAGGGAGGCGGCGCCCCCAGCCACGGCCCTGAGCCCCACGACTGTGCCTCCCTCGGAGAGCAGGACCAGCCCCGCGCCCCGGACCGAGGTGTCCAGCACGAGCTCAGCCACCTCCGAACTCCCGGGCACGCTCCGTCGGCAGGCGCAGCAGAATGCGGCGACGCAGCTCCCCCAGGATGGCGATCTCCACCTCGCCCGTGTACCAGCCAGGGCTCGCCCGCTCGCCCCACTCCACCACCGCCGCTCCATCCTCCAGGTGCTCGTCCAGCCCGAGGGAGACCAGGTCGACTCCGTCCGGCAGGCGGTACAGGTCCAGGTGGTGGATGGTCACCCTTCCCGGGTGGATGGAGTGAAGGAGGAAGGTGGGGCTGCGGACATCCTGGTCACCCCCGGCGCCGGCGACGATCCCCTGGACCAGGGTCGTCTTGCCAGCCCCCAGCTGGCCCACAAGGGCCAGGCAGTCGCCCGGACGCAGCCAGTTGCCCAACCGGGCTCCCACCGCTCGGGTCTCCTCGGGGCCGTCGGAGAAGAGCTGGATCTCTTCCATGAGTGTCCCTAGAAGTGCCGGAAGCCCTGGGCCGGCAGCGCCACCTCCGGCCCGTCGGGGCGCTCCATGAGGCGCACGCCTTCCCCTTCGGACACCCGCCCGACAACGGAGATGCGGGTATCACCCGAGAATGAACCAAGTGCCCGCGCCGCCGGCTCGGGGAGGCAGGCGAGAAGCTCGTAGTCCTCACCTCCCGCGGCGCCCAGCGGGAGCGATCCCCCGGGGAAGAAGTGCTCCAGCTCGCTCTCCAGCGGCAGGTGGTCGGCCCAGAGCTCCAAACGGCAGGAGCTGGCCTTGGCCACCCGGGCGGCGTCGACCAGGAGCCCATCACTCAGGTCGGTCATGGCGTGGGCACCAGCGGTCCGCAGCCATCGACCCTCGGCCAGCCGCGGAAGGGGGGCCACCAGGCGACGGCGCCACGGCTCCGGCGGGACCCTCCCACTCTCCAGGAGACGCAGGGCGGCCGCGGCTCCGCCCAGGCTCCCGGTGACCGCCACCGTGTCGCCGGGCTGGGCGCCCCCCAGGCGCACCGCCTGACCCGACGGACCGCTACCCACAACCGTCACGGCGATCGTCAGCGGGCCGTCCGTGGAGCTGACGTCCCCCCCGGCCAGCAGGGCCCCGTCCCGGCTGGCCGCCTCTACCATCCCTGCCTGAATGTCGAGAACAGTCCCCTCGAAGGTGTCAGGAGAACAGATCAGGCAGGCCACCCCGAAATCGACCCCGAAGCCCATCGCCGCCAGATCCGAGGCGGCGGCACCCCAGGCCTTGAGCCCCACCTCCCAGGGTGTCTGGAAGGAGCGAAGAAAGTCAACCCTCTCCACCAGCGAGTCCGTGGTGATGGCCATCGCTCGTCCCCCGAGCTCCCACACCGCAGCGTCATCGCCGGGTCCGATCGCCAGCCTCCCATCTCCGGCGGCCAGCTCCACAAGGGCCGCCAGCACGCTCGTCTCCCCCAGGGCGCTGAGACGGCGGCCACCCACCGGTGCCCATCCCCGCTGATCCGGCCGAGGGCGGGGCGTGCGCCGTTCAGCCAACCGGCAGTCCAGCGGTGGGCGAGCTCGCGCCGTAACCGTGGCGCGCCTCTCCCGACTCCCCGGCCAGTCCGGCCCGGTGGGCCAGGCGCCCGACCTCCACCGCGGCCGCGAAGGCCCTCGCCATCCCCACCGGATCCTTGGCCCGGGCGATCCCGGTGTTGACCAGGACTCCGGCCGCGCCCCACTCCATGACCCGAAGCGCATCGGATGGCGAGCCGAGGCCGGCGTCCACGATCACCGGCACAGGGCATTCCTGGATGATGAGACGGATGTTGTGGGGGTTCAGCACCCCCAGGGTGGAGCCGATGGGCGCCGCTCCGGGCATCACCGCGGCCGCCCCCGCCTCAGCCAGCCGCAACGCCAGCGCCACGTCGTCGCTGGTGTATGGAAGGACCGTGTAACCCTCCGCCACCAGCCTGGAGGTGGCCTCGAAGGTGGCCAGCGGGTCTGGCAAGAGGGTGGCTTCGTGCCCCACCACCTCCACCTTGATGAAGTCCGAGAGCCCCGCAGCTCGGGCCAGATGCGCGAGGCGGATGGCCTCCTCGGCGGAGCGGGCACCGGCGGTGTTGGGCAGGAGGTGATAGCGCGAGAGGTCCAGCCCCTCCAGCTCCGACCTCCGATCGCCATCGAGGTGGAGGCGGCGGACGGCGAGAGTGATCATCTCCGCCTCGGAGGCGGCGATCGCCTGGGCCAGCAGCTCCGCCGAGGGAAACTTTCCGGTCCCATGGATGAGGCGCGAGCGCAGCGTGGCGGACCCCAGGTGCAGCCTATCCCCTTCTTCCACCTCACCCTCCTCCCACGAAATGCACCACCTCAAGCGCGGACCCCTCGGAAACCAGCTCGGCTGCCAGGCGCTCCCGCGGGACTATCCGGCCATCGACCTCCACCGCGACCCCGGCGGGCTCCACCCCCAGGCGGGCCAAGAGCTCCAGCACCGTCTCGCCCGGCGGTGACTTGCGGGGCTCGCCGTTCAACCTGATCCAGCGCCACGGCGTGGCCGCCGCCGCCTCCTGGCGTAGCTTGGAAGCGGCCAGCCGAGGGTCTGGAGCCGCGCAGACGGCACGCACAACGGCGACCAGGTCGGCTCCCGCCTCGATTGCCGAGGCACCCTCGTCGAGTCCCCCGATGGCCACCACCGGTACCCGGGAGACCAGCGCGGCGGCCGTGACCTGCTGGAACCCCACCTCGACGCTGTCGGGCTTGGTCGGAGTCGCCCGCACCGGCCCGGCGGCGATGTAGTCCAGAGGAAGCAGTTGGGCCTTGAGGGCCTGGTCGGGAGTGTGGGTGGAGAGTCCGATCAACGGCCGATCCCCGAGCCGCTCCCTGGCCTCCTGGACGGCCACGTCACCCTGACCCAGGTGCACGCCGTCCGCCTGGGCTGCCAGGGCCAGGTCGACGTGGTCGTTGACCAGGAAGATGCCCCCCCCACGGCGGCAGATCTCCTGGAGAGATCGGGCCAGCTCCACCAGCTCTGCCCAGGGCTCACGCTTGCGACGCAGCTGCACGAGGTCGGCACCCCCGGCCACCGCCGCCTGGACCAGGTCCGGCAACTTCTCCAGGGGGGTGAGATCGTCGGTGACCACATAGAGCCGGGAGGCCCTCAGCCGGGTGCGCAGCTGCTCCGGTCCGAGCGCCGCCTCCACCTCCAAGTCGCCCACGGTCACTGCCCCATTCTAGGCGGAGGTGAGATCAATCCCCCCAGCGCGGCTCCCGGGGAACCCTGGGGAGTATCTGGGTCACCAGCTCGTAATTGAGGACCTGGAGCCGGTCGGCGACATCCTCGACGGTCAGCTCCGCACCCTCCTGCCTCCCGATCAGCACCACCTCATCGCCCCGAGCCACCTGCGGGTCCGCGGTCACGTCCACCATGGCCATGTCCATGCACACATCTCCGGCCAGGGGCTGCTCCTCACCGCGGATGAGAACCGACCCCCAGGTGGCTGGGCCTCTCCGGAAGCCGTCGCCGTACCCCACCGGGATGGTCGCGATCAGCGAGCGCCGGCTGGCTCGGAAGCGGTCCCCGTAGCCCACGTACTCTCCTTCCTCCACCCAGCGGACCTGGGCGACGGTGGTCTTGAAGGCCAGCACCGGACGCCGGCGGCGCCCGTCGGCGGTCCGCAGCCCCAGAAGCTCACCGCCCAGCCGCACCATGTCGAAGCGGGCGTCCGGCCGCGTGACCCAGCCGGACGAGCTGGCGACGTGGCGGAGCCGGAACGGCCCGCCACGAGCCGCCTCCAGGGCCCTTTGGAAGCGCTGCAGCTGGACCTCGGAGGCGACCGGGTCCTCCCCCTTGCGCAGGTGGGTGTAGATCCCCTCGAGGTCCACCGCGTCAGCCGCGAAGTCCAGCAGGTGGCGCACCCCCTCCGGGGGGACGCCCAGCCGGCTCATCCCGGTGTCGACCTTGAGATGGGCGGCCACCCGTCTTCCGAGCCGGCCACCGGCAGCGGCTAGGGCCTCCAGCACTTCGCGATCGAACGCGGTGACGGTCAGTCCCATCCGTGCCGC
>JAKBTP010000224.1:0-6476 GCA_021844355.1 bacterium | reverse complement strand
GATCCCGGGGACATGTCGAAGGAGTCGTCCAGCAGCCGCCCGGACCCCTCGGTGGGCAGGAGCCGCAGCCGGCCCGCGAGGGGAGAAACCTCGGTCAGCCCGTCCACCCCACGCTCGAGGTCCTCTCCGAGGGAGAGAAGGCACCCCACGGCGGCCCCGAATCCCACCTCCGCCAGACGGGGATGAAGGGCAGTCAGCACCTGCCACGACCGCCCGCGGGCGCGCACCCGGCAGGACCAGCGGGCGGGCCAGGCCCGGCCCCCCTCCTCCGTGCCGACCTCGACCTCAGCTCCGCTGCCGAGTGGCCCGAAGTACACCGCCCCGGGCCCCCAACCACCGAGCAGCCTGGCCGAGGCAAGGGGAGCCACCAGCCTGGCTTTCGGGGCCCACATGCGCGCCACCTGCGCCGCCAGCGCTCGCGACGAGCTCCAGTAGAGGCTCTTGGCGTCGTCGAGCGAGGTGAGGCAGACCAGCTCCGGCTGGACCATCCGGGCGAGCCGCCGCTCCTCCAGCGACCCGTCGGCCACCACCTCCAGCACCGCGGGGCCGAATGGCGGGCCCCCGGCCTCGGAGAGGGCCAGGGGGATCCCCAGGGAGTCGTTGCGATCCCCGTTGGCCACCACTGACCCTCCGGAGGCCCTCCCCCAGGCCGCCACCAGGCAGGCCTGCGCTGTGCTCTTACCAAGGCTGCCGGCCACCACCACCGTCCTCCGGGTGCGCAGCCGCCACTGGCCGAACAGCTCCAGCGCCTCCTGGACGTCCGGGACCAGGATCGCCGTCAGCTCGGGGATGGGCGGCAGCCCCAGCTCCTCGCCGGGTCGGTCTAGAAGGAGGCCGATGGCGCCACGGCGGAGCGCGTCCGCCGCATGCGCATGGCCATCTCCGGTCGCGCTCCGGAGGGCGGCGAAGAGCTCGCCACCCTGGAGGTTGCGGCTGTCGTGCCCGATGGCTGAGAACTCCCGCCGCCCCCGGGACAGGACCACGGGTCGGACGCTCGAGAGCGCCTCCAGGAGCTCGTCCAGCTCCAGCATCAGGAGTGGGCCCTTTCCTCCAGCCAGCGCCGGGCCGCCTCCTGGGTCTCCACCAGCTGGTCCGCGATCTCGGAGGCCAGGAGCCCGGCGCGACCCCGCAGCTCGGCCAGCCTAGTCCCGGCCGCCCCGTGCAGAAACACTCCGGCCCGAGCCGCCGCCGAGGGCCCGTTCCCCTGGGCCATCAGGGCCCCGATCAATCCCGCCAGCACGTCCCCGGCACCACCAATGGCCAGGGCGGAGGTGGCGTGGCTGTCACTCCAGAGCTCTCCCGACGGCCCCGCCACGAGGCTCCCGGCACCCTTCAACACGACCACCGCGGACAGCTCGGCAGCCAGTTGGCGGGCCGCCGCCTCCCGGTCTGTCTGGACCGCGGCGACGGTCGTCCCGAGCAGGCGGGCAGCCTCAAGCGGGTGGGGCGTGAGGACCGATCCCGCCGGCAGCAGGGAGCGCAGGTCAGGGGTGCGGCTCACGGCGTTGAGGGCGTCTGCATCGACCACCAACCCGGCCGGGGAGGAGCGGAAGACGGTGGCGACCAGTTCCTCTACCCCCTCGGCTCCCCCGAGGCCGGGGCCCACCACCACCACCTCCCCCTCACCCTTCTCCAGGTGTCGGGCCAGGTCGGAGCCGGAGTAGTGTCCCGAGTCCACCGGGAGTGGCACACGGATCACCTCCGGCGGGAACCCCGTCGCCGGCTGACCCATCGGCACCAAGCACCTTACCTTCCCCGCCCCGCCCCGGAGTGCCCCCCGGCAGGCGAGCTCCGCCGCCCCAGGAAACTGGGGGCTCCCCGCGACGACGAGGACCGTCCCGAAGGTGCCCTTGTGGCCCGCCGGCGGCCGCGAGGGGAGAGCCACCTCGTCCGGGACTGGAAGGGGGCGGAGGCCCGCCGCCATCACCGCCACCGCCACCGCGACGCCGGCGTCATGGGTGAGGGAGATCTCCAGCCCCGGAACGGGGTGGCCGCGCACCAGCGCCTCAGGCGCCCCTCCGGGACGATGGCGAACCGAGATCTCTGGATAGAGCGGGAGTGGCAGGCCAAGGCTGCCATGGACCTTGCGCACCGCCTCCTTGGCCGCCCAGCGTACGGCCAGTCGCTCCGGCCGGCCGGCGCAGTACTCGACCTCCTCCGGGCTGAACAGCTTCTCGGCGAACCGAGGCCTCCTCTCCAGGAGCCGGGCGATGCGGGCCACCTCGGCGACGTCCACACCGGTGGCCACCGCCGGACCGCGGCCCCCTGGCGGGGTCACTCCACAGTTACGGACTTGGCCAGGTTGCGCGGCCGGTCCACGTCCAGCCCGCGGCTCACAGCCGCGTGGTAGGCGAGCTGCTGCCCCACCAGGATGTCCACCATGGGAGAGACTATCTCGGGCACTCGGGGCACCTCGACCAGGTGGTCGACGAGCTGGTCCAGACTGTGGTCGCCCTCGCTCACCACCGCCAACACCGGACTCTGGCGGGCCCGGACCTCCTGCACGTTGCTCCGCACCTTCTCCCTGGTCGGGCTCTCGGTGGCGAAGGCCACCACCGGCAGGGAGGGGTTGAGCAGCGCTATCGGTCCATGCTTGAGCTCGCCCGCGGGGTAAGCCTCGGCGTGCAGGTAGGAGACCTCCTTGAGTTTCAGAGCGGCCTCCAGCGCTACTGGGTAGCCGTACCCCCTGCCCATGTAGAGCACGCTCCGGTGCTCCGCCAACCAGGCCCCCAGGGGGGCTATCCGCCCCTCCCCGCTCAGCACGCGCTGCTGGGCCGCTGTGAGGGAGCGGAGGCCCGAGGCCAGCCGGCTCCGGTCCCCCGGCCCCAGCACCCCCCGGGCGCCGCCGAGCCGCATCGCCAGCAACAGCGAGACCGCCACCTGGTTCAGAAATGTCTTGGTCGCCACGACGCAGATCTCCGGACCGGCGTGGAGGTTGACCATGGCGTCGGCCTCCAGCGCCAGGGTGCTGCCCAGAACGTTGCTCACAGCCAGCAGGTAGCTCCCCTGCTCCTTGGCCCTTCGCGCCGCGGCCAGGGTGTCGGCGGTCTCCCCGGACTGGGAGATGGCAATCGTCAGGGTGCGCCGGTCCAGGGCCTGCGGACGGTACCTCCACTCCGAGGCCACCTCGACGGCGGTGGGGAGGCCAGCCAGCTCCTCGATGGCGTGCTTGGCCAGCAGGCCGGCGTAGAAGGCCGATCCGGCCGCCACGATCTGCACCCGGTTGAATGCCCGCAGAGCCTCATCTCCGACATCCCAGTCGGAGAACTCGACCCGCCCGTCCGCCAGCAGCCGCCCACGGAGGGCGTTCTCCAGCGCCGCCGGCTGCTCGTGCATCTCCTTGGACATGAAATTGGGGTACCCGCCACGCTCTGCCTGGAGGACGTCCCACTCCACGCGGACCACACGCGGTGCCGTCTCGCTCCCGTCGGCGATGGAGGTGACCACCGGCCCGACCGGGCTCAGCACCACCATGTCCCCCTCCCCCAACACCAGCGCCTGCTTGGTGTAGGGGATGATGGCGGTGAGGTCGGAGCTGAGGAACCACTCGTCAGCCCCCACCCCCACCACCAGTGGCGCGTTGAGGCGGGCTCCGATGAGGGTGTCGGGGTCGGTCGAGCTCAGGACCACCACGGCATAGGCACCGCGCAAGCGGCGCAGCGCCCGCCTGGTGGCCGCCACCAGGTCCCCCTCATAGTAGCTCTCGATCAGGTGGGGCAGCACCTCGGTGTCGGTCTCCGAGCGGAAGACGTGCCCCTGGTCCGCCAGCTCCTGGCGCAGCTCGGAGAAGTTCTCGATTATGCCGTTGTGGATGACGAAGAAGCGCTCGCTGCAGTCGGCCTGCGGATGGGCGTTCTCGAAGGTGGGTCCCCCGTGGGTGGCCCACCTGGTGTGGCCCATGCCCACCTTGCCGGCGATCTCCTCTCCGTCAATGCGGTCGAGGAGCGCCTGGACCTTGCCCGCGGCCTTGACCGCCACCGGCACGCCCGCCGAGCCCAGAACCACGACGCCGGCCGAGTCATAGCCGCGGTACTCCAGCCGGCGGAGGCTGTCCAGTAGGACCGGGGCCGCCGGACGAGGCCCGAGGTAGCCGATGATGCCGCACATGGGACCCGCCTCCCCTTGAGCCTGTACCCGGGAGTTAACGAGGATTACCCCTCAGAGGTTACTGGGAAACCGCCTAGGGGGTGGCGCTGGGCGAGGGCGTCGGCGTGGGCGCCACGATCGGCGCCACATCCACGACCACAGTCACCGTAGTCGACGACGAGGTGACCCCCGCCGGCAGCACCAGCGGGACCTGGAAGGTGGTGGTCTTGGTCAGCCCGCTCAGGTTGACCGTCTCGGTGTCAATGGCGGTGAGGCCGGTGATGGTCCCCGAGGGACCGGTCACCACCACCGTGAGAGGGGTGGACTGAATCCCCACGACCTCGTATCCGGAGGCCGGCTGCCCCGACGTGACCACATAGACCACGACGCCGCGGTTCGAGATCTGGGAGGAGATCGCCGCGTTGACGGTGACCACCTGGGGGGTGAAGCTGATGTAGCTCTTGAGGTCACCTTCGTGGAGCATGTCCACGGTGGCGCTCTGCGCCACCGAGCTCTTGGCGTTGGCCAGGGAGATGGTGACCAGCGCCTCCAACTTGGTGATGATGGAACTCGGCGCCCGCACCGACACCGTGGCCGGACTCACGCTGGTCTTGGAGCTCACCCAGGAGTATCCGGCAGGCGGCAGCTCTCCCGACGCCACCTGGACGTGGACCGGCAGGTCGGCCGTGACCATCCTGTCCACGGTCACCGAGACCTTGGCGGGGTGGGACCAGAGCTCGATCAGGCTGGGGTCTCCGTTGGCCACCGAAAGAGGGACCTGGTATCGCCCCGGGCCCTTCACCGAGGAGAGGTCCACCGAGGCGCTGAGGGCGGAAACCACCCGCGGGGAATGGACGTTGGAGCGTATCCCCGCCACCTTGACGGTGACCACCCCGATGCCCTGGGCTCCGGGGTAGTTGGGCAGGACCACGAGCCCTGTGGGAAGCCCGAGGACCTGCACCGGCACCTGGACGCTGGCGAAGGCTGGAGGGTTGCGAGCGTAAACCACGCCCACCCACATGCCGCAGGCCACCAACAGCGCCACCGTCTTGAGCCGCCAGTTGCCGCCCATGAGCCGCCTGAGCCTCGACGCCATCAGTTTCGGCCGACCACCGAAGGTTCCTCGCGGCGTCCGCCCCGGCGCAGGCGCATCGCCCGGCGGTGGCCATCGAATGTCGGCAGTCCCAGGAAGCTGGCCAGCAGCGTCGCCAGCTGCTCGGCCGCCAGTCCTGACTCCAGCTGGCCCGCCAGTGCCCAGCTGATCCGGCCCGTCTCCTCAGAGACCACCACCACCGCTGCGTCGGTCTCCCGGCTCAGCCCCACCGCAGCCAGGTGCCTGGTCCCGCTCCCCCGGGTGCGCAGATCCTGTTCGGCCAGGGGCAGGACGCAGCCGGCGGCGACCAGCCGGCCCTGGTTGATGACCGCCGCTCCGTCGTGGAGGGGGGACTTGTAGGTGAACACCGTCACCAGCGCCTCAGCACTGAGGATCGCATCCAGCCGGACCCCGGTGCTCACCACCTCGCCGAGGCCGATGGCACCCTGTACCACGATCAGCGCGCCGGTGGCGGTCTCCCCCAACCGCACCGCGGCTCGAACCACCTCGTCCACCTCCCGTCGGAGCGCCGCGGTGTCGGGAGCCAGCAGCCCCCGCCGCAGCCGCCCCAGGCGGCCCATCTGGTCAAGGGCGCGCCTCAGCTCCGGCTGGAACAGGATGATCACCCCGATCAGGATCACCTGGCCGCCGTTGGTGTAGATGAACTTGAGGACCGGCAGGTCCAGGATCGAGGCCAGCGCTCCCAGGGCGCCGATCAGCAGAAGACCGACCAGGATCTGCATGGCCTGGGTCCCGCGGATCAGGACCAGGATCCGGTAGATGAGGAAGGTGACGATGGCGATGTCGAGGGCGTCCTGCCAGCCCACCGTCTGCAGCATGACCCGCAGGGTCTCGCCGAGGTTGAGTCCGGACAGGACCAGCACTAGCTAACCGCCACCCCGCCCCTGGCTCACCCCTCCGCCTCGGTCGGGCCGAAGATCTCGGCCAGCAGGGCGAGCTGCAACCAGTAGCGGTTCTCCGCCTGCTCGAAAACGATCGAATGGGGGCCGTCGATCACCCCGTCGGTGATCTCCTCCCCCCGGTGGGCCGGTAGGCAGTGCATCACCCGCGTCCCTTCGGGAGCGCGCTCCAAGACCTCCTCGTTGACCTGATACGGCCCGAAGTCCTGGCGCCGATCCTCGTGCTGCTCCTCCTGGCCCATGCTGGTCCACACGTCAGTGTAGATGACCTCCGTACCTGCCAAGCCCTGGTCCAGGTCATTGGTTACCAGCACTTCGCCGCCCTCCCCGGGCAGCTCGGCCGCAGCCCGCAGGACGGCGGGAGCCGGCTCGTAGCC
>JAKBTP010000089.1 GCA_021844355.1 bacterium | reverse complement strand
GTGCCCCTGAGGGCGACGGGCCCGAAGTACACGCGGTCGCTTCCTATGGGCTCTGGTATCCTTCCTCCGTCCGCGCCCAGTGCGATGTGGAAGTGCGCCGCGTCCCGCGGAGGGCTGGCGGCCTAGAGGAGAGCGGTCATCAAGCGAACCTACCAGCCCAAGAAGCGGTATCGGAGGAAGGTGCACGGGTTTCGCGCCCGGATGTCGACCCCGGGGGGAGTGCGCGTCCTCAAGCGGCGGCGCCTCAAGGGCCGACGCCGGCTGACGCCCGCCCGGGTTCGGTGAGACGGCGTCACCGCCTCCGCAGCTCCAGGGATTTCGCGGCAGTGCGGGCGGAGCGGCGGGGCGCCGGGGACCCTCTTGTTCGCGTGCAGGTGCGGCTGCGCGCAGACGGGGAGCCCCGGATCGGCTTCGCCGTCTCAAGGCGGGTGGGGGGGGCCGTGGCCCGCAACCGGGCCCGCCGGCGCCTGCGCGCCCTGTGCGATCGTGAGCTCCCAGCCATGAAGCCGGTGGATGTCGTGGTGATCCCCACCGCGGCGGCGCTTCCCGCATCTTTCCCGGAGCTCGGGGAGGCGTTGCACCGGGTGCTGGCCAGGGCCGGAGCGCTGTGAAGAAGCTGTCCCTCTGGCTGATCACCTTCTACCAGGTTTCGCTCAGCCCGCTGCTCGGGCTCGTGGGAGGCTGCCGGTACGAGCCGAGCTGCTCCCACTACACGTACGAGGCCATCCAGCTGTACGGCTTCTGGCGGGGCTGGCTGATGGGCGGCCGACGGATCCTGCGCTGCAACCCCTTCCACGCCGGGGGCTACGACCCGGTGCCCCTGCCCCGGGAGGAGGTGCCCCATGGCACCTGAGATGGTGGCCCTCATCAACCCGATGTCCCCGCCGCCCACCAATCCCTTCCTGGCGGTCCTGTTCTACGTCCTCCTGACCCCCGTCGGCTTCATCCTCTACCTTCTGGACCAGGGCTTCCGCAACTTCGGTCCCACCAACGCCGTGGGGGCTTTCGGGCTGGCCATCATCGCCCTCACCCTGATCATCCGGGGCGCTCTCTTCCCCCTCTTCCGCTGGCAGATCGCCACCCAGTGGAAGATCCAGGCCGACCAGCGGCGGCTGGGGCCCGAGCTCAAGGAGCTGCAGCAGAAGTACAAGAAGGACCGTCAGCGGCTCAACGAGGAGACCATGGCGCTGTATCGCCGCCACGGCCTGAGCCCGTTCAGCCAGCTCTCCGGCTGCCTGCCGCTCCTCATCCAGATGCCGTTCATCTACGCCCTCTACCTGGTGATCGAGAAGCTGTCCAAAGGGCTGCACGGCCACGCCGCCAGCTTTCTCTGGATCTCCAACCTCAACGACGTCGCCCTCAAGGTGAAGGGCGGGATCGCGGGCGACCCCCTGCTGCTGGTGGTCCCGCTCCTGGCCGGGATCCTCACCTACATGCAGTCCAAGATGATGATGCAGCCGGCGCGCCCGGACATGAGCGAGTCGGAGCGGCAGATGTACCGGGTGATGTCCCAGACCACCTACCTCATGCCGGTGATGATCGCCTTCTTCGCCCTGAACTTTTACCAGGGCATCGGCCTCTACTGGATCACCCAGAGCCTGGTGATGGTCCTGCAGGTGTTCACCATGATGGGATGGGGCGGGCTCAAGGTGCCCTCCTGGGTCCCGGGCTCCGGGTGGTACCCCGCCAACTCTCCCCGGGCCAGGCTGGCGGCCGAATTCGGTGAACTTCCTCGGGGCCGCGGCCCTGGGGACGCGGACGCGCGCGGAGGCACCGCGGCCCGCCGCCCACGGAAGCCGGAGGAGCCATCCGGGGGAGCCTCAGTGCGTCGCCCCTCCGCTGGGGCCACCAGGCCGGGGCGGCCCCAGCGCCGGGTGGGGCGCCGATGAACCAGCCCGCCCACGAGGCCAGCGGTGCCACGGTGGAGGAGGCGCTCACCCGCGCGCTGGCCGAGGCCGGACTCCGGGAGGACGAGGCGGCGGTCGAGGTGGTGAGCGCCGGGGCCCCGGTGATCGCCGGGGAGCGGCTCACCGGGGCGATGGCCCGGGTGAGGGTGACCCCCCTGCCCCAGGAGGCCCGCGGCGCCCGGGAGCAGCTCCAGCGGCTTCTCCAGCTCATGGGGATCGAGGCCCGGGTCGAGGCTCGGCTGGCGCGGGCCGCCGGCGAGGACGGCGAGCCGCCTCCGACCGTGCTTGAGGTGGAGGGTGACGACCTGGGGGTGCTCATCGGCTGGAGGGGAGAGTCGCTGCGGGCGCTGCAGACGGTGCTCAACCTGATGCTGGGAGCGGAGCCGGGCCGCTCGCGGGTGATCGTGGACATCGCCCACTACCGGGAGAGGCGGGAGCAGGTGGTGAGCCGGATGGCGGAGCGGGTCGCCGAGACCGCGGTGCGCACCGGGCGGGCGCAGCACCTCAGCCCGATGCCACCCTATGAGCGGCGGGCGGTGCACCTGGCGCTGGCGGGCCTGCCCGGGGTGGAGACGGAGAGCGAAGGGGCGGACGGGGAGCGCCACGTGGTGATCCGGCCCGTCCCCAGCGAAGGGGTGGAGCCCACCGGGGGCGGGTGGAGCTGAGGGGCCAACTCCCCCTCCGGGCGGCCGCGCTCGCCCTACTGGGCTGCCTGGCCGCTGCCGCGGTGGCGGGCTGCGCTTCGGCTCCGCCGACGATCCGCGGCCCGGTTGAGGACCTGCCCCTCACGGTGCAGGAGATCCCCTTTCCCGGTTTCGAGGTGGAAGCCAACTCGCCGTCGGCCGGCTTCTACAGCAACTCCCGCTTGGCGGCCGGAGACGCCGCCACCCTGACCGCCCTCCGCCGCGCCGGGCGCCTCGGGGGGTACGAGCGCGACTTCTCGCGAGCCGCCAGCCCCGTCCAGGCCGTGGGGCCGGTGGTCATCGAGAGCTCCGCATCCCTCTTCCGTACACGCTCCGGCGCCGCCCAGGGCCTCTCCCTCCTGGGGCGAGAGCTGGTTCGCGCCGGCGGGACCCCGATCTCCACAGGGCAGGTCGGCCAGGAGGTGCTGGGGTACGTGATCCAGAAGCAGCTGAATGGGGTCGCCTACGACTCCTTCGTGGTTGTCTGGCGCCAGGACAACGCCGTGGGCGTGGTCGTGGCGGCCGGAAACGCCGCCACCATGGACGTCCAGTACGCGGTCCAGCTGGCGCAGATAGCCGAGCGGCGGCTGAGGCCCAGCTGAGGTGGCGCCCCGGGCCCTGAGGTTCGAGGAGGAGAAGCTGCCCAGCGGCGCGCGGCTGATCCTCGCTCCGCTCCCGGGAAGAAGCTCGGTCTCGGTCTCCCTGCTGTTCGGGGTCGGGTCCCGCTTCGAGCCTCCCCGGCTGGCGGGCATCTCCCACTTCCTTGAGCACATCGTCTTCAAGGGGACCGAGCGCTATCGGGACAGCCGGGCGGTCTCCTCGGCCATCGAGGGGCTGGGCGGGGTCATGAACGCCAGCACGGAGAAGGAGATGACGGTCTTCTGGGCCAGGGTGGCGGGCCGCCACCTCTCCACCGCCCTGGACGTGCTCTCCGAGCTGGCGCTGGCCCCCCGGATCGATCCCGCGGAGGTGGAGCGGGAGCGCCTGGTGGTCTTCGAGGAGCTGAAGATGTACCTGGACCAGCCGGCCGACCTCGTGCAGATGGCCTTCGACGAGGCGATCTGGGAGGGGCACCCTCTGGCCCGCGACCCTGCCGGCGACCGCCGCTCCCTCCGGCGGATCGCGGCCCCGGAGCTGGGAGCCTACCGGGCGGCCAACTATCGGCCGGCAAGGCTGGTCGTCATGATCGCCGGGGCCTTCTCCCCAGCGCGGGCGCGCCGGGAGGTGCTCCGCCGCTTGGAGTCGCGGCTTCCCCGACCCGCGCAGCCGGCGCCGGACTCGGAGTGGGGTGGCGGAACGCCCACGCCCCTGGCCTCGCCGTTCCAGGCCCGCCTCATCTCACGCCACGGCGAGCAGGTCCATCTCCTCCTCGGCACTCGCTGCTCACCCTACGCGGCCCCCGACCGCTGGGCGCTGGACCTCCTCAACACCCTCCTGGGCGAGGGCATGAGCAGCCGGCTGTTCCTCGAGCTGAGGGAGAACCAGGGGCTGGCCTATGACGTCCACTCCTTCACCGCCCGCCACCGGGACTCCGGGGCCTTCGCGATCTACCTGGCCACCCGGCCTGATCAGGCGGCGACCGGGGCCCGGGCGGCCGTCGCGGAACTGCGCCGGCTGGCGGACCGGGGGCTCGAGCCCCGCGAGCTGGAACGGGCCAAGGCTCAGATGGAGGGGCGGCTGGCCCTCCAGACCGAGAGCTCGGGTGGCCTCAGCGAATTCCTGGGGCACGAGGCCCTGCTCACCGGCGGCCTCCTCAGCCCCGAGGAGGTGGTGCAGCGGGTCCGGGACGTCGGGGAGGAAGAGGTGGTGGGGACGGCGCGAGAGCTGCTGCCCGGGCGCTCCAGCTGGCGCCTGGCGGCGGTGGGCCCGATTCGAGATCGCGAGGGCCTCGAGGCGGCGGTGCGGGAGTGACCGTGAGTTGAGGAGGAGATGAGGTGGAACGGACGTTGGTGCTGATCAAGCCGGACGGGGTGCAGCGCGGGCTGGTGGGTGAGGTGATCGGAAGG
This sequence comes from bacterium, assembly GCA_021844355.1. Classification (GTDB taxonomy): domain Bacteria; phylum Chloroflexota; class Dormibacteria; order Aeolococcales; family Bog-877; genus JAJYXT01. The sequence continues at coordinate 1,121 of JAKBTP010000089.1, read as the reverse complement.
CTGGAGCGCCGCGGGCTGCACCTGGTGGGGCTGAAGCTGATGGCGGTGGAGCGGGAGCTGGCGGAGCGCCACTACGCCGAGCATCGGGAGCGTCCCTTCTTCGGGGCGGTGATCGACTTCATCTCCTCGTCGCCGGTGGTGGCCATGGTCTGGGAGGGACCCAATGTGGTCACCCTGGTGCGCTCGATGATGGGCCCGACCAATCCGGCGACAGCGGCCCCGGGGACTATCCGTGGAGACCTCGGCGTGGACATCGGCCAGAACGTGGTCCACGGGTCGGACAGCCCGGCTCGCGCCGAGGTGGAGGTGTCGCTCTTCTTCCGGCCGTCTGAGCTCGTCAGCTGGGAGCGTGCGGGCGGTTCCTGGATCTATCCCTGAGACCTCTCCGGGCCCCCAGGGGGACCACCGTGCCGAGGGACAGGAGGGCGGCCAGGGCGGGCTCCTGAGCTGGGACGGGGCCCAGCCGGGTCAGCGGCCAGAAGCGCAGGATGGCGATCCCCTGGATGCCGGACCGAGGCTCCCAGCCGAAGGTCCGGGAGTCCTCGGACACATTGCGGTTGTCACCCATCACGAAGTAGTCGTGCGCCGGGATGTGGGCCCACCTCCCGGTCGGGGGCAGCAGTGGCGAGGCGGTGCCCTGGTTTGTGCAGCAGAGCACCTCCTGGGTCCAGACGCCGTTGACGTAGGGCTCCACCAGTTGGGTCCCGCCTCCCGGCGAGGTGGGGCGGGAGTTGGAGATGTAGATATGCCCCACCCCCTGGCTGTCAGGGGCGATGCGGATCCACTGCCCGGGCAGCCCGATCACCCGCTTTATGAAGTCATTGGAGGAGGGGATGGGGGGGTTGATGATCACCACCTGGCCCCGGCTTGGGCCGCTGAAGTAAAGCGAGACCTCTTCGGTGAGAAGGAGGTCGTTGTTGTGCAGCCCGGGGTACATGCTGGTGCCCTCGACATGGACCGGGCGGACGGCGAAGGCGATGAGGAGGTAGATCACCGCCGCCAGCGCGACCACCTCGATGAGGTCCCGAAGGAGGGATCCCCGGCCCCGGGAGGGGCCCTGGGCGGGGACCGGCGTGGGCGTGTTGCCGGGTCCCTGAAGCACCCCGGCAGTATACGAACCG
>JAKBTP010000166.1 GCA_021844355.1 bacterium | reverse complement strand
CTATCCGACGCCCATCCCCCTATGCAGGGAGAGCCCTGACGGCCGATAATTCCCCCGCCCCCACGGGCGTCCCTGCTCGGCAGTGGCGGCGCGGGGACCAGCGACCAAGTTCGAGGTTAGCAAGCATGGCTGAAATGACCAGTGCCACCCGCGAGCGCGATCTTGCCGAGATCCGGACCCAGGTGGAGAGCGAGCGCGACCGCCTGGCCCAAGAGCTCGCCCGGCTGCGCGGGGAGAACCCGGGTGGGATCGGCAAGCAGGCCCCCTTCCACGAGCACCCCACCGAGCACGCCGGTGAGATGGAGGAGCACGAGCGGCTCCTGGCCATCCGGGAGAACCTGGAGCAGATGTTCGCCCAATGCGAGGAGGCGCTGGGACGGCTCGACCGGGGCGAGTACGGCATCTGCCGGAGCTGCGGCAGAGAGATCGACATCGAGCGGCTGAAGGCGCTCCCCTATGCGACCCGCTGCATTCCCTGCAAGGAGGCCCGGCGCGACTGAGGCGTCCCGGGCCAGGACCGGGCTAGGCAGCTGGCCGGTCACAGCCCTGGCCGCGGCGGCCATCACCTTCGGCTTGGACCGGATCACCAAGTTCTGGGTGACCCGCTCCCTGGTCCCCGGGCAGGAGCTCTTCCCCGGCTGGCCGGTGCACATCCAGTACGTGGAGAACTCCGGGGCGGCGTTCAGCATCCTGCCCAACTACGACTGGCTGTTCCTCCTGGTGGCGGCGGCCGTGATCGGGGCCGCCATCTGGTACCGCCGTCGGCTGGCGGCGGAGGGCTGGTGGGTGCAGGCGGCCGTGGGCATGGTGGTAGGCGGGGCCCTGGCCAATGCCATCGACCGGCTCACCCAGGGCTACGTCGTGGACTTCATCCAGCTCCCCCACTGGCCGGTGTTCAACGTCGCCGACAGCGGCATCACCGTGGGCATGGTCCTGCTCGTGGTCCGTCTCCTGCTCCAGGCCCGTGCCGACACCTGAGCACCCGGTGCGCCAGCTTCGCGTGGGTCCCACGGATGGCGGGAGTCGGCTGGACGCCTTCCTGGCCTCCAGCCTGGGCGTCTCCCGTCAGGCGGCCCAGCGGCGGCTGCGGCTGGGACTGGTGCGGCTGGAGGCGGGGAAGGCGCTGCGCGCCTCCCAACTGCTTCACGAGGGCGAGACTGTCGAGGTGGAGGAGGAGCCGGCACCGACCCTGGGGGAGCTCGGGCCGGAGCCGAGGGTGGTCTACGACGACGGAGAGCTCATGGTCGTGGACAAGCCGCCGGGGCTGGCGGTGCACCCGGCTCCCGGGCTCTCCGCCCCCACCCTCACCGACTGGCTCCGGACCCAGCCGGGGCCCTGGTCCCTGGCAGGTGGGCCGGAGCGCCCGGGAATAGTGCACCGCCTGGACCGGGGGACCAGCGGCCTCCTGGCCCTGGCCCGCACCGACAGAGCCCATCTCGGGCTCTCCCAGCAGCTGCGGCTTCGCACCATGGGGCGTGAGTACTGGGCGCTCGCCGAGGGGGCGCTGACCGAGGGACGTGGCAGGATCGAGGCCCCGGTGGGGCGGGAGCGGGCACGCCCGGGAAGGATGAGCGTGACTTCGGCCGGACGGGAGGCGGTGACGGAGTTCTGGGTCCTGGAGCGCCTTCCGGCCCATGTCGTCCTCCGCCTCCGCCTGCTCTCCGGCCGGACCCACCAGATCCGGGTCCACCTGGCCTACATCCACCACCCGGTGGTGGGCGACACCTTGTATGGAGGGCGCCAGCAGGAGGCGCCCCGGCCCGCCCTCCATGCCGCGTCCCTCCACCTGCGCCATCCGGGGACCGGCCAGGAGATGACCTTCGTGAGCCCACTCCCAGGCGACCTGAGCTCGCTGCGGCTCAGCCTCGGGGCCCCCGAGGAGCCGGTCTGGCCCTGGCCGCCCGTGGCCGGAGCCTGAGGCGTGGCCCGGGGCAGGCTCGTGGTGCTGTCGGGCCCCAGCGGGGTCGGCAAGGACACGGTCATCCAGGCGGTGCGCCGCCGGCTGCCCGACCTGCAGCGCCCGGTGGCCTACACCACCCGGGCGCCCCGGCCCGGGGAGGAGGATGGCCGGGAGTACTCCTTCGTGGCCCCCGAGGAATTCGCGCGCCTTCGGGAGAGGGGGGAGTTCCTGGAGACCGCCCGCGTGCACGGCAACCTCTACGGCACCTCCAAGCGCAGGGTGGAAGAGCTGCGCCAGAGCGGCCGCGACGTCCTTCTCAAGATCGACGTCCAGGGTGCGGCCCAGCTGCACGCCGACCAGCCCGACGCCACCTTCATCTTCCTGGCTCCGCCCAGTCGCGAGGTGCTGCTGGCCCGCCTGCGCGAGCGGGCCACCGAGAGCCCTGCCGAGCTGGCGCGCCGCACCGAGGACGCCGACCGGGAGCTGGCCCAGGCGGGCTGGTATCACCATCTGGTGGTCAACGACGAGGTGGAGCAAGCCGCCGAGGAGGTGGTCCGGATTCTCCGGGGGGACCGGCCATGACGGCTGCGGCTGCCACAATGGCCGGGTGATGGAGGGGAGCGGGCTGGCCGGGAGGAGGGTCCTCCTCCATGTGTGCGGCGGGATCGCCGCCGTCAAGGTGCCCTCCCTGATCACCGCGCTGCGCCAGGAGGGGGCGGACGTTCGGGTGACGATGACCGCGGCTGCCACCAGCTTCATCTCACCGCTGGCACTCCAGGCCCTCTCCGGGCACCCGGTAGCCCACCCGGGCCGAGGGGGGGCGGGGGGTGACTCCGGCATGCCGCACGTCGACCTCGCCCAGTGGGCTGAGGCCCACCTCGTGGTCCCGGCCACCGCCTCGACCATCGCTCGGCTGGCCTGCGGGCTGGCCGACGACATCGTCAGCGCCACCCTGCTGGCGAGTCGGGCTCCCCTCCTGCTGGCCCCGGCCATGGAGACCGGCATGTGGGAGAGCCCGGCCACCCAGGCCAACCTCCAGACACTGAGGGGCCGCGGTGCCCATCTGGTGGGGCCGGCCTCCGGCCGGCTGGCGTCGGGCCACGTGGGGATGGGACGGATGGCAGAGCCGGGGGAGATAGTGGAAGCCGCCCGTCTTCTGCTCGAACCCGGGCGAGAGCTCCAGGGGGTGGTGGTGCTGGTCACCGCCGGAGGCACCCGGGAGCCGATCGACCCGGTGCGCTACCTGGGCAACCGCAGCAGCGGCAGGATGGGCGCCGAGCTGGCCCGGGCTGCGCTCCGGCGCGGCGCCGAGGTGCACCTGGTGACCGCCGCCGCACTCCCGGAGCAGCTTCCGGGAGGCGAGCTGGTGCGGGTGGAGACGGCGTCGCAGATGCTGGATGCCTGCCTGGAGCGGCTCCCACGCACCAGGCTTCTGGTGATGGCCGCCGCGGTCGCGGACTACCGCCTGGCGAAGCCCTTCGAGCAGAAGCTGCACCGCGCCGAGCACGAGGCGCTGGATCTCCACCTGGAGCCCAACCCAGACCTCCTCCAGGAGCTGGTGGCGCGGCGGCCCGAGGGGCTGCGAGTGGTGGGCTTCGCCGCCGAGACCGAGGACGTCCGCAGCCGGGGCCGGGACAAGCTGCGCGGGAAGGGTTGCGACCTGCTGGTGGCCAACCCGGTGGCCGGTCCGCGCTCGGCGATGGGGGGTGACTGGTCCGAGGCGGTGGTCCTCTACCCCGACGGGCGCGAGGTCGAGCTGCCCTGGTCCCCCAAGTCCCTCGTCGCGGGGCGGATCCTGGACCTGGCGGCGGAGCTGCTGAACTCCCCCGGGGACGGCTCGGAGGCGAGTTGAGCGGAGGCGGGCCCATCGCCAAGGTGGTGCCCGACCTGGGCCCGGCGGCGCCGGCCGGCGTCTACGACTACCTGGTGCCAAGGGAACTTCAGGATGAACTGACCCTGGGGCAGCGGGTGGTGGTCCCGTTCGGGCGGCGGCGGGTGTTCGGCATGGTGGTGGCGCTGGCTCAGGAGTCCCGGGTGGACCACCTCCGCTCGGTGGAGCGGATCCGGGACCCCGAGCCGCTGCTGCTCCCGGCTCAGATCAGCCTGGCCCACTGGATCAGCGGCCACTACCTCACCCCGCTGCCAGAGGTGATAAGGGCCATGGTGCCCCCGGCCATGCGGGGAGGCAGGGCGGATGCCCGGCCGGTCCGCCGTCGGAGCCGGTCGGAGTCCCCGGACGCCGAGACGGCACCAGGGGCACCCGAGCTCAACCTCAGCTCAGAACAGATGGCGGCCTTCCTGCCCATCGAGGAGGCAGTGCGCTGGTCCCGCTTCCAGGAGTTCCTCCTCTTCGGGGTCACCGGTTCCGGCAAGACCGAGCTCTATCTGGCCGCCATCCGAGCCGCCCAGGAGCGGGGCCGGGGGGCCATCGTCCTCATCCCCGAGATCTCCCTCACCCCCCAGACCGTGGCCCGTTTCGCCCGTCACCACGGGAGCCGGGTCGCGGTGCTCCACTCCGGGCTGACTCCCGGCCAGAGGGGATCGGAGTGGCGCCGGGTCCGCTCGGGCCAGGTCCAGGTGGTGGTGGGATCCCGCAGCGCCGTCTTCGCCCCCATGCCCAACTGCGGGGTGATCATCGTGGACGAGGAGGACTCCACCTCCTACAAGCAGTACGACCGGGTGCCCCGCTATCACGCCGTCGAGGTGGCTCGCCGGCTGGGGCGGATCCTCTCCGTCCCGGTGGTGATGGGGAGCGCGACCCCTCGGCTGGAGACCTACCATCTGGCCCAGACCAGGGGAAGCCCCCAGCTCCTCCGTCTGCCCCAGCGCTACAACCAGCGTCCCCTGCCCCCGGTCCGGGTGGTAGATCTGCGGGAGGAGCTGGCCTGGGGCAACCGGTCGCCCCTCTCCCGCGACCTTGTCGCGGCCGTGGACGGAGCCCTCTCCGCAGGCGGCCAGGTGATCCTCTTCCTCAACCGCCGCGGCACCTCCAGCGTGGTCCTCTGCCGCAGCTGCGGGGAGGCCCTGGGGTGTCCGGAGTGCTCGGTCTCCCTCACCCTGCACCTCCCCGGCCGGCTCTGCCGCTGCCACTACTGCGGCCACTTCGAGGAGCTGCCGGACGCCTGCGCCAGCTGCGGAAGCGCCCTCCTCCGGGCCCTGGGGGCCGGCACCGAGCGGGTGGAGGCGGAGGCCGCCCAGCGCTGGCCGGGGGCCAGGATCCTGCGCATGGACCGGGACACCGTCGGGCACCGGGACGCCCACCGGGAGATCTACGAGGCCTTCGCCGAGCGGCGGGCGGACATCCTGATCGGCACCCAGATGGTGGCCAAGGGGTGGGACCTGCCGGGGGTCCGGCTAGTGGGGATTGTGAACGCCGACATCGCCCTCCACTTCCCGGACTTCCGCGCCTCCGAGCGGACCTTCTCCCTCCTGACCCAGGTGGCCGGCCGGGCCGGCCGGGGTGACGAGCCGGCGGAGGTGATCCTCCAGACCTACAGCCCCGAGCACCCCGCTGTGCTGCGGGCCGTGGAGCACGACTACGAGGGGTTCGCCCGCGAGGAGGTGGAGGTGAGGAGGCGGCTGGGCTACCCGCCATTCACTCGGCTGCTGGTGGTCACGCGCAGCGACCCCCGCGAGGAGCTCGCACGGCAGGATTGCGAGCGCGAGGGGGCACGCCTCCGCGAGGCCCTGCAGCGGAAGGGGATCGAGGTCCTGGGACCCAGCCCCGCCTTCATCCCCCGGCTCCGCTCCCTGCATCGCTGGCAGCTGACCCTGAAGGGCACCCGGATGGAGGATGTGGCGGAGCTTCTGCCCTCGGGCAGAGGGTGGGCGCTGGACGTAGATCCGGCCTAGCGCGCTCGGGCCGCTGCCGATAATGGCGGGGCGGGTAAGGCTAGGGAGGTCTCTGGTTGCTGGTTGTCTTCGCCGGGTCAGGAG
>JAKBTP010000092.1 GCA_021844355.1 bacterium | reverse complement strand
CGGTCCCGCTCGACGGTCGCGTCCGCGGGCCTGCTTCGGCACAGGTGCGGGCCCAGAATCTGCGGGATCATGAAGTTCACGGCACGGCCGTCAAAGTCCCTGGAGTGGAGGGCGTGAGCGACACCTGGCCGAGAGGCGCGCTTATGCGGATGGTGCCCGGCCTGCTTGCCGCATGCGCCGCGCTCGGCCTCTACCTCCTGATCTCGCGGCCAGGGCAGCCCACGGTCCTCGGACTCACCCAGCGCCAGTTCGCCGCGGCCAGCGTTCGCGTGGGGCCACCTTCTGGTCCGGCACCCAGGCTGGACAGCTTCACCGACGCTCGGGCAGCGGCGGAGGTCCACCTCGGCCCGGGCTGGGCCCTGGATCGAGCCGCCCTGCTCTCGTATTCCGATGGGTCCCGGAAGCTGTCCTGCAATCCCTGCTGGGTGTTCGACGCGATCCCTCCCTGGGGGCTCAGGGCGGTGTCGGGCGGGCCCCCGGGCGGCCCCTGCTTCCGGGACAGCGGGCGGATGGCCTTCTTCCTGGTGGCGCTGGACGCCCACTCGGGGCAGGTGGTGGACATCGTGGGGAGCAACGTCGGGCCGAACGGACATCCCCTGGCACTGGGCCACCGGGTCAGCTGCCGCGAGTAGGGGCGGTGGGCCGCGGAGGAAACGGCATATTCGGGACCACGCTCTGGAGCGCTCTGTGCGCAGGCGTTCTCATCCAGCCCGACCCGCAATTCCCTGGCCGCGCCACCTCCGGCTTCGCCCTAACCTGGGGCGAGGAGGAGAGTTCATGCGGCACCCGATCTCTTGGGGGAGGGGCGCGCGGTGACGGTCCTCTGGCTCACCCTGGTGGTGGCGCTGGTGGCCCACGAGGGGTCGCACTACCTCCGGCTGCGGCTGGCCGGACTCCACCCCCGGCCATCCTTCCACTTTCCCGGGCTGGGCTGGAAGTTCGCCGTAGCCAGCGCCAGCGCCCGTGAGCTGCGCAGCGTCTGGCTCATCGGGCCGCTGGCAGAGTCCCTTGTTTGGGCGGGAGCGGCCCTCTTGTTCCCTGGGGAGACCGTGTACCTGCTGCTGCTGATGATGGTGGAGCTGATGACCAACCTGCTCCTGCCCGGCAGCGACGGCCGCCGGGCTCTGCGCTCCCTGCGAGAGGAACCGGGGCGCCGGCCCTCGACTTGGGCCGGTCCCCAGCACCAGGCCCCCTGAAGCCGACCCGGGCGATCTCGCTTCCCGGCACCCCATTCGTGGGGTCAGTTGGCCGTAAAATCCTACTCACCAGCGTCGGTAGGTTCTCTTGGGCCCCCACCGTGGCCTGACCGGCGCTTCCCAGGACAGTCGGAGTGCCATTGAGTTGACGGGAACTTGGGTCGGCCGTCCGGAGCGGCGCCGTGAGGATCAGCCGCTGATCACCGGGCACGGTGCCTACCTTGACGATCTTCCGGCGACTGGGTGTTCCTTTGTGGCCTTCGTCCGCTCACCGCTCCCGCATGCCCGGATCCGGGGGGTGGATCCGGCTCGAGCTCTGGCCGTCCCCGGAGTCCAAGCCGTGGTCACAGCTGCGGACCTTCCGCAATCGCTGCGGCACCTGCCCCTCAGCACGATCCCGCTGCCACCGGATTTCTTCCTGGCCCCGGTTCCCATGCCGGTGCTCGCCTGGGAGGAGGCGCGCTTCCAGGGTGAGCCGGTGGCCGCGGTCCTGGCCGACTCCCGCGCGGTGGCCGAGGACGCCTGCGACCTCGTGGAGTTGGACCTTGAGCCGCTCCCGGCGGTGGGGGGCATCCGGGCCGCCCTCTCCGATGGGCCCACCGTCCACTCGACAGTCCCAGACAACGTCCTCTTCCGCTGGAGGCACTCGGGGGGCGCGGTGGATGACACCTTCTCCGCCGCGGAGGTGGTGGTCTCCGCGAGCTTCTCGATCCCCCGCCTTCAAGCGGCGCCGATGGAGCCTCGCGGCTGCCTGGCGGTGGCCTCCGAGGATGCGACGCGGCTCACCCTCTGGTGCTCGTCGCAGGATCCCCACCGCCCCCGCGTGCAGCTGGCCCAGCTCCTGGGGTGGGACCAGGAGCGAGTCCAGGTGGTGGTCCCAGATGTCGGGGGGGCCTTCGGGAGCAAGGGAGGGCTGGCACCGGAGCACGTGGTGGCAGTCTTCCTGGCGCTGCGCTCCCGGCGCCCCGTGAAGTGGGTGGAGACCCGCTCGGAGAACTTCCTGGCCGCCTATCAGGGCCGGGGGATGGACGCGGACGCCGAGCTCTGTCTGGCTCAAGACGGCTCCATCCGGGGACTTCGTCTGCAGCTCATAGCGGACGCCGGGGCCTACCACCTGGGCCACACCTCGGTCGTGTCGCTGACCGCCACCAGCCTGGCCACCGGCGCCTACCGGATCCCTGCGGCGGAGGTGTCGGTTGTCGGAGTGGCCACCAACAAGGTCCCGACGGGGCCCTATCGGGGTGCGGGTCGTCCCGAGGCCGCCTACTTCATCGAGCGGCTGGTGGACCTGGCCGCGGCCCGGCTGAACCTGGACCCGGTGGAGATCCGGCGCCGCAATCTGGTGGGGGCCTCCGACTTCCCCTACCGCACCGTCCTCGGCACCGAGTACGACTCCGGGGACTACCCGGGCCTGCTGGACCGCGCCCTGGACCTCTCCTCGTGGGACGCCGCGATCCAGCGGCGAGACCGGGAACGCTCCGAAGGCCGGCTGCGGGGAGTGGGGCTGGCGCTGGCCGTCGAGTCCAGCGGGAACAGCGCTTGGGAGACCGCGGCGGCGGTACTGGGGGAGGGCGGTCGGATCGTCCTTCTGCCCGGCTCCAGCGATCACGGCCAGGGCCACGCCACCACGTTCGCCCAGATCGCCGCGGACGCCATGGGGGTGGAGCCCAGCCGCATCGAGGTGCGTTCCGGGGACTCCCGCGAAGTTCCCCTGGGGGTCGGCACCTTCGGCAGTCGCTCGGTGACGGTCGGCGGCTCGGCTGTTCTTCTCGCTCTGGAGGAGCTCCGGCGCCGCTGCCTCATCTGGGCGGCTCACCTCCTGGACATCCCGGAAGAGCGGCTGGAGTGGAAGGCAGGCAGGGTGGTGCCGTCCGCCGGGGGTGAGGGGGTGGGCCTCCAGGAGCTGGAGGCCGCGGCGCGGGAACACACCTCAGACGACCTTCCCGAACTCCGGGGCGACGGCCGCTTCACGCTGCCTGGCCTGACCTTCGGCTCCTCGGCCTGCGTCGCCACCGTGGAGCTGGATCCGGAGACCGGCTGGGTCGAGGTAGACCGGCTGGTGGCGGTGGACGATGCCGGGACCGTCGTCAACCCGCTCCTGGCCGAGGGTCAGGTGATCGGCTCCACCGTCCAGGGGCTCGCGGCGTCGCTGTTCGAAGAGGTGCTCCACGACCCCGAGGGCCAGGCGCTGACCGAGAGCTTTTTGAGCTACGCCGTGCCCACCCTGCCGGACATCCGCACGGAGATCGTGACCGAGTTCCGTCCCACCCGCTCGCCCCTGAGCCCCTTGGGCACCAAGGGGGTGGCCGAGAGCGGTTGCATCGCCATCCCGGCAGCCGTTGCCAACGCCGTGGCCGACGCCCTCAGCCCTCTCGGGGCGGGGCTGGTAGACCCGCCATTCACGCCGGAGAAGGTCTGGCGCCACCTCGGAGGTGCATCCCGATGAGTGATCTTCCCATCGTTGACCCGGAGCGGATGCGCGCCGCCTACCGCCGAACAAGGGAGGAAGCTGAGCTCCAGCCTGTGATCACCCAGCGAGCGGTGGCGCACATCGATCGCGACCTGCACATGGTGGGGCGGGTGGGCACATTCACCCTGGAGTCCGATGAGCCCATGGAGGGGGGAGGCACGGGTTCCGCACCCCGGCCCCTGCAATACCTGCTGGCTGGAGCGGCCTTCTGAATGCTGACCCAGGTGGCGAAGTTTTCGCCCTTGTACGGAGTGGACATCCTGGCGGCTGAGGCGGACGTTCGGGCCAACTTCAGCCTGGCCGACAAGTACGACCTCGGAGGTCCGCCGGGGGCCTTCCAGCAGGTCTCGTTCCAGCTCCGGGTGGAGAGCCCGGCACCGCCGGCCCGGGTGGCCGAGCTCTGCCGCCATGCCGAGCGTGCCTGCCATGCCAGCCAGACGTTCAAGGTGGAGGTGCCGACCACTCTCGAGGTCAGCCTCAACGGCGTGCCGCTGGAGCTCGGCTCCGGGGAGGGCCACCAGTGAGCGGGACCCGGAAGACGGCGCTGGTGACCGGCGGTTCCCGGGGGATGGGGCGGGCCAGCGCGGTCGCCCTCGCCCGTCTGGGGTACGACGTGGCCATCAACTACAGCCGGGCCGAGGGCCCGGCCCAGGAGGCGGCCGAGCTGGTCCGCGAGCAGGGTGCCCGGGCCCTGCTGGTGCGCGCCGACGTCAGCCAGGAGCTGGAGGTGCGCGCGATGTCCGGGGCCGTGGAGCGGGAGTTCGGGAGGCTGGACGCCCTGGTCAACAATGCCGGGATCACCATTGAGGCGGACCCGGAGGATCTGGACGGTGTCGTCCTCGAGGAGTGGGACCGCGTGTTCGCGGTCAACGTGCGTGGCCTCTTCCAGGTGACCCGGGCGGTCCTGCCGATGCTCCGTCGATCGGAGCAGGCGGCGGTGGTCAACATGTCGAGCATCGCCGGACTGCGGCCCAGCGCCCAGCCCCTCCCGTATGCCGCGAGCAAGGCTGCGGTCGCCAACCTCACCCGGACGCTGGCTCGGGCGCTGGCTCCGGCGATCCGGGTCAACGCCGTCGCCCCTGGATGGGTGCTGGGGGAGTGGATGGAGCAAACCCTGGGGCAGGACTACGACCGGCTGATGCAGCGGCGAGCTGCCCACACGCCCATGCGCCGGGTGGCGACCGCAGAAGACGTGGCCGAGGTGGTGGTGGCGCTGATCGAGGGCACCCGGTTCGTCACCGGTGAGGTGGTGGTGGTGGACGGCGGCTACAGTGCCTCCACCTGACAGCCAAGTTGCAGTGAATCGAAGGGGAAGTTGGGGAGCAGGCCTTGAAATCGATTGACATCCACGTGCACCCGTACACCGAGGAGGTGCTGGCGGTGACCCCGGAGTGGTTCTGGGGCCATGCCCGCAAGACCTTCAACTTTGACGGCAAGCCGATCACCGTGGACGACATGGTCCGTTCCATGGACGAGGCCGGGGTCGAGCTGGCTGCGCTTCTGGCCTTTGACTGCGAGACCACCCACGGCTGGAAGGTCCCCAACGAGATGGTGGCCGACCTGGTGGCCCGGCGCCCCGACCGCTTCGTGGGCTTCGCCAGCGTCGACCCCAACAAGCATCAGCTGGCGATCGAGGAGCTGGAGCACGCGGTCCGGGACCTGGGCATGCGCGGCCTCAAGCTCCATCCGCCGACCCAGCACTTCTATCCCAACGACCGCGCCCACTATCCCCTCTGGGCCAAGGCCGAGGAGCTGGGCATCCCGGTCCTGGTCCACACCGGGCACAACCAGTCCGGTGGCCGGATGCAGTACGGGGACCCCACCCACCTGGACGAGGTTGCGCTGGACTTCCCCAACCTCCGCCTGATCCTGGCCCACTTCGGATTCCCCTGGGTCAACCAGGCGATCTCGGTCACCTGGATCCGGCGCAACTGCTACCTGGAGCTCTCCGGGTGGTCGCCCAAGTACATCCCGGAGACGGTCTGGAAGTACGCCAAGGGGATCTTCCCCGATCGGGTGCTGTTCGGCACCGACGCTCCGGTGATGACCGCCGAGCGCTGGCTGCGGGACTTCGAGGAGATCGAACTTCCGGAGGATGTGAAGCGCAAGATCCTCTACACCAACTCCCGGCGCCTGCTCTTCGGGGAAGAGTCGGAACCGGACCCCGGGGTCGGCTGA
>JAKBTP010000010.1 GCA_021844355.1 bacterium | reverse complement strand
CGCAGGCTGCGGAGCCTGGCCACGGCGGCCGCGACCTGCTCGGCCAGGGTGCGCGAGGCGGCGGGCACCCGGCGGGCCAGGATGGCCACCGTCCGCTCCATGCTGGGGTACTCGATCCAGTGGTACAGGCAGCGCCGCTTGAGGGCGTCGTGCAGGTCCCGGGAACGGTTCGAGGTCAGGACTGACACCGGCGGCAGAGCCGCCCGCACGGTCCCCAGCTCAGGGATGGTGACGCTGCCCTCGCCCAGCAGCTCGAAGAGGAAGGCCTCGAACTCGTCGTCGGCCCGATCCACCTCGTCGATCAGCAGCACCGCCGGGCGCGGCCCGGGGTGCTCCAGCGCCCGGAGCAGCGGCCTGGAGATGAGGTACTGGCGCTGGAAGAGGTCGACCTCGGCCAGCTCCCGCCCCTGGGCCTCGGCCAGGCGGATCGCCAGCAGCTGCCGGGGATAGTTCCACTCGTACAGGGCCTCGCTGGCATCGATCCCCTCGTGGCATTGCAGTCGGATGAGCGGCGTGTCCAGGGCACGGGCCAGCGCCTTGGCAGCTTCCGTCTTCCCCACCCCGGGCTCGCCCTCCAGGAGCAGCGGCTGTGGCATCTTCAGGGCGCAGAAGAGGGAGGTCGCCAGCTCCGGGTCGGCGAGGTAGCCCTGGGCCTCCAGCAGGCCCGAGAGCTGCCCTGGGTCGTCGACCGTCACCGTCCCCTCAGGGGCCACCTCAGGCCGGGGCGTAGCGGGACGGATCCGCCTGGAACGCGTCCCGGCAGCCCGGGCCACAGAACCACCATCGAACGCCCTCATGGTCCCAGTTCAGGGAGGCCTCGACCGAGGCGACCTCCATGCCGCAGACCGGGTCCCGGGCCAGGACCGGGGCAGAAGCCGCCGCTGCCGGCTCCCGGGCAACGCGCGGCCTGGAGGCGATGATCTCAGCCAGGATGGAGAGCGCCACCTCGGCCGGGGTGGTGGCGCCGATGTCGAGCCCGGCCGGGGTCCGGAGTTGCTTGGACAGCTCCGAGTCCAGCTGCAGACTCTCCCGCACCGCCGCCCCGCGGCGCCGGCTGGCGACCAGTCCCACGTACGGGACCCCGGAGGAGAGCGCCGCCCGCAGCACCTCCTCCTCGCCCCGGCCGTGGGAGGCCACCACCACCGCGGCCGGAAGCTCCGGCAGGCTGCCCCAGGCGACCGCCTCGAATCCCAAGGGGCCCGCCAGCTCGAACAGGGCCCGACCGATCGGGGTCTCCCCCAGCACCGCCAGCAGCGGCGGCGGCTTCCAGGGCTCCAAGAAGATCTCCAGGGTGCCTCCGGAGAGGCAGGGGTTGACCACCTGGACCCGGCCCGGCTGGGCCGGCTCCGATTCCGGGCTGATCCGCAGCAGTTGGGGGCGGCTCTCGGCCAGCACCGCCAGGCTCTGGGCCCGCACCGAAGTCTCCGCGCAGCTGCCGCCCACGAAACCCTCGATGCTGCCGTCCGAGAGCACCAGCGCCTGGTCCCCGGGGCGGGCCGACGTCGGCCGCTCGGCCAGGACCACCGTGGCCCGGACGAAGGGCACCCGCTCCCGGCGGAGCTCCTCCAACCGCCGCCCCCAGTCGGTGGCCGCCATCACTCCACGATGTCGGTCCGCAGCGGCCGCCCCCGGATGGCCAGCCACACCTGGGCTGGAGTCAGGGGCATGTCGGCGTGCCTCACCCCGAAGGGCTCCAGGGCGTCGATGACGGCGTTGACCACCGCCGGCGGCGAGCCCACGGTGGCGGACTCCCCGACTCCCTTGGCGCCCAGCGGATGGTGGGGAGACGGGGTCACGGTCTCCCCGAGCTCCCAGCTGGGGCAGTCGAGTGAGGTCGGCAGCAGGTAATCCATCAGCGAGCCCGAGACGCAGTTGCCGCTGGAGTCGAACTGGATGGCCTCCATGAGGGCCATCCCCACCCCGTCGGCCAGGCCGCCATGGACCTGGCCCTCGACGATCATGGGGTTGATGCGAGGGCCGCAGTCGTCGACTGCGATGAACCGCTCCACCTGCACCCGGCCGGTCGCCGGGTCGACGTCGACGACACAGATGTAGGCCCCGTAGGGATAGGTGAGGTTGGGCGGGTCGTAGACCACCGAGGCATCCAGGTGCCCCTCCACCCCCTCGGGGAGCTCCAGGGTGCCGTGCGACAGCATGGCGATCTCCTGGATCGTCTTCACCTTGTCGGGGTCACCCTTGACCTGCCAGCGCCCCAACTCCCACTCCAGGTCGTCCGGGGAGCACTCCAGGGCGGCCGCGGCGATGATCCGGGCCTTGTCCCTGACCTTTCTGGAGACGACGGCCGCCGCCGCGCCCGAGACCGGGGTCGAACGGGACCCGTAGGTGCCCAGCCCGAACGGGGTGTTGTCGGTGTCCCCGTGGATCACCTCCACGTCCTCGGGGGGTATGCCCAGCTCGTGGGCGACGATCTGGGCGAAGGTGGTCTCGTGGCCCTGGCCCTGGGTCTGAACGCTGAGGCGGAGCTGGGCCTTGCCGGTGGGATGGACCCGGAGCTCACAGCCGTCGGCCATCCCCAGACCCAGGATGTCCATGTGCTTCTTGGGGCCGGCGCCCACCCCCTCGGTGAAGAAGCTGATGCCGATCCCCATGAGGTGCTGCCCCCCGGCTCCGGGGTTCTCGGGGCTTCCGCCGGCGGCCCGCCAGCGGGCCCTGCCCTCCTCCTGCCGCCGCCGCAGCTCCGAGTACCCCGCCTTCTCCAGGGCCACCTCCAGGGTGTGCGCGTAGTTGCCCGAGTCGTAGACCCAGCCCGTCTTGTTGGTGTAGGGGAACTGCTCGGGCCGGAGCAGGTTCCGGCGGCGCAGCTCGGCCGGGTCCATCCCCAGCTCGTCGGCCAGGACGTCCACCATCCGCTCCACCAGGTAGACGGCTTCCGTGACCCTGAAGGAGCAGGCGTAGGCCACTCCGCCCGGGGCCTTGTTGGTGTAGACCCCGGTGACCTGGCAGTGGGCCGCCTCCAGGTCGTAGCTGCCGGGGAAGATGTGGAAGAAGCCGGCCGGGAACTTGGTGGGCTGGGCGGTTCCGTTGAACGCCCCGTGGTCGGCCAGGACCTTGACCCGGAGGCCCAAGATCTTCCCGTCCCGGCTGGCCGCGATCTCCCCGTGCATGTGGTAGTCGCGCGCGAAAGAGGTCGAGGTCAGGTTTTCCGAGCGGTCCTCGACCCACTTCACCGGCCGCCCGGTGACGATCGACCCGACCACCGCCAGGACGTACCCGGGGTAGATCCCCACCTTGTTGCCGAAGCCGCCCCCGATGTCGGGGGAGATGATCCGCACCTTGTGCTCGGGCAACCCCGCCACCAGGGCGTACAGCGTGCGGTGGGCGTGGGGGGCCTGGGTCGTGGACCAGGCGGTGAGCTGGCCCGTGACCCGGTCCATGTGGGCGATGCTCCCGCAGGTCTCCATGGGGGCGGGATGGACCCGGGGATAGAGCATGTCCTGCGCCACCACCACGTCGGCCCCGGCGAAGACCCGATCGGTGGCCTCCCGGTCGCCCGCCTCCCAGTCGAAGATGTGGTTGTCCTTCTTGCCCTCGATGTCGTCCCGGATCACCGGGGCACCCTCTTCCAGGGCCCGTCGGGCATCCACCACCGGGGGCAGGGGGTCGTACTCGACCTGGATCAACTCCAGGGCGTCCCGGGCTGAGTAGCGGTCCTCGGCCACCACAAAGGCCACCTCCTGCCCCTGGAAGCGCACCTTGTCCGTGGCCAGCACGGCCTGGACGTCATGGGAGAGGGTGGGCATCCAGGCCAGCTTCAGCCCTTCCAGGATCTTGCCGGTGATCACCGCCTTGACCTTGGGGTGCGCCTCGGCGGCCGAGGTGTCGATGGAGACGATGCGGGCGTGGGCGAAGGGGCTGCGCAGGATGGCCCCGTGGAGCATCCCGGGCAGCTTGATGTCGTCCAGGTAGTTGCCCTGGCCACGGAGGAACCGCTGGTCCTCCTTGCGCAGCATCCGGCCGAAGCCGATGGGGTTGCCGGCGGGGCTTACGGGAACCTCGGCGGTCGTGCTCACGAGCCCACCTCCTGGGTCGCCGGGTGGGCCGCGGCCCAGCGGACGGCCCGGACAATATTCTCGTATCCGGTGCAACGGCAGATCTGACCAGAGATCGCCTCCCGGATCTCCGCCTCGCTGGGGTCGGGGTTGTGGTCCAGCAGCCAGCGGGCGGTCATCATCATCCCGGGGGTGCAGAAGCCGCACTGCAGCCCGTGCTCCCGCATGAACCCCTCCTGGACCGGGTCCAGCTGCGTTCCCTGCTCCAGCGACTCGACCGTCCGGATCTCCCGCCCGGAGGCCATGGCCGCCAGCACGGTGCAGCTCTTGACCGGCACTCCGTCCATCCAGACGACGCAGGTGCCGCAGTTGGAGGTGTCGCAGCCCCAGTGAGTCCCGGTCAGGTTCAGCTCGTCGCGCAGGAAGTGGACTAGGAGGATCCGCGGCTCCACCTCCCGGGTCACCCGCTCGCCGTTGACGGTCATCGAAACCTGCATCGTCAAGCCCCTCCTGCCATCGCCCGGGCGGCCGCCCGCCGGAGCGCCCGTCGGGTCAGCTCCCGCACCAGGTCCCTCTTGTAGTCCTCCGGTCCCCGCTGGTCGCTCTGGGGACGGCAGCCGGCGGCGGCGGCCTCAGCGGCGGCCCGGAAGCTCTCCTCGGTGGCGGGCTGCCCGCGCAGCTGGGCCTCGGCCTGAGGAGCGCAGTACCCGTTGGCCCCTACCGCGGCCAGGCCGATCCCGCAGTCCGCAACCGAGCCCTGGGCCAGGGTGACGAAGCAGCCGACCGCCGCGATGGCCCAGTCCCCGGGACGACGCTCCACCTTCTCGTAGGCGGAGCCGCTGCCGGGGCGGATGGGGATCCGGACCTCGGTCACCAGCTCCGCGGGAGCGACCACGGTCTCATACGGACCCAGGTAGAAGTCTCGGGCGGCCACCACCCGCTCCCCTCCAGAGGAGCGGAGCACCACCTGCCCACCCAGCGCCGCCACCACGGCGCAGAGATCCTCGGCCGGATCGCCCTGGCACAGCGAGCCTCCCACCGTGCCCCGGTTGCGCACCACGGGGTCGGCGATCACCCGCTCTGCGTCCTGGAAGATGGGGTAGTGGCGGGCCAGGAGGTCGGAGGCGGCCAGCTGGGCGTGGCGGGTCATGGCCCCCACCGCGATCCACTCCCCCTCCGTGCGGACGTAGCTCAGCTCGGTGAGGTCGTTGAGGTCGACCAGCCTCTCGGGGCGGGCCAGCCTCAGCTTCATCATCGGTAGGAGGCTGTGGCCGCCGGCGATGGGCCGCGCCTCCGCGCCGTGGCGCTCGAGAAGCGCCACTGCCTCCTCCACGGAGCTGGCCCGGTCATAGTCAAAGGGAGCAGGAACCTGCATGTGGCTCTCCCGCCCGGCTCGGCAACCGGGCTCAACCGGTTTTTATGGCTGGGCGGATTGTAGACCGAGCGCAGCTTCCGGGGAAGGGGTCCCACGGGCCCTGGGCGGCGCGGGTAGGATCTGGGCTGAGCCGACCCCACCCCACCAGGAGTACCAACTTGCTGTTAGAGAACACCCTCAAGATCGGGCTCCCACCGGACCAGCTGGTTCCCCTCCTGGAGGACCTGGAGCGGATCGCGCCCTGCCTGCCCGGGGCCTCCATCACGGAGCGGGTCGACGACAAGACCTACAAGGGCCGGGTCACCGTCAAGGTGGGGCCGGTGACGGTCCGCTACGACGGGGTGATGACCGTCCTGGAGGTCGACCGCCAGGCACGGCGGCTGGTCATGCGGGGCGAGGGCCGCGACCCCCAGGGGGCGGGGACCGCGTCGGCCACGATCACCATGTCCGTGGCCGAGGACCC
>JAKBTP010000186.1:11939-31965 GCA_021844355.1 bacterium | reverse complement strand
AGGTCGGGGCTCTGCGTTCCCTGCAGACGGCCGTGGAGCCGTTCCAGCCGGCGGAGAACCGATCTCGCCTCGCTGGTGGCAGCCTCCAGCTCCTTGACGTCGCTCAGAGCCCGGGCCACTGTGCCCCAACTCCCACCGCGGGTGACATCCGCTCCCGTTGCGAATCAGTGAACATTGGTAAGTCCACCGTCCACAGCCGCCATTGAATGGCGGCGCTCCGGGGCGGTCCCGGTTCCTGCTTCACGGCCACCAGCCGGGCGAGGCCCGGTCTTACAGTCGGCTCCACAGGCAGTTCGCGTCTCCGCCGCACTGGCGGTGACGGCCGGGTAGGCCCACCCGGCGAGGTTGATCGCGGCGTTGAGGTCCCGGTCCAGCACCAGGCCGCAGCTCTCGCAGCGGTAGGTGCGTTCCCGCAGCGGGAGTTCGGCCTTGACCGCCCCGCAGCTGGAGCAGGTCTTCGAGCTGGGGAACCAGCGGTCCGCCACCATCAGCTGGGAGCCGTACCACCGGCACTTGTAGGCCAGCTGGCGGCGGAACTCCGAGAACCCCGCGTCCGCGAGCGCTCGGGCCAGCCGGCGGTTGCCCAGCATGCCCTTGACGTTGAGGTCCTCCACCACGATCCGGCCGTGGGTCTTGGCCAGGCGGGTGGTCAGCTTGTGGAGGTGGTCGCGGCGGAGGTGGGCAACCTTGGCATGGTGACGGGCCAGCCGGCGCGCCGCTCTGGCTCGATTGTGCGAGCCGCGTTGCTTGCGGGAGTGAGCCCGGGAGAGCCGCCGCAGCTGGCGCAGACCGTGGCGCAGCGCCTTGGGCCCTTCGATGACGGTCCCGTCCGACAGCGTCGCCAGGGCGAGCAAGCCGAGGTCCACCCCGATCGTGTCCCCGGCGACCGGCCGCCGGGGGACAGCCCGCTCCACCTCCACGGCCAGCGACACGAACCAGCGGTCAGCCTCCCGGCTCACCGTCGCCGAGGTGACCCGCACCGAACCCACCTGGATCCGCTCCACCCACCGGGCCGCATCCTCCCAGACGCGCACCGTGCCGATCCGGGGAAGGGTCACAGCGCGGCCGTGCAGGTGGATCGCTCCGGTGAGCCGGAAGCTGTCCCGAGACCTGCCCTTCTTCTTGAAGCGTGGAAACCGGACCCTGGGGCCCTCGCGCCTGCCGGCCCGGCTCTCCCAGAACGCCCGCATCCCCCACTCCAGGTCGTGGAACGCCTCCTGGAAAGTGCACTTGCTCACCTCAGGCCACCAGGGGATGCCGTCCCGCCCCTTCTTCCAGCGGTTCCACTCCTTGTGCAGGCTCATCGCCGAGGGCAACCGGACGGTGGTGGCGCCTGCGGCCAGGGCGGCCCTCTGACGCTCCAGCCCCCAGTTGTAGGCGTATCGGGATGCCCCGGCGTGGCGGCCCAGGTCCCGCCGCTGGGCAAAGGTCGGGTCGAGGGCGAAGCGGAGGGCCTGGCGGGTCTTCACGTGGCAGGCCCAGTGGCCAGATCCACCGCACGACGGGCTCGGTTGGCGGCTGCGCGCCGCCCGTACAGCCGAGCACACAACGAAGTCAGGATCTCGGTCACGTCCAGCACCAGATCGTCGTCAACCTCGCCGGGGTCAACCACCAGCAGCCGGCGTCCCTGCGCGGACAGCGCGGCCTCCACGTACTCGGCGCCGAAGCGGACAAACCGATCCCTGTGCTCGACCACGATCGTCACCACCGACTCATCCCGCAGCAGGGTGAGGAACTTGCGCCGTTTGCCGTTGAGCGCGGAGCCAACCTCGGTTACCACCCGGCTCACCGGGAGCCCCTCGCCTGTCGCCCACGCCGTGACGCGGGCCACCTGCCGGTCGAGGTCGGCGCGCTGGTCCTCCGACGAGACCCTGGCGTAGACGGCGACGCGGCCGGTTGCTGCGGCTGAACCTGGAGCGTCAACCAGGATCAGGCCCCCGACTCGGCGCGCCGGCACCGGCAGCTTCCCATCCCGAAACCACCGGTATGCGGTCACCGGGTGAATGCCTTGCACTCGCGCCCATTCCTTCAAGTTCATTAGCGCTCACTATAGCGCATCGTGCGAGCAACTGTTCGCAACCCCCCGACCCGGCCTCCCGCTCGCGTCCGCGGAGGGGCTGAGGCTGCCCCTCCCCGATCCGCGGGTCCGGACGGCTCGCAACTCACGATCTCTCGGGCGGGGCCCGGCCTGACCGGTCTCACCTGGCGGCCTGGCCGCCTGCGGACGAGCGGCTCCGACTCCCCCCAACACAGGGGATCAGGAGCAGCCCCGCTCCCACATACGAGCCGGCCATCACCCCGAAGCCGGCGGAGAAGCCGAGGTGCTGGATGACCTGGCCAATGGCCACGATCCAGAGCGACCCGACGCCGTACGAGAGAGCGAAGTAGAAGCCGAACATCCCAGCCTGGGCTGAGGTGGCGATGCTGTCGCTCACCAGGGCCTGGAGCAGCGGGTTCTCCACATACGCCACCAGCCCCACGATCAGGGCCAGTGCCGCCAGGCCGGCCAGCGGCAGCGACGAGGCCAGCCCAAAGGCCAGGACGGCGACAGCCGACAGGGCGTACGCGCCCCAGAGCACGGGGATGCGTCCCAGCCGGTCCGAGAGCGGCCCGCCCAGGACCGGTCCCAGGACCGCCCCCACCAGGACCACGTTGAAGACCACGCCCACCGTGGCCTCGGGGAGGTGGACTCCGTTGCGCAGGTAGAGGGGGATGAAGGCGTTGAGCGTCCCCAGCCCACGACCACCGGCGGCGACTGTGGCGGCGGCGACCCCGAAGATCGCCACCCGGGGGTTGACCAGCTGGTCGCGCCGGATCCTCGGCAGGTGGGGACGCAGGCTGGGTCGGGGGACACCCCTACCTCGATCGCCGGGGACGGCGGGGAAGGTGAGGAGCAGCAGGAGTCCGAGGAGGAAGAGGGGGATGGCAAGGATGAGGAGGGTCGGTCTCCAGCCCAGATCGGCGATGAGCAGGGCCGCCGGGATGGGGATTATCAACGAGCCCACGCTTCCGCCGATGGTGGCGACGCTGAGGGCGGTTCCCCGGCGCTCGGGGTACACCCGGGCCGCCACCGAACTCCCCACCGGGTGCTGCTGGCTCGATCCGAGAAGCGCCAGCCCCTGGCCGGTGGCAAACACGGGGTAGGTGGGGGCCAGTGCGCCGAGGATGGCGCAGAGCCCCACCACCAGGTTCTGGCAGCCGAGGATCCAACGGGCCGCCACCCTCTGGCCGACATACCCGGCGCTGGCCTGGGTGAGGCCGCCCACCACCCCGATCACCCCGACGGCCAGTCCCAGGGTGGCGTAGTTGAGGTGGAAGTCGACCAGGATCGCCGGGTAGGTCAGCGGCAAAAGACCCGAGTACATGTGCTGGCCGGCGTGCGAGGTGGCCACCAGGCCGAGCGCACGCCGCCGCACCCGTCTTCCAGTGCCGAGTCCTGCGGCCGCCTCCACAGTCTCAGCATACGGAGCATCAGGACGGGGACGGCACCTGCGCGGGACCGTAGACGAACCCCAGGAGGGACTCGGTCGCGCTCCCCGTGGCTCCCGCCGCAACCCCTCTGAGGTCCACGTAGGGCGGGGCGGGGCCCAGGAGGGCCCAGTTGGACTCCGCCACCGTGTACGACCCGTCGGCGCCGACCCCGACCACGAAGGCCACGTGGCCTGGACCCCGGTCTGCGTAGACCGCGATGGCCCCCAGCTCCGGGGAGACGCCCACCGCATAGCCCGCCGCCGATGCCAGCTCCAGCCACTGTCCCCCGTTGCCGCCCAGGAGGCCCTGGGGGGTGTGCCAGGTGACCAGCCGGCGGGTGGCCACGTACCAGGTGCACTGACCTGTGGAGAAGCCCTGGTAGTTGGCCGGGAACGGCTCAGGGTGTCCGGTGCAGGCCGAAGGCTGGACCGCCAGTGCTCCCGGCTCGGGGCCGCACGGGGCCGCCCACTCCGGGAAGGAGGGCGCGCTTGCCAGGACCACCTCGCCAGGCCGCAGGACCATCCCTCCGGGCTCGGGGAGCAAGCCACCCAGCGCGGGCCACCCGGCCGCCGCTGCTCCGGCCCCCAGCAACCCCAGAAGGCTGGCCCCGAGGACCGCGGGGACCAGGCAGCCCAGGGCCAGCAGGGGCCCCATACCGGCCAGCAGGCGCCGGGGGTTCACGGGGAGCCCGAGGCCAGCTGACCCGTCGTCAGGGCCGGCCACCAAGCTTGAGGAGCGCCCCCTCGGAAGCTGGCATGCTCATCCCCCGCCAGCACCAGCCCGCAGCCTGGCTCCGCATCCCGGAGGAGCTCGCACTCCGCCTCGGAGAGCGAGAAGGCGCGCCGCACCCCGGGAAGGGCCACCGCCTCCTGGCGGAGCAGCAGCTTGGTGTGGCAGTTGCGAATCACCACGTTGCCCACGGGCGAGTTGAGGAAGTCCTCGACCACCTGGGAGACCACCAGCAGCCCGGCTCCCAGCTTGCGGATCCGCCGGGCCATGCTCTCCAGGAAACGGGCTCCCGATGGGGAGGAGAGCAGGACCTCTGCCTCGTCCACGACCACCAGGGTGGGTCGGGAGTGCGGGCGCTCGAGGTCCGCCTCCAGGTGCCAGAGCACCAGCTCCATGGCTGCCCCCAGGAGCTCCTCCCGGGCGTGGAGGTGGCGCAGGGAGACCACCAGGGCGTCATCGCCGTCGAGCCCGCCTGCGCCCTGGAAGACGCCGGCACCAGGGCCGGCGGCCCGCCGCCGCAGCCCGGCGGCGAGCTCCTTCTGGCCCGACGCCTCCAGTTGCTCCAAGACCTCGGCGAGGCCAGCTTCAGCGGGATGGAGCCGCAGGGCGGTCAGGGCGGCTAGCCCGATGGCCTCCATGGAGGCCCGCGCGGCGGCCGACCGGCTAGACCCCAGCAGCCGCGTCAGCAGAGGGAGCGCCCGCTCCACCCGCCCCTCGGGCTCCTGGCCAGGTGGACCGAGAACGTTGAGGCCGGGTTCGCCGGTCGCGCCCAGGTCCAGGCAGCGCGCTCCGAGAAGTGCCCCCAGCTTCAGGTATTCCCCCGCGGGGTCCAGGCAGCGGAGCCGGCACCCCTGGAGGAAGAGGCGGGCGGCCAGCAACTTGGAGGTGAAGGACTTGCCCCCGCCGGAGGTCCCCAGGACCAGGACGTTGCGGTTGGGGTTGGAGCTGGCCAGGGGATCGACAGTCACCAGCTCCCTCGTGCTCGGGCTGGGCCCCAGCAGCACCCCGTTCCTCACATCCAGGGCCGCCCGCAGGAAGGGGATGGCGGTGGCGGTGGCGGCCGCGGTCATGTCCCGGGACCAGCCGAGGGGGTCCACACCGAGCGGCAGTGTCGCCCGCCACCCGTCCGCCTGGCGGTTGAACAGCGGAACCGGGGTGCATCCAAGCTCGATGAGGGTGTTGACCACCTGCTGCCACCCCAGCTCCATCTCCGCCGTGCTGGATCCCTCCACCGTGACGCAGGTCACCAGCCGCATGAGGTGGTCCTCCTCCAAAAGGACCCGCTCCTCGAGGGCCAGGGCGTCCTCGAGCGCTGCCCGGGTGCCGGCATCCGGACGCCGACCCTGGCGCCGGTCCACCTCCAGCCCCGTCTCGAAGGTGCGGATCCGCCGGCGCAGATGGCTCAGGCTGTGCACCTTGGGCACCGGGTACAGGTGCTGAGCCATCCGGAGCGGGCCGGGGGCGGCCAGCACCAGAGGGGCCAGCCAGCCGGGCTGCAGGCGGCGGGGGAAGCCGCGCACGACCAGGCTGCGGGCTACCCGGTCCGAGAGCTCCAGCCGGTCGGGCTTCACCGTGGCCGTCTCTGGCGCCACCCAGCTGGCGAAGCTGGCGGTGGGCCGCCCGCTCCGCCCGCCTGTGAGCTCCTGCAGCAGGCGCAGCCACTCCCCGTCCTCGAGGGGCCGGGGACGCAGCCCAGGGCCGGTCAACGCCGCCGCGACGGCTCTCCGGCGCTGGTCCAGGTCAAGGGTGCCTCCTCGGCGGAGCTGCCCCGGCAGGGCCCCGCGCAGGCTCGCGGGGGAGTCGTCCCAGATCACAGCCAGGTGGTGGCGAAGGTGCACCAGGCCACTGGCCAGAAGCGCTGCCGAGTACTCGGCGTCCAGGCGCCCGTTGGCGGTGGCCGCCGGCTGGGTGGAGGGGGCCAGGGGCCGGGAGATGGTGTAGAGGGAGACCGGCCCCGAGAGGGTGGAGAGTGCCCGCCAGTAGCGCCTCCAGACCAGCTGCCGCTCAGCGCTGGACCGCAGCAGAAGGTTGAGGGCTGCCAGCTCCAGCCCCACCCGGCGGCGCCCGTCCCGGAGGCGGGCGACGCCGCCCTCCAGGTAGGCGAGGTCGACGAGGTCCAGGGTTGATCCCACCCGCGGGGGCAGCCTCATTGGCGGGCTGGGGCTCCTGAGGGCATGGTCCAGCAGAGGGGCCAGCGCTCCGAGCCGTCCACGGCGCGGAACTCCTGGGGAGATGCGGCCAGGTCCGGATGGCAGAGCCGCCGGCGTTGGGCCCGGAACCGCGCCGCGTCCAGCAGGTAGGCATCGAGCCGACGGCCCCGGCAGCTGCCGAAGCCCAGCACGACACAGCCGGCCGCCCACGGCACCGCCCCGGTGAGGGTGGCGTCCAGACCGCAATGGGCGTGGATCAGGATCATCGGCAGCGCGGCCGCACCGCCGAGCCAGCCCAGCTGGGGGGTGGTCAGCCCTCCCCAGCGGCTGGGCACGTCGGAGATGGGCTGCGGTACCTCGGCGTCCGTCATGTTCGCGTCGTTTGGTCCCGCGAAGGGCCCGGCTCGGGCCGAAGCCTGCCGCGCCGCAAGGCATTGAGGTAGGACACGTCGAGGCTGTGGGCCGCTGGACCTCCGGCGGCGGCGTATTGGGCGCCGAGGGCGCGGAGTGCCTCCCCCAACTCCGGTCCCTCCGGCAGGGCCTTGATCGCCTCCAGATCCTCCGGGCTGAAGCCGGTCAGCCGGCCGAGCTCCTGCTGACGGCTCCCGTCCCGCAGCAGCTGGCGGCCGAGAAACTGCTCTCTCGACTCCCGTCCGACCACCGTCGGCCACCGGGGGCCCGCCCCGGGAACCGCGCTCTCGAGCCTCGTGGCGAGGTCCTCCTCCGGCCGCCCGGGCAGCCCCAGTGAGTGGGCGACCCGCCCGCCCCAGCGGGAGCCATAGCGCCTGGCCCGGGGCAGCGTGGTGGAGGCCGCCAACAGGGAGCCGCCGAGCACTGTGCCCGCGGACAGCTCGGCCAGGGCGCGGACCCGCCGGGTGGTGGACATCTCGCCGCGGCTGATGCGGCCCGGCACCTCCACCATGAGGAAGACCGTCACCGCGGCCAGCAGGCACTTGGCGAACTGGTCCCCGGGGTTGCCACTCCCCACTTCGGCCAGCAGGCCGCCCTGGGCCGCGGCGCAACCCGGATGGGAGGTGGGGGAGATGAAGGGGCAGGAGCCGTGGGCGGCCACCGGGGCCAAGCCGGAGACGGTGGAGACCACCGCCACGAAGGCCAGAAAGATCAGCGTCTGGACCACCACCACCGCGGAGAGGGCACCGACCGTGGCCCAGTAGCGGTTGAAGAGGGCCCGGCCCCCCGGCAGCGCCAACGCCACGAAGGCCAGGCTGGAGCAGGCCGCCAGGAGCGAGAGGACGATGAAGCGGGCCAGGTAGGTCAGCGCCAGCCACAGGCCGAGCCCGGTGAGGGCGGTGAAGGCCACCATTCCCATGAGCCCGTCGGGGACGTCGTAGCCGTTGCGCCCGTGGGGACCCACCCCCGCCCAGACGTCGGTGAAGGTGGGCACGGTGCCCCAGTAGATGTCCGCATAGCGGCAGTCGGACGGGCTCTGCCCGTCACCGGCCCGAGGCTCGCCCGGGAGCGGAAGCACCCCCAACTGGAGAGCCCCGACGGTGGAGCTGCCGCTGCCTTCCAGGCAGTTCTGGCCCTGGTTGTTGTTGACCTGGTTGTCGGTGTTGGTACAGAGGGGCTGACCGGGGGCGGCGTCGCCACGGTCGCAGTTGGCGTCGTGGAGCGGGGGGCCGAAGAAGTTCTCGCTGCGGTCCAGGACCTCCTTGGTGAAGTCGGGGCTGGACACCCCGATGCAGTGCGACTGCTTGAAGGTCGGGTCCATCCAGGGGTCCACCAGGACCTGCTGGCGCGGGCTCGGGCCGGGGAGCGAGAGATGGATGCCCGGGTGGATGACGGGACTGTCCTCCGGGCAGTAGGCGGTGACGGCGAGGACGGTCATCATGTCCAGCGGGGCGGCGCCGGAGCTCCCCAGCCGGTGGAAGGTGGCTTCCAGGATCCCCTGGGACACCCAGCTCCCCATGTCGATGACGCGTCCCGCGAGGTGCAGCGGAAGTCCGGCCCCGAGGACCGCGGCGGCGATCAGACAGGGGACGATGCCCGCCCTGAGGTTCAGCTGCTGCCCGGCCATGAAGAGCGACACCTGGAGCGCGAAGGCGATCACGATCATCGCCAGGGACAGTGGCTCGAGGACGGCGTTCATCTCCTGGACCCAGGGGATGCAGCCGGATGACCCGCATTCGTGGGCCGGCTCGCCGAGGCTCCCGTCGTAGTTGTCCACCACCGGGTTGGTGCCCACGAGAGTGGTGATCAGGTGCCACGGGCCCGAAGTCACGGCCCCAGTCGAAGGGTCGATGTGGGCCGGGTCGGGACTCCCGTCGAGGCTGCCCATGATGGCCACCGGCCCCGAGACGAACGCATCGATCACGTAGCAAAAGGGGTCGGTGATCCCCCCGCACTGCTGGCTGTCGCTCCCGGCGGAGGCGGCCGCCGCGCTGGGGGGAGGGGTGGGCTGCGCGGTGGGCGCCGCGGCGCTCCCCGCCGAGAGCAGGTGTCCGGCAAGGACCACCGCGGCGGCGGACAGCCGCCTCAGGGGCCGCTCGCTGAACAGCTGGCCGTCGCGCAGGCGGTGTTGCTGCCGGTCAGCCCCTCGACGAAGGTCAGGATGGCCCCCTCGTTCACCAGCAGGAGCACGCCCAGGAGGACGGTCACCAGACCCTGGATGGCGGCCGCCCGGCGCTGGCTGTTGTCCAGTGAGGTCATGTAGCGGATCGCCGCGAAGCTGAGGCACAGGACCGCGACCGCCCCCAGGGCCAGGGTGGTCACCGTGTGGATGAGGTTGTTGAGGCCGGTCGCGAAGGTGGCCAGCTCGATCAATGGACCTCACCTCGAGGCTGAGCCCAGGCGATCGGTCGGGGCCCATCTGCGATGGCTATGGCGCGGCCCTTCGCTGCCCGGGGCAAGCGCTCGCCGGCGGCGCCTGCGCCGGCGGCCGCTCGCATCCGGCGGTCGGCGTACCAGGGAAGCTGGCGCACCAGTGCCGGATGGTCGCTCCCTCGGAGGATCAGGGCGCGCCCGCGCCGGAGCCGCCTGATCTCGTCCGGTGGCAGGTACGGATGGGCCTGCAACGGATGGCCACCGTCTGCGGAGTGCAGCGTGGCGGAGCCCACCAGACGGCTGGCGCGCTCCAGCAGATCCACCTCCGAGATGCCGGGGAGAAGGAGCTTGGTCCGGCAGTTGGCCCAGAGCGCGGTCACCGTCTCCGCTCCGTACAGGGCCGAGATCGAGGCGAGGTCCTGGGCCAGGAGCACCAGCCGCACCCCCTGGGTCCGGCCCAGCTGCACCAGCGAGGGCAGCTCGGGGAGGGCCGTCAGCTGGGCGAACTCGTCCAGGACGAAGAGCACCGGGAGCGGCGGCGGGCTGGCGTACACCGCCCGCCAGCAGGCGGACAGCAGGGCGCTCAGCAGCCCCCGCACCAGTGGGGCGTCCGTGGGGCTGACCACGCAGTAGAGGCTGTTCAGCCGGCCACTCGCCAGCGAGCGCGGATCGAAGGTGCTCCGGGCCGTGGTCCGGGCCACCTGATCGCTGCCGAACACCCCCAATTTGGACACCAGGGTGGCGACGACCCCCATGGCGGTCCGGTCCCCGCCGCTAAGTGCGCCCTGGACCAACTGCCGGGCGAGCGGATGGCTGAGCTCCTCGACCACCTCCTCGGCCGGGACCTGTTGAAGGAGGGCGAGGATGTCACTCAGGGTGAGGCCGGCGGCAGCGGCCTCCACCAGCAGCCCGTGCAGCAGCTGCAGCGCCAGGTCGTGCCAGAAGGGCTCACGCTCCGGCGGACGGCCGAGCAGGAAGCCAGCACTGCGCAGCGCATCGTCCGAGCTGGCGATGGAGGTCACCGGGTTCCAGCCGTCACCGGGCTCCATGAGGGGAGCGAAGACGGCGGCTCTGCCCCGCCGCTCCCGGGCCGCCAGGGTCCGGGCCAGCAGCTCCCCCTTCGGGTCCGTGACCACCACCGGGCCGGGCCACTCGAGAATCGCGGGAATCGCAAGCGAGCTGGACTTGCCTGACCCGGTGGGGCCGAGCACCAGGAGGTGCTCATCCTCCGGCAGGCGAACGGTCACCGGCCCGATCCGTCCCAACCGGACCCGTGCCTCCCCGCCGCGCCAGAGCCGACGGAGTTCGAGAATCCGGGCGGTGCGCGCTCCCCCCAGCGACCCAGGGCGCAGGGAGGTGCGTGGCCGGCTGAGCCAGACGAGTGCCCCGATCGCCGCGACCACCCCGAGGGTCGCCCCCAGGCCGACCAGCCGTGGCCCCGTCGGCGGGCCGCCCAGGACCCCCTCGCGCACCGCGGAGGCCACCACCGCCGCGCCCACGACCGCGGCCGGAGCCAGCACCCAGAGCAGCTCCTCCTGCCTCTTCTCCACCGCCCGGTGAGTCCGTCCAGCTCCGTCCGGGGGGCGCGGCTCGGGGCTGCGACGCCGCCGTCGCCGGGCGCGCCCGGGCCGTTACAGGAATTTGCCGGACTGCTTCAGGAACTTGCACAAGCGGGCCGGTCGGGGGACCTAGACTGCGCCCGATGCCCCGTTCCGCCCTCGCCTCCACCCGTCACCAGGGGGCGAGGACCATCCTGGTCGCTGATCGTGACCTCCGGTCCCGCACGGCCACGACGGCGATCTTGCGCCGGCTGGGATTCGAGGTGGCCGAGGCGGAGTCGCCGCGCTCGGCCCTCGCCCAGGCCCGCTCCGGGCCCTACTCGTGCGCCATCCTTGACCTGAACATCTCCGAGGCCGGGGCCTTTGACCTCTGCCGCCGCCTGCTCTCGGCCCCGGGCTGGAGCTGGACCCCGGTGATCTTCACCAGTTCGCGTCCACCCGAGCCTGAGCAGCGCGACACACTGCAACAGGGCGGGTTCACCTTCCTGCTCAAGCCGTTCCGCTCCGGGCAGCTCCTCTCGGCCGTGGGGGACGCCCTAGCGGCCACCATGCCGCTGCGCGAATCCCGGCCAGACCGGCGGCGGGCCCTCTCCACGGTCGAGGCCGCGACCGCCTGACTGGCCCGGCGCTCAGCCCCCGGGACCAGGGACCTGGGGAGATCCCGATGGAGATGGGAGAGAGGGCGGAGAGGGTGATGCCGGGGGGGTCGGGGACGGGCTGGGGGTGACGGCCGGTGTCGGCGTCGGTGTCGGCGTCGGTGTCGGTGACGGGGTCAAGGTGCCGCCACCGAGCACTTTGGTCGACGGTCCCGTCCCCGGGAGGTAATAGTCGACCTCACCGTTCTGGGTCCGGCTCACCAGCCCCTGCGGAGGCGTGTACCACTGGTTGGGAGCTCCCGCCAGAGCGGCCTCCATGAACTGGTTCCAGAGGGACGCGGCGCCACTGATGCCGTTCAGCCCCCCTCCGTACATGGGGGCGTCGTTGGCGTTTCCGACCCAGTCCGCCCCCACCAACTGAGGCGTCCAGCCCACCGCCAGGTTGTCCCGATAGCTGTTGGAGGTCCCGGTCTTCACGGCCGCCGTGTGCCCCCGCAGGATCAGGGGGGTGTCTGGTCCGAAGGCCAGGAGCCGGTTGGAGTTACGGGAAAGGATGGTGTTCATGATGTAGGCGACCTGGGGGGACAGCACCTGGGTGGCGGCGGTCGGAGCCTGGTAGAGGACCTGCCCCGTCTGGCTTTCCACCGAGTTCACGAGGTGGGCCGGGTGCAGCACTCCCTGGGAGGCGAACACCGACCCGGCCTGGGCCATCTCCCAGAGGGGAACTGGATAGGCCCCGAGGGTCATGCTCGGCCCGTACGACGAGGCCGGCCCGTTGAGGGTGGTCACCCCCATCGCCCGGGCGGTGGACAGGATCTGCGGGATGCCGGTGGCGAGCTCGACGCGGACGGCCGGCACGTTCAGCGAATTGCCCAGTGCCACCTGGATAGGCACCACCCCGGCATAGGTCCCCTCGTAGTCGTGCACCACGAACGGCCCCCCGCCCGGCCCGCCGGTGGGAAGGCTGTAGGGACTGTCCAGGACCGGGGTGGTCATGGTGACCTTGTGGTCCGCGATGGCGGTGGCGTAGGTGAAGAGCTTGAAGGTCGACCCCGGCTGTCGGGGCATCGCCGCCATGTCGATCTGCCCTCCCGGCACGTTGGGCCCGGCACCGCCGACCCAGACCTCGATCTGCCCGGTGGCGGGGTCCTCAGCCACCAGCGCGCCGTCGGTCATGTGCATCGCCTGGTGTCGGGCTATGTCGGCCGTCACCAGCTGCTGCGCCCTCTGGTTCAGGGCCAGGTTGAGGCTGGTGTAGACCCGCAGCCCCATGGTGGCGTACCCCGAGCCGAAGTGCTGCTGCAGCCAGACCTGCACCTGGTCGACGAAATAGGGCGCGTTGTCGACCTGGGCCTCGCTGCCCGAACCGAGGGCGGGCGGCTTGGCCAGCACCCCGGCCGCCTCCCGGGCCGGAAGCGCCCCGTACTTGACCATGGCGGCCACCACGGCCTGCTGGCGGAGGCGGGCCCCCGTCATGTTGCTGAAGGGGTCGAGGTAGGAGGGTGCCGGCAGGAGGCCGGCCAGCAGGGTGGCCTCGGGGAGGGTGA
The DNA here is from genome assembly GCA_021844355.1 of bacterium. Lineage (GTDB taxonomy): Bacteria > Chloroflexota > Dormibacteria > Aeolococcales > Bog-877 > JAJYXT01. The sequence continues at coordinate 19,129 of JAKBTP010000186.1, read as the reverse complement.
GCCGGGCCGCGCTCACCCCGAAGTAGGTCTCGGCGGCGGCCTGGACCCCGGTCGCCCCCTGTCCGAAGTAGACGTCGTTCAGATAGGCGTCCAGGATCTGGCTGCGGGTGAGGTGCGAGGTGAGCTCGTTGCCGTAGAGGATCTCCTTGACCTTGTAGGTGATCGACTTGTTGTCGGTGAGGTAGAGGAGTTTGGCCACCTGTTCCGGGATGGTGCTGGCGCCCTGGGCGGCGCTGTGATGAAGCAGGTCGTAGATCCCCGCCTCGACGATCCGTCCGACATCGAAGCTCGGAGCCGTCCAAAAGCTGTGGTCCTCGATGGCGACCACCGCCTTCTGCATCGCGGGGGCGATCTGGTTCAATGGCACCGGGATCCGGCTGGTACCGGGGGGATGGAGGTCGGCGACCACCTGGTTGCCCTGGCCGTAAATCAGCGTGTCAGTGGGCAGCTGCCGGGCAGGCGGCAGCGAGCTGTAGGCTCGGGCCAGCGCCGTTGTGGGCACCGCGAGCGCGACCATGGCCACCAGGAGCGCCATTGCGGCAAGGCCGAGCAGCTGGCGGCGCCCCGGGGTCGCGGCGCCGCCACGCCGACGGCCCTGGCGCGGTTGCTGCCGGGACTCAGGATTCAGTTCACGCATGATGTCGGTTGGGCGCGGCGCGGGGCCAGGGTCCCCGGCTTCGTGCCGGGACCGGCCAGGCGGGGGAGGCGCACTTCACGCGCCGCGCCCAACATTGGAACGCCGACCGGTACGGTTTGGTTTCCCCAGCTCCGCCGGGACCGACTCAGGGCACTGTGGCCGGGCATGGGGGTGGGTGCCGCTCCCAGGGGCGCCGGTGCTTCGGCGCAGGTGACACCCCACCTGTGGACCTGCCACGCTAGGAGACTCGAATGAGCAGCATGCCACCCTTCGAGGAGCGCCGGGAGCTCCCGATGGAGCCCTCCCAGATGCCCTACCTGCGGCCTCCCACCCCGCGGGCCAACTGGAGGTTCACGGGGCTGGCACTCGGGGGCCTGGGCCTGCTGGCCGTCCTCCGGCTGGTGGTGTCCCACCCGGCGCCCACCCCCTCCCATGTCTCGCCGCAGGCCGCCGTCGCCGGCTACCTCAAGGCCGCGGCCGCCGGCTCCCAGGCCGGCCTCGAGTCGTACCTCGCCCCCAAGGACCGCCAGGGTGCCGCAGCCATGCTTGGCGCCCTGCGCCGGGACCGGGTGCGCTTGGTCTCCCCCTCGATAGGTCCGACCAGCGTTCAGGGGGCCACGGCCCAGGTCGAGGTGGCGCTGGAGGTGTGCTACCGGAGGACCTCCAAGGCCCCGTACACCTGCGAGCTCCTGAGTCACGAGCCGCTGGGACTCTCCTCCGAGATCGTCTGCCAAGAACTCGGGGGACGTTGGTACGTGGTCACCCTCTTGGAGCCCCTGCCGCTCACCGGGTAGGACGGCTCCCAGGCCTAACCGGCTCCGGGCGCCTCCAGCGACGGCACCACCTGGCGTTCGGGATCGAGGAGCCGGGTGAGCTCGTCCTCGGACAAGGCCGTGCGCTGGCGGGCCACCTCGCGCACCGTGGCCCCGGTCTCGAAGGCCTCGTGGGCGATGGCCGCGGCGGCGTCGTAGCCGATCGCGGGCACCAGCCCGGTGCAGATCGCCAGCCCGCGCTCCAGCATCTCAGGTCCGCGCTCGGTGGCCACCAGGCCGTCCACCGCCCGCTCCGCGAAGTTGTCCACCGCCCGGGCCAGGAGCTCAATCTCCGTGAGCAGGTTGTGGGCCGCCACCGGGAGCATCACGTTGAGCTCCAGGATGGATCCGGCGGTGCCGGAGAAGCTCACCGTGGCGTCGCATCCGAGCACCTGGGCCACGACCATGAGCAGGGCCTCGCAGATAACCGGGTTGACCTTGCCAGGCATGATCGAGGATCCCGGCTGGACCGCCGGCAGGCTCAGCTCTCCGATCCCCGCCCGAGGGCCGCAGGAGAGGAGCCGGATGTCGCTGGCGATCTTGTAAGCGCTGATCGCCGCCGAGCGCACCGCCGCGGAGGCGAAGACCACCGCGTCCAGGGTCGACTGAGCCTGGAAATGGTTGTCGGTCTCGCGCAGCTGAGGGTCGTAGACCGGGCGAAGCCGCTCCACCACCCTGGTGGCGAACTCGGGGTGCCGGCCGATCCCCGTCCCGACTGCGGTCCCCCCGAGAGCTACCTCGGTCAGCTGGACCCGTGCCGCCTCCAGCCGCTGGAGCGCCCGCTCCACCTGGCCCCGGTACCCTTCGAACTCCTGCCCCAGCCGGATGGGGGTGGCGTCCTGGAGGTGTGTCCTCCCGGTCTTGATCACCGGCCAGAGCGCCTCGCGCTGCGCCGCCAGGCTGGTGGCCAACCGCTCCAGGGCCGGGCGGAGCTGGTCCCGCAGGGTGGCGAGGGCCGCCAGGTGGATGGCGGTGGGGAAGACGTCGTTGCTGGACTGCCCGAGGTTGACGTGGTCGTTGGGGTGCACCAGCGCGCGGTCGCCACGATCCGCTCCCAGCAGCTCCAGGGCCCGGTTGGCGATCACCTCGTTGGCGTTCATGTTGGAGGAGGTGCCGCTGCCGGTCTGGAAGATGTCGACGACGAACTCGGCGTCGAAGCTTCCCTCGGCCACCTCGCCGGCGGCGGCGGCGATCGCCCGGGCCCGCTCCTCCGCCAGCAGGCCGAGATCCAGGTTGACCAGTGCGGCCTCCCGTTTGATCGCCCCCAGGGCTGCGATGAGGGCCCGGGGCAGGCGCAGGGTGGAGATGGGGAAGTTCTCCACTGCGCGCTGGGTCGAGGCGCCGTAGTAGGCGCGGGCCGGCACCGCCAGCTCCCCCATGGAATCGCGCTCCAGCCGGACCTCTGCGTCCACGTTTACGAGTTTAGGCGCTGTTCGTGCTGCGGGCCGGGGCGCCAGTCGTCGACCAGCCGGCGCTTCCAGTCGTCCCCGGGGTCGCGCCGGTCCGGTGGCCAGAAACGGTACCCCTCGAAGCGGCGCAGGAGCAGGCACAGCAGCACCCCGACTGCGGTGATGGGGTAGGCGCGCGGATCGCGGCTGGCCGCCAGCACCACCGGCAGGCTGAGGTAGCCCATGAGCACGCCGAGGCCACTCCGCCGCATCGCCCCGCCCACCGCCAGCAGGGCGAGCAGACATACCAGGCCGATCCAGGACCAGAGGACGATGGCCCCGGTGGCGGTGGCCACCCCCCGGCCACCGTTGTAGCGGAAGTAGAACGGCCACCCGTTGCCGATCACCGCCGCCAGCCCGGCGCCGGCCGCGACCCAGCTCGGGCCGCGGAGGAGGTCGGCGGCCAGCACCGGCGCCAGCCCCTGGGCGAACTGGAGCGGCCCCACCAGGGCCGCCGGCGCCAGCCCCACCGTGCGATAGAGGTTGCTGGTGCCGATCTTGCCGGTCCCCACCCGGCGCAGGTCCACCCCGGCCGCGCGCCCCACCAGCCATCCCACCGGCACGCCTCCCAGGAGGTAGGCTCCGACGAACAGGGCGGCGACCCCGGCCGGGGCGCTGAGCGGGCCGGTCATCCCGGCAGCGGCAGGTCACAGATGGCCGCGGCACCGAACAGGCCGGGTCCGGTGTGGAGGGCGATCACCGGGGTGAGGCTGAGCTGCTCGACTTCATCGACTCCGAACCGCACTCGCAGAGCCTCCACCAGGGGCTCCATGGAAGAGGCGGCTTCACCGCAGAAGGCCGCCAGCCGCAGCGGTGCCTCCCGGGGCATCTGCTCGTAAAGGGAGTCGACCACTGTCCGCAGGGCCCTCCTCGTGCCCTGGACCAGCCCCAGCCGGCGGACATCGCCGCCGACGAAGGCGAAGACCGGGCGCACCCGCAGCAGGTCACTGCCCCTGCCCGCCAGCGCCGGCACCCTCCCGGAACGCACCAGGAAGCGCATCGTCTCCAGCGCCGCGATGACCCGCGTCGAGGCCGCCAGGCGCGCCACGTGGCCCACCACCTGCTCCAGCTCCAGCCCGGCCGCGCAGGCGGCGGCGGCGGCCTCGGCGACCAGGGTGAACCCGGCGGCGGCGGTGCCGGAGTCCATCACCTCCACCCGTTTGCCCGGCTGTTCTTCGCGCAGCATCTCGGCCGCCACCCGCGCCGAGCGCTCCATCGTCGAGAAGCTACCCGGGATGGTTAGGCAGAGGACGCTGTCCGCCGTCGCCTCGCGGAAGGCCCGGAGGTACTCGCCCGGGCTCGGGGAGCTGCTGCTGGGGAGCGGCCCAGCCGACCTCAGCATGGCGTACAGCTCCTCGCTGGAGATGTCCAAGCCATCGCGGAGGACGCGCCCGTCCACCTCGATGGACATGGGCACCACCGTCACCTGAGGAGCCCCCGCCAGCTCCGGTGGCAGGCAGGCGCCGCTGTCCACCACCAGGGCGGTCCTCGAGTTCCCCCGTGCGGTCACGCGCTCCCCGGTGGCGTTGCCAGCTCCCTCATGCAATCTCGATAGATTGCCAGAAGGTGCTCGATCATCGGTTCTATCCCGTGGCGCTCCCGGGCTCTCCTGCGGGCCGCCGCCCCCAGGGAGGCGGTGAGGTCCGAGGCCGAGGCCAGCTGGCTGAGTCGCTCCCCCACCGAGGCCCCCAGGCGAACGGGATCGATCGCCAGTCCCCCTTCGGCCGCCACCTCCAGCCCCCCCTCTGGCGTGGCCAGCACGGCGCAGCCGCTGGCCATGGCCTCCAGCAGAGAGATGGAGAGGCCCTCCGCGGTGGACGGCAGGCAGAAGACGTCGACCTCTTGCCAGAAGGCCACGCGGGCGGCGGCGCCCACCAGCTGGCCCCGGTAGCTCACCCGGGGGTCGGAGGCCGCCGCGCGTCGCACCAGGGGGGAGAGGGTTCCCGATCCGGCGATCACCAGCCTGGCCCCGGGCGCCAGCTGTGCCGCGGCGAAGCCCTCCAGCAGCGCTCTGATTCCCTTCTCCGGGTCCAGACGGCCCAGGTACCCGATGACCAGCTCGCCCGGCGCCCGGCGCTGACGACCTCCCTGGGGGGGGTGGAAGAGGTCCACGTCCACGGCATTGGGCACGACGACGACCCGTTCAGGCCCGGCCCCCAGCCGCAGCAGCCGCTGTCGGTGGCCCTCGGTGAAAACCACCAGCCGCTGGTAGGCGCCCAGCCGAGAGAGCCAGAAGCGGTGCAGCTGGCGCATGACCATCCCCCGGGCGGTGCCCTCGGCGCCGAAGGGGAGGTGGAAGGTGGCCACGGTGGCGGAGCCGTGCCGGCGGGCCAGCTGTCCCACCCAGCCGTCGGCGAGGGTGAAGCTCAATGAGCAGTGGGTCACCTGGGGCCGCTGGAGAGCCATGGCCGCCTCCATCCGGCGGTGGAACCCCAAGCGGGGGATGGTGACGGTCTTGAACCGCAGTGTGGGCCATGAGGTGGCCATCTCCGAGGCCAGGGGCACCAGGAGGCCGTCCTCGGCGGCGTGGTGCAGGTACACGGTGCAGCCCCTCTGGTGCAAGCCCTGCGCCACCTGCTCCGTGTAGCTGCTGAGGCCGTCCGCGCGCCGTCCTCCGGCATGCCCCAGGAGGGACACGCGCAGCCTGTCCTCAGGCTGGTCTGGGGTCACGCAGGCGTCCTCTCTCAAAGGGGTACCACTGCTCGGGCCAGCGAAGGACCGCGCGCTCGAAGACTTCGATCACCGGGTGGAGCGCTTTCTGGGGATCGACCCCCGGCTCCACGTGGACGGCTTGGTGCACCTCGATGAAGTAGCCCCCGGCCGGGCTGCGCACCGCCACCACCGGGAGGAGCGGGCAGCCGGTGTGCCGCGCCAGCCGGTAGGGGAGGTCCGAGATCTCGGTGAGGTGGCCGAGGAACTCCACCTCCAGTGAGGGGGTGTCTCCCGGGATGTCGGCCACCAGCGCCACCACCTCCCCCCGGCGCAGCGCCGCCAGGACGGTCCGAGGGGAGCGCGACGCCAGCACGGTGCGCATCCCCATCTCCGAGCGCGCCCACACCACCAGGTCGCGGATGGCTGCGGAGCCCTCGTCCGCCATCACCACCGTGAGCGGCACGCCGATGGCTGTGGCGTATGCACCGCCGGCGTCCCAGGTGCCGAGGTGGAAGAGAACGAGAACCGCGCCCTGCCCGCGGAGTCGAAGGTCCAGGAGCCTCTCGGCTCCGGAAGCCGCGAACGTGGACATGAGCCGGGGGCGCGGCAGCCGGTGGACGTAGACGAAGTCCAGCGCGGTCCTGGCGTACTCGCGGTAGCTGCGGGCGGCCAGCTGACGCGCGCCGCGGCGGTCCAGCCCCGGCACAACCTTCTGGAAGTTGGCGGCGGTGATGGCTCTCCGTCCGGGCTGGACGGCGAAGGCGAAGTTGGCGACCGCGTCCGCCAGCCGGTACCTGTGGCTCCCCAGGAGGTGAAGAAACCCGGCGGTGACGTTGAGGCCCGCTCGCAGGGCGGCGTGGGGCAGGGGCCGTTCCGCCTCGGGCACCATCCGATTGTCGCATCGCCAGGGCGGCTGGCCGGGTGGTCCCGAACGGTGGTGGGCCCCATGGTCGCCCCGCCCTTCCCACTCGGCCCGTTGGCGGCCCGGCCGGCACCTGCCGAACGCCGGAAGGGGCAGCTCCCCGTTTCCCATCCTCTCGTTGGGGACAGTCACGAGTTGCCGGTCGCCATGCCTTCCGGCGGAGCCCGCTTCTGCGGATGGCCAGCGCCGCCGCGTGGTGGCCCCTCGGCGCCAGCGAGACCGTCTGGTAACGCTGCGGCCCCAGTGTCCCGCACCTCGACAGCTGGTGCGGGCCGAGTCGGCGGGCACTAGCGGCAGCCCCGAGTTGGTCGACATCCGCACCGGGTGGCTCTGGAACCTGGCGGTGGAGGTGCCCGCCAGCGGGTCCTGGAAGCTCCCGGCGCAAGTTCCACGGGACGGCCGCCACCCGTCACGTCCCCGGCGACCCTCGCGGGTGTCACCAAGGTCGAGGTTTTCGATGACGGGTGCCCGGCAGCGCTGGGCCCCGACCATCCGGATCAGCCGCAAGAGCGCCCGACCCAGACATTGCGATCGGACGATCAGACGGCGCGGGAGCGCAGGAGCACCTACGATGCCATAATTACACTATGATCATTGTGCTAAAGGCTGGCTGGTGATCCGCCCGCAGCGCTCTCCGGAGATCAGCGTCCCGCTTCGCTATCTGGCCACGGGGATGGCGGCGTGGCTACTGGCCGCCGTCGGGGTCGCATTCCTGGCAC
>JAKBTP010000186.1:0-11839 GCA_021844355.1 bacterium | reverse complement strand
CATTGTGCTAAAGGCTGGCTGGTGATCCGCCCGCAGCGCTCTCCGGAGATCAGCGTCCCGCTTCGCTATCTGGCCACGGGGATGGCGGCGTGGCTACTGGCCGCCGTCGGGGTCGCATTCCTGGCACCCCAGCTGGTCGCCGGCTTCGACGACCCGAAGGTGTTCGCGCTGACTCACCTCGTGGTCCTCGGCTGGATCACCATGACCCTGATGGGGGCTCTGTACCAGCTCTTCCCGGTGGCCCTCCAGGCCTCCCCGGCAGCCCCCCGGCTGGCGGGCTGGAACTACTTCGTCTACACCACCGGAGTGGCCGGCTTCGTGCCCAGCTTCTACTTCGACTGGACGCCGGGAGTGGCCGGGTTCGGAAGCCTTGCGGTGGTCGGGATCCTGGTCTTCGCCACCGTCCTGGCTCTCACCTATCGCACGGTCCGGGTCCACCACCCTATGGGCCGGTTCGTCCTCTGCGGGCTGGGCTGGCTGCTGGTCACCATCGGCTTCGGTCTGACCTGGGCCCTGGACTGGCAGTTCCAGTGGTTTCCCATCACCTCCAACCTGCTGGCGGCCCACGTGCACGCCGGGCTGGTGGGCTGGCTGGGCTGCACCCTGGTGGGGGTCTCCTACAAGCTGATGGAGCTCTTCGCCCTCGCGCACCGCCGCAGCTGGCGGACCGCCCACGCGCTGCTCGGCCTCTGGAACGGAGCCTTGGTGGCGCTGGTGCTAGGCCTGCTCCTCTGGCCAGGCAGCGCGGAGATCACGGGCGCCGCTGCCGTCCTGGCCGTGGCCGTGCTCCTCTTCGCTGCCGACCTGACCCGGATGTGGATGGGCCGGCGCCGGCGCCGGATCTCGGTGGAGCAGGCCCACATCGCGGTGAGCCTGCTCTCCCTGCTTCTTGCCGCCGCCTTGGGGGTCACCCTCACCCGGGGAGCCAGTCCCTCGCCCCACCTCTTCGTTGCCTACGGCTACGCGGCCATCATGGGCGGATTCGGCTTCGCCATCGCCGGCCGGTACCAGAAGATCCTCCCATTCCTCACCTGGGTGCATCGCTACGCCAAAGCGCCGGGGCCGACACCTCCGCCCCTGCTCCAGGATCTGGTCAACGAGCGCCTCGGGTGGGCGAGCCTTTTCCTACTCACCGCGGGATATGTCACCACGCTCTTCGGTCTGGTGGTCGGGGTGGTGGTGCCGGTGGAGGTCGGGGGGCTGGTGTACGCCGCCGGGGCCCTGGTGGGACTGGTGGCGCTGCGACGAACCCTGCTGCCCGCCGGGGCGGCTCCGCACCTGCGCCGCCGCGCCCCACTCACAGATCGCTCGGTCATGTCCCCCGCGTCACGGGCGCCTTAGGGTGGTGGCGGTGCGCTCATCCGGCCCTGGACCAACCCCGCGCGTGGTGGTGGTGGGGGCCGGCTTCGCTGGCCTGGCAGCGATGGCGGAGTTCGCCAGGATGGGCTGGACCGCGGTGCTGGTGGACCACCAGCCGTACACCACCTTCCAGCCCCTCCTGTACCAGGTGGCGACCGGCGGACTGAACGTCGAGGACATCGCCTTCCCGGTCCGCAGTCTGCTGCGCCGGATGGGCCGGGGTCGGTTCGTGCAGGGGCGTGTGGTGGCCATCGACTGGGACGGTGGGAAGATCACCTTGGAGGGGGGGCGGGCGATCGGCTACGACCACCTGATGCTCGCCACCGGAGCCGTCCCCAGGTTCTACGGCGTGCCGGGAGCGGCGGACCACGGCCTGCCGCTGCACACCCTGAGCGACGCCGCCCGCATGAGAACCCGGCTGGTGGCCGAGCTGGAGCGTGCGGTCGCAAGCGGGCCCGGCCCGTTGCGGATGCGGGTGGTGGTCGTGGGCGGCGGGCCCACGGGCGTGGAGACCGCCGGTGCGCTGGCGGAGCTACGTGACCTGCTCACGGGGAGGGACTATCCGGAGCTGCGGGCGCGGGACGTCAGCATCGAGCTCCTGGAGGCCACCACCGGGCTGCTGCCCGGATTCCATCCCCGGCTCTCTCGGTACGCGCAGAGCGAGCTGCGGCGCCGCCGGGTCTTGGTCCTGACGAGTAGCGCAGTTCGGGAGGTGCGGGAGGGGGCCGTCGTGGTGGATTCCGGGCCCAGGCCGGCGGACCTTCTGGTCTGGGCGGCCGGCGTGGAGGTTCCGGACATCCCTCTGCTGCGGGGCCTCCCCCGCACCGCTTCTGGACGGCTGGTGGTGACCCCCTCCCTCCAGCTGCCCGACCATCCCGAGGCCTTCGCACTGGGGGACGTGGCCGGGGCGCGTGGGGCCGCCTCGGAACTTCCGCAGCTGGCCCAGCCGGCGATCCAGGCCGGTCGGCACGCCGCCCGTCAGCTCTCCAGGATCGCCCGTGGCCTCGAGCCCCAGCCGTTCATTTACCGGGACCGCGGGGTGATGGCCACGATCGGTCGGCGGTCGGCGGTGGCGGAGCTCCGGGGCGGGTTGCGTCTCACCGGCACCACAGCCTGGCTGGCCTGGCTGGGGCTGCATCTGGTGGAGCTGCTCGGAGTGCGCAACCGGTTCTCGGTCCTGCTCAACTGGACCTGGCACTACGTCGCCTGGCGGCGCGCCGCCGGGCTCATCCCCCCGGCGCCCGGCTGAGGCTGGGAGGCGAGTGGTCAGGGGCCGGGAAGGACCGCCAGGGCAGCACCCAGGCCCAGGATGGCGACCGACACGAGCAGCGTCAGGGCGGCCAGGAACCGGATCCGGCGCGGGCCCATGCGCCTGGCCGCAGTCCCGTGGATCGCGGCCAGGGCGAACACCGCCGCCACCAGTCCCGCCTTCACCAGGAGGACCCGGCCGAAGGGGGTGGTGGTGAGGTTGCCGGGACGCACCCCGTTCAGCGTCGCCAGGATGATCCCACTGACCACCAGCACCGGTAGCAGAACCCAGTTGGTCACCGCCGCGAAGCGGCGTCCGGCAGCGCTGGCCAGCTCTCGCACCAGGGTTGGCGACCCGCTTCTCCGCAGCACCGGCATGACCACGACCACCAGCATCAGCTGGCCCCCAACCCAGAAGCTGGCGGCCAGTACGTGGACCAGGACCAAAAGGGTCCAGAGCAGAGGTGTCAGGCTGCCACCACCCGCCCGAGGCGCCGTTCAGCCGGCAAGCAGCTCCTCCAACCGCTCCCAGAGCCGCCCCCTGGCCGTTTGGTCCTGAGGCGGCTGGTCCAGGACCAGCACCGTGGGCTCGTCCCAGCCGAGGTCCCAGGACGCGCGCAGACGGCTGGTGTCCCGGTCCTCAGGGCCGACCGTCATGGTGAACGGGGTCCTGAGCATGCGCAGGGTCCCGCTCAGGTCGCGGATGGCGGTGATCCCGGTGGCCGTGAACTCCAGCTCCAGGCGGCCCCCTTCCGTGGCCCGGGCCGTGCCACCACGGTTCCCGGCTGCCGCCGCCAGCAACCGGTGGGTGATGAGCAGTGCGCGGGAGCTGGCCTGCGACGCCAGCATCTCCCGCTGAATCCGGCTCCAGGGGGCACCCTGAACCAGGCGGTCCATCGCCTGGAGCACCGCGTCCCGCTCTTGCCTTTCGATCGGGCCCAAGGACAGCCGGACCTCAAGCAGCGGCTCCCATCCGGAGTCCAGCGCTTCTTCGGAGCGGAAGCCGTGGTCCGACGCGACCACTCTCAGGCTCCCTGCCCCACCCGCGGCTTGATCTGCTCCACCCGGGCCCGGGCCGCGTCGGGGTCGGTGAAGTACTGCTCGTTGATCTCGGTGAAGTGGCTCCACTCTCGGGGCAGGTCCTCCTCGGCGTAGATGGCATCGACCGGGCACGGGTCGACGCAGGCCCCGCAGTCGATGCACTCCAAGTGGTTGATGTAGAGCATGCGGTCCTCGTCCCTGCCGATGATGCAGTCCACCGGGCAGACCTCGACACAGGCCTTGTCCTTCACGTCGATGCAGGTCTCTCCGATCACGTAGGTCAACGTGGTTCCTCCGCAGGTTCCGTATCGGGACCGACCCGCCTCATCCCGCCACCTCGATGATCACGGCATCCAGTTCCAGCCGCGTCGGGTAGGTCCGGAGCGGCACCACGGCCGGGAGGTTCAGGACATCCCCGCCGGCGAGGTCGAAGCAGGAGCCGTGGCACGGGCACTCGACCGCCTCGCCGGCCAGCTCTCCCCCGCTCAGCGAGCAGTCCTCATGGGTGCAGGTGTCGTCCACCGCGTACCAGTTGCCGCTTGCGGTCCGGGCGAGGCAGAGGGCCAGCTCCCCGACCTCGACCCGGAGCAGCCCCGGCTCGGGCAGGGCTTGGGTCGGAACCCGCAGCGAGGCCACCTCAGCTGGGGCGGACATCACCGGCCCCCGGAGGCGGCGCGCACGTGAGGTGATGGAGCGTGCCGGTGAAGCGCTCCGCGGCCGCCGGGTCCTGCCTCTCGAGAAGTGCGTAGGCCTGGGCCGCGATCCGGCACGCGCTCTCGCTCCGTCCGGCCGCGCCGAGTTCGCGAAGGGCCCGGTCCAGGAGCCTGCTCAGACTGGCCGTGGTCGTCACCCGGCCCGGCGCCCGATCCGGACCCTCCAGGTCTTCGGGCCCTCTTCCAGGTACTCCCAGCTGAACGCCTCGCCCCGCGTGGCCTCGAGCTGGTAGCGCAGGGGCAGTGGATCGTGGTCGTTGACCAGCGTCAGCTGCCTCCCTTCACCCAGCCTGTCGATCGTGGAGAAGATCAACTGATGGCGCTGGGCCGGCGGCAGGGTGCGAACGTCCAGCTCGTCACCGGTCGCCACCGGGGGCTGCACCGAGACGGTCCCCACCCGATACTGCACCTCTGGCCGCAGATGCCTACCGATGAAGCAGCGCTCCCGGGCCAGGTTGGCGGCAGCCTGATAGGCGTCCTGCCGATCCGGCTCCCCGCCCAGCACCTCGGGGGTCACCACCAGCTCGGCGATGCGCATCGGCTGGCCCTCGACCCTCTCCCGCATCCTCACCTGGACCTTCTCCCACCGCAGCCCGTCACGGGTCAGCAGCGAGCTTAGGGTGCCGGTGTAGCAGGTGGCGATGGCGCTGGCCAGGAGCTCCTCCGGGCTGCTCCCCTCACCGCGACCGCCCATCCCGGCGGGTACGGACCACGCCAGGACCTGGTCGCCGGTCTCGACCGTTCCCAGGGCCTCCCGCCCCGTGCCCGACCATCTGGTAGTCACTTCGAACTCAAGATCGTCCATTCTTCATCTCCCGTGTTCCTTGCTGGTCACTGACCGCCGGGCCCGAGCTCTCCGCCGCCCCTGAAGGCCCCCCGACCAGGCTTCGAACCAGCTCCTCCCGGTCGTCCCGGCCGAGCCGACCCAGCAGGGGCAGGTACAGCTCCTCCTCCTTGTCAAAGTGCAGCTGCACGGTTGTCGCCAGCTGCTGCAGCAGCTCTCCGGCGCCGTCGGCACCGGCCGCGGAGATGGCGCCCGCCAGCTCGGTGGTGAGCGCCTGAAGGCGCCGGTGGTCGTACTCCATGGTCGCGGTGGCGCCGCCGCAGGCCCGCAGCACCCGCTCCACCTGGGGGTAGATGAGCCGCTCCTCAGCCCGGGCATGGGGGAGGAGCTCGTGCTCCAGAAAGTGGGTGGCCGCCCTGAGGGCCGGGCCCAGCTCCGAAGGGTCGGTGCCGGACGCCGTGCGCGCCAGATGGACGAGGCTCGCCACCCCGTCCATCAGCCCCCGGTGCTCCTGCCGGATCACCTCCGCCGGGTCAGGGCCCTGGCCCTGCTCCGGCCAGGTGAGTCCCGGTTCCTGGCGATGGTCCTCAGGGGCGGGTGGTGGGGTCACGACCGCGAGCGCCACCAACCGGCCCTCCGGGCAGCGCAGGCCCCGGACGGTCCCACCCGGCACCACCGCCACGTCGCCGGGCGACAGCCACAAGATGGCGTCACCGGCGAGCAGCTCACCGATGCCGTCCAGGATCGAGAGGAAGAGATGTGATGGGGGACGGTGCGGAGGCAGCTCCCGCTCTGGTGTCAGCTCCAGCAGGACCACCCTGAGGGTGGGGGACTCAATCAGGGTTCGAGCGACCGGGCCCTCACCGGAACGGACCTCCCCAGCTCGGACCACCACCACCCCGGCAGTCGGCGCCTCACCCATCGGTTGGCACGTCCGATGGGCTGAAGACCACCTTGAAGTCCCCCCCGCCCAGGTCCTCGGTCAGGTGGCGATAGCCCCGCGCCTCCAGCACCGAGTACAGGGGGACAGGGTCCAGCGGGGCCACCAGCTCCAGGCGCTCACCCGGGCTGAGCGCCGCCACCGCGGCCATGATGGCCGCGAACGGCTCCTCACCGCTCGCCATCAGGTCGCGCACGTCCAGCAGGGCCATCGGCACTCAGCTCCAGCCGAGGGCCCGCTTGGCAGCGGGACTCATCATGTCCGGTTCCCACGGGGGCTCCCATACCAACGCCACCTCGACCGCCCGCACCCCGGGGACCGCCTCCAGCTGAAACCGGACCTGGTCGGGGATGCTGCCGCCCATGGGACAGCCCGGGGTGGTCAGCGTCATCGCCACCAGCACCGAGCCGTCGTGGACCCGGAGGCCGTACACGAGCCCCAGGTTCACGAGATCGATGCCCAGCTCCGGGTCGTACACCTCCTGCAGCCGCTGCCACGCCTCCTGCTCGATGGCCGAGTCGCCGAGCAGCCCGGCCATGACCTGGCTCATCCCTCTGCCGACCTGGCGGCCGGCCGGCCCTGGGAGAGGTGAGCTACGCAGAGCGAGGGCTCCACCAGCGGCTCAAGGTCGGATACCGTCACCGGCGCCCCAACTTCCGCGAGCGCTCCGCGCAGCAGCCCCAGGTGGGCGGAGCAGACCAGCCGGCGATTCCCGCTGGCCACCTCCAGGAATGGGCAGTGGTGGAGGTTGATCCGGCTACGGCCACCGACCTCGGCCAGCTCCGGGCTGAACCCCAGGCGAGCCAGCAGCCCCAGGACGCGGTGCAACCCCCCCTCCACCTCGGCGCCATCGGCGCGCACCAGTCGGGCGCCCCACGCCGACCCGATCTGCAGCCCGAGCTGCTCGGCATCGGGGGCGCTGTGCTCCAGGTAGCCCGCCAGCGCCTCGGCCAGCATCCGGTAGCCAGCCTCTGGCCCGGCATCCGCGGTCGCCCGCCACAGCCGGCGGGGCCTGCCCCTGCGCGACCGGCGCTCCACTTCGGAGACCACCAGGCCGGCGCGGGTCAGCACCTCCAGGTGGAACCGCACCGTGTTGACGTGGATCCCCGCCCGCTCGGCCAGCTCCTGGGCGTCGAGCGGGCTCGGAGCCTGCCTCAGCTCCTCGAGGAGAGTGACCCGGGTCCAGTCGGAGAGGGCCCTGTGGGCCCTCAGAGAGGTGGTGGCCATACTCATGAGCCGATTATACACGACAGCTGTAGTGGCAAACCTCGGGAAGGAGAGAGCCGGATCGTCAGTGCTGCACCGCGCTACCTTGAGGCCGTGAACCGCCTGGCCCAGGAGTCCAGCCTCTACCTCCGCCAGCACCAGGAGAACCCGGTCGACTGGTACCCCTGGGGTGAGGAGGCGTTCACGGCCGCCCGGGCCCAGGACAAGCCGGTGCTGCTCAGCGTGGGCTACTCCACCTGCCACTGGTGCCACGTCATGGCCCACGAGTCCTTCTCCGACCCCGAGGTGGCCGAGCTCCAGAACCGCCTCTTCGTCTCCATCAAGGTGGATCGGGAGGAGCGCCCGGGGGTCGACCGGGTCTACATGGACGCGCTGCTGGCCCTCACCGGGTCCGGTGGCTGGCCGATGACCGTCTTCCTGCTCCCGGACGGGCGTCCCTACTTCGCCGGGACCTACTTCCCGCCGCGCGACCGGGGTGGCCTGCCCGCCTTCCGGCGGGTGCTGCTGGCTGCCGCGGCGGCCTACCGGGACCGGCGCTCGGATGTCGAGTCGACCTCCCGGGAGCTGGCGCTGGCGCTGGCGACGCCGAGGCCTGGCGGGAGCGGTGCCGCGCCCTCGCCAGGGGACCTCACCGCCGCCGCGGAGCGCGTGCTCGGCGGCTGGGACCAGGACCAGGGTGGGCTCCGCGGTTCCCCCAAGTTCCCCCAGGCCCCCCTCCTCGAATTCCTCCAGGCGCGCTCCGCCCTGCGCGGGGACCAGGAGGCGGGGCGGGCCGTGGGACTGACCCTCCGGCGCATGGCGGAGGGAGGGATTCACGACCAGTTGGGCGGGGGATTCCACCGCTACTCGGTGGATGGCCGCTGGGGGGTGCCCCACTTCGAGAAGATGCTGTATGACCAGGCCCAGCTGATCCCCCTCTACCTCCATCACTGGCAGCTGCATGGAGACGAGGGGGCCCTGGCGGTGGCTGTCCAGACCGCCGAGTTCGTAGTGAGCGGGCTGGGGCTGCCTCAGGGAGGGTTCGCCGCCGGCCTCGACGCCGACTCCGCCGGCCGGGAGGGGCTCACCTACCTCTGGAGCCGGGATCAGCTGGACCGGGCCGTGGGAGGCGGCTGGCGCGAGTTCTGGAGGCTGGACCCAGAAGCCCGGGTGGACGGTGACTTCGTGCCTCAGGCCGCGCTCCCCTGGGGGCGCCTGCCCCCGAGGGCCGCCGAGCTCCGCTCGCGGCTCCTGGAGGCGCGGGCGGAGCGCCCCCAGCCCCAGCGCGACGACAAGGTAGTGGTCGCCTGGAATGCCCAGGCCGCCAGCGCGCTGGCCGAGCTGGGGCTCGTCCTCTCCGAGGAGCGATTCCTCACCGCGGCCCTGCGCTGCGCCCTCCTGCTGCACCGAAGCGCCCGCGACTCCACGGAGGGGCTGACCCATCTCCTGTACGGCTCGAGCTCCCGACTTCCGGCCACCCTTGAGGACCGGGCGGCCCTCGGCCTGTGCACCCTCTGGATGCACGAGGTCACCGGTGAGGGGGTGTGGGTCGAGCGGTCGTTGGCGCTGGCGGAGTCGGCCGAGCGGCTCCATCGGGACGGGGAGGGGCTCTGGCACGAGACCGCCGCCGGAGCTGACCCCCTGCTCCCTGCGCGGCCGACCGTCGTCGATGACGGGGCCACGCGGTCCGGGATCTCCCAGATGGTCTCGCTCTGCTGGCGGCTCTGGCAGCTGACCGGCGAGTCCTCGTGGTCGGAGCGGGCGGAGGCCGCCGTGTCCCGCCTGGGCCAGGCGGCCACCTCCCAGCCCCTGGCCTTCGGAGGCCTGCTGGCCGACCTCGAGGTCATGAGCGCGGGGGCGACCCAGCTGGCCATGGCGGCCGCCTCCGGAGGTCATCTCGAGCTCCTCCGCCGGGCCCGCTCCCACTTCCGGCCGACCCTGGTGGTGGCGGTCGCAACCGGGTCGGAGCCGGTCCCGCCACTCGCCGCCGGGCGCCCCGCCCTGGGCGGCATCCCCACGGCATATGTCTGCCGTGCCTTCACCTGCCGGATGCCCACCACGGTGGCGGAGGAGATGGAGGAGCAGCTTTCCACCCCGGAAACCGGGGGAGGCATGGGAGGATAGCGGATGGTGAACGGGAAGCAGGGCCGCCCGCTGGCGGTGGTCACCGGGGCCAGCTCGGGGATCGGAGAGGCGGTGGCGCGCCGGCTGAGCGCCGAGGGATTCGACCTGCTCCTGGGGGCGCGCCGGGTCGGACTCCTGGCGCCGCTGGCCGCCGAGCTGGGCGCCAGTTGGCGCCACCTGGACGTGGCCGACCAGGACAGCGTGACGGAATTCTGCCAGGGGGTGGAGGAGCTGGCGGTGCTGGTCAACAACGCCGGCGGCGCCCGGGGGCTGGACCCGGTCGAGGCAGCGCCGCTCGAGGACTGGCGCTGGATGTGGGAGGTCAACGTCCTCGGGCTGGTGGCGATGACCCGGCAGCTGATCCCCGCCCTGGAGCGCTCCGGCAGGGGGATCGTGGTGAACATCTCCTCCACCGCCGCTTTCGAGGTGTACGAGGGCGGGGCCGGCTACACCTCCGCCAAGCATGCCGTCCACGCCATCTCCCGGACCCTCCGCCTGGAGCTGGCGGGGCGCCCCATCAGGGTCACCGAGGTCTGCCCGGGGATGGTGGAGACGGACTTCTCCCTGAACCGCTTCCGGGGAGACGCGGGGCGTGCCGCTCAGGTGTACCGAGGGGTCGAGGCACTAACCGCAGCCGACGTCGCGGACGTGGTGGCCTTCGCCGCCACCCGGCCGCCGCATGTGGACCTCGACCAGATCGTGATGCGCCCGGTCCAGCAGGCCGCGAGCCACAAGGTGGCCCGGAGGGAGTAGGGCGTCTCAGCCGGCCGCCGGGTTCTGCACCGGCCGGCTGGGGTCCGCCGCCCATTCGCTCCAGGAGCCCGGGTAGAGCCGTCCCGGTCCACCTCCGGCCACCTCCAGGGCGAGGAGCACCGCACAGGCGGTGACCCCGGAGCCGCAGTACACCACCACGGGACGGTCACCGGCTCCGGATTCCCCCAGCAGGCGGCGGACCTCGGCCGCTGGGCGGAGCCGACCCCGGTCGAAGAGGTCGGTCCAGGGGAGGCTCACCGCCCCCGGGATGTGCCCGGGCCGGGGGTCGAGCGGGTTCGGCTGCCCCAGGTAGCGCCCCCTCGCCCGCGCGTCCACCACCAGCGTTCCCTGATCCCGGCAGGTCTCGAGGCCGTCCGCCCCCACCCAGCTCTCGAACCCGGTGGCCTGGAAGTCGCCGGACCGGGGGGCGGGCAGCTCAGACGTGAGCCTCCCCCCCGCCTCCAGATAGGCCTGGAGGCCGCCGTCCAGGACCGCCACCCGGCGGTGGCCCGCGGCGCGGAGCATCCACCAGGCCCGGGCCGCGGCTCCGGTGACCTCGTCGTACACCACCACCTGGCTCGAGGCGCTGACCCCGTGGCGGCGCATGCCGGCGGCGAAGCTCTCCACCGGGGGGAGGGGGTGGCGACCTCGCGGGCCCGCGGGTGCGGCGAGCTCCTGGTCCAGGTCGACGAACTCCGCGCCGGGGATGTGCCCGGCGAGGTAGGCCCGGCGTTCCGCGCCCCGCTCCAAAGACCAGCGCGCGTCCAGCACCACCAGATCCGGCGCACCCAGGTGCCGGATGAGCTGGTCCGGCTGCACTAGGGGCTGGGGAGTCTCCGGCATGGCGACATAATGCCTGAAGTGGGCCGTACGGAAGGATTCAGCCGGAAGGGAGCGCGACCGGCCGCGGTCGGCCGTCGCACCCTGACTGGAGCGGACCGGTGCGCCCAAAGGTGAGGTGTCTTGTGGTGGGGCGCAGCCCCACCCCCGATCCCGGGGTGCTGGCCCGGCTGGACCAGGGGGTGGAGCTGGTCGGGCCCGGGGCCGGGGTGGGCGAGGGGCGCTTCGACTGCATCTGGCGCCTTTTCGGAGGGCGCCTTGAGGGATCGCCCGAGGACCCCCTGGAGGCGGGGCTGAAGGCTCACCCCGAGGTGCGCTGGGTACACACGGTGAGCGCCGGGATCGACCACCTGCGATCGCTGCTGGAGGGCCACCCGGGGGTGACCCTCACGACCTCCGCCGGGGTGGTGGCGGTTCCCATCGCCGAATTCGTTTTGGCCTGCCTCCTGCACCACTGCAAGCGGCTGGCCCACCTGGATGAGCTGCAGCGACAGCGCCGCTTCGAGGCGGTCCCCCTGAGGGAGCTGGGGGACCTCAGGGTGGTGCTGGTCGGCCTGGGAGCGATCGGCAACGAGGTGGCTCGGCGGGCCCTGGCCCTCGGAGCGCAGGTGGTCGCGGTGCGCCGCCACCCCGAGTTGGGTGGGGGGCCCCACGGGCTGCCGGTCGTGGGCCCGGAGGGGCTCACCGAGGCGTGCCGTGGCGCCGACGCGCTGGTGCTGGCGGCCCCGCTCACCGGCAGCAGCCGGGGGATGGTCGGGGAGGCAGAGCTGCGGCTGATGGCCGACGGGTCGGCGCTGGTCAACGTCGCCCGGGGCGGCCTGGTGGACGAGC
>JAKBTP010000232.1 GCA_021844355.1 bacterium | reverse complement strand
GGCTATGCCGATCACCGACTCCACCTCGGCCGCCACCCGCTCGGGTTCGGCCTGGGGCAGGTCGATCTTGTTGATGACGGGGACGATCTCCAGGTTCAGCTCCATGGCCTTGTAGACGTTGGCCAGGGTCTGGGCCTCGATCCCTTGGCTGGCATCGACCACCAGGAGCGCCCCCTCGCACGCCGCCAGGGCCCGCGAGACCTCGTACGCGAAGTCGACGTGGCCGGGGGTGTCGATGAGGTTCAGCTCATAGTCGAGGCCGTCCGCGGCGCGGTAGGGCATGCGCACCGCCTGGGCCTTGATGGTGATCCCCCTCTCCCGCTCCAGATCCATGGTGTCCAGCACCTGCTCGGTCATCTCCCTCGGGGCCACGGTCCCGGTGGCCTCCAGGAGCCGATCCGCCAGGGTGGACTTTCCGTGATCGATATGGGCGATGATCGAGAAGTTGCGAATCCGCGCGGTAGGGGTGCCCATCTGGCTTCCGATTATCCCGAAGGGAAGGTCGGGCCCCCGGGCGGGGCCCCTCGGCCCCGCCCAGTTAGGATCGAGGAGTTCATGGCCGAAACGCAGAGCGCAGCTCGCAGGATCACGGTCCGCCGGGCCCGTCGGATCGAGGAGCTGGAGCAGGTCTCCCAGCTTCAGGCGCGGATCTGGGGGGCCGCGGAGGTGGCGGCTCCCAGCTCGCTCCTGAAGGCCATCTCGGAGGCCGGCGGGGTGGTCCTGCTGGCCCGGGAAGGCCCCAGCGCGGTGGGGTTCGCGTTCGGCTTCCTGGGCAGGGACCACCAGGGACGCCTTTACCACCGATCCCACGCCGCCGGGGTCCTGCCGGAGCTGCGCGACGCGGGAGTCGGGAGGTCGCTGAAGCTCGCCCAGCGGCGTTGGGCTCGCGCCCAGGGCCTCGATCGGATGGTCTGGACCTTCGATCCATCGCAGCTGCGCAACGCCCACTTCAATCTGCACCGCCTGGGCGCGGTCGCCCGCCGCCATCACCCCGACTACTACGGGCGGCGAACCGACGACCTCAATCAGGGCCGACCCACCGACCGCCTGGTCGTGGAGTGGTTCCTGAATCCGGTCCTGGCGGGAAGGCTGCGGGCCCGAAGGCGCCTCGGGGGGCTGGCGATACCGGTGCCGCCGGGACTGCTGCAGGCGGGTCCCCCGCCCCTTGCCGACCTCCATCGCCTGCGCCGCCAGCTGCGCCGGGCCATGGGGGCGGGCATGGCCATCGTCGACTACGACCGGGAACGCGGTGCCTATGTGGCGGCGGAACTACCTCCCGGGTTCCCGCCCCCGGCGGAGTGACGCCGGGCCAGCTCCAGCTCACAGATCACGTCCATCTCCCCCCCGTAGTCCCCTTCAGGGAGCGCCTCCAGGTCGGCAGCCAGCTGGGGCGATGACCGGAGCCAGGGGCGGGCCGCCTCCAGCACCTGCTCGCGGGAGGCGGGGTAGGCGACACCCCCCAGAGCCCGGAGCAGGGCCAGCCTGAGGTTGCCGATGGGCACACCGCGAGGATTGGCGAAGCGCGGCCCCCGGAGCCCGACCTCGACCGGGGGCTGCCCCGGAGCACCGAGAGCCTCCCGCATCAGCAGCTCCTCCAAGGGCACCTTGGGAAGCAGGTCGGAGAGATCGACGTCAGCCACCCGGGACCACCTGCAGGGGGCAGGACGGGCGCCGCCACGCAAACCGGCCGCGGTGGAGGTCCCACCGAAGTGGGAGGACGGTCCCCGCACCGCGACCGGCGCTCCCCACGGTATCGCCGGAGCCGACCGATTCACCGCCCCGCGACCTCAGTGTGACGCGGCCTGCAGCCGGTCGTGACCTGTGAGCCATCAGGCCTCGCCCAACACCCGGCTGGCGACCTCGGCGACATCAGGGGGGCGCTGGCCAGGATGGCTGCGCACGCGGTGACTCAGGACCATGGGCGCCACCTCGGCCACCTCGGCTATACCCGCGCTCCGACCGCCGCGCAGGGCCGCCAGGGCCTGAGCGGCCTTCCGGCCCACCAGGTCGGCACGGTGGCCGTCCACGTCGAGGGCGATGGAGAGCCGGGCGATGGCCTCCAGCACCGGCCGGCCCACCTCCACCTGGGGCAGGAGGGCCATGGCCTCGGCGATCTGGACCCGCAGCCGGTCCTCGGCCTCCGCCCAGGACGCCTGGAAGGCCTCAGGATCCTCCTCGAACGCCTCCCGACGGAGGACGATCTCCACCCGCTCGGACAGGTCGGAGATGCCCTCCACGTCCACGCACAGTCCGAAGCGGTCCAGCAGCTGGGGGCGCAGGTCCCCCTCCTCCGGGTTCATGGTTCCGACCAGGATGAAGCGGGCAGGGTGCCAGACGGAGATGCCCTCGCGCTCCACCACGTTGACCCCCATCGCCGCCGCGTCCAGGAGGACGTCGACGATGTGGTCGTCGAGAAGGTTCACCTCATCCACGTAGAGGATCTGGCGGTTGGCCTCCGCCAGAACTCCCGGCTGGAACCGGCGCTGGCCCGCGTGGATGGCCGCCTCCAGATCGATGCTCCCCACCACGCGGTCCTCGGAGGCGTTGATGGGAAGTTCCACCACCCGCATCCGCCTCGGCTCCGCCACCAGCTCCTCACCCCCGGCCCGGCGCTGCTGGCACTCCAGGCAGAGGGGCTCCGAGAGCGGGTCACAGCCGTATCGACACCCCCGTATGACCTGGATCTCGGGGAGGAGCCGTGCCAGCGCCCTGACCGCCGTGGACTTGGCCGTCCCCTTCTGGCCCCGGATCAGAACCCCCCCGACGCTGGGGTTGACTGCGTTCAACTCCAGCGCCAGCCGCATCCGGTCCTGCCCCACGAGGGCTGTGAAGGGGTAGACGCTGCGGGGCTCGCTCACGTCTCGATTGTCGCAGAGGTGCGGCCCCCAACCGGTCCACCGCCAG
Source organism: bacterium (assembly GCA_021844355.1). GTDB lineage: Bacteria > Chloroflexota > Dormibacteria > Aeolococcales > Bog-877 > JAJYXT01. The sequence goes on along the minus strand of JAKBTP010000232.1, from coordinate 3,176 downwards.
CTCAGGCGCCGCGGCGGAGGGCCTCCGCGACCGGCCGGAGGATTCCCTGCTCGGTGACGTCGAAGAGGGCGAAGTACTCTCCTCCCAGCCGCCGGCTGAGGTCCGCGCAGGCGTTGAAGTGGTACCCGGCCATCTGTGGCCCCCCGGGCGTCTGGGTGACCGGAAGGTGGTCGCGAGAGGTGTCGATGACCACCGTGTGGATCCGAGCCCGCTGGATCTCGGCAGCGGCGGCCTGCGCCTCGCGCAGCGGCTCATCCCCTCGAAGGCTGATGTTTCCCCGGCCGTCGCTGATCAGCACCAGGAGCGGCAGCACATCCTGGTCTCGGCGCCGCTCCGCCAGGATCAGGTCGAGAGCAGCCACCAGCCCATGGGTGAGGGGTGTCGTCCCGCCCACCGCCAGCCGGCTCAACTGGCGCTCGGCGAGGTCCACGCTAGAGGTGGGCCGGAGCACGACCCGGGCGCTGCGGCCGGCGAAGGAGATCATCGCCACCCGGTCGCGGCGCACATATGCCTCGCGGAGGAGGGCCAGGATAGCGCTGCGCGTGGCATCCATTCTCTGCTCCGCGTCCATGCTGGCCGAGGCGTCGACGAGGAACACGATGAGGTTCCCGATCCGCCGCTGGCGGACCTTCTGGCGGAGGTCCTGGCGCTCGAGCTGGATCGCCCTTCCATCGCCGGCGGGGGCTGCGCTCCGGCGCTGGTGCTGGTGGGGGGCGGCGGCCCTCAGGGTGGCGTCCAGGGCCAGGTCGGTGGTCTTCTCCTGCCAGCGCGAGCTGACGTACCGGCCCCTTCGATCCTGGGAGGAGGTGCGGCTGCGCCGACCGCTCCCCCGGCGCCGCCTTCTTTCATGGGGAAGCTGCAACGGACCCGCCTCAAAGCGCTCCTCCAGCTCCACGCTGGCCGCGGGGGGCGCCGGCATGGGTCCGGCCCGGCCGGAGGTGGCCTCGGCGGCCTGCCCTGGAGAGCTGGACTGACTTCCCTCTCCGACCTCGCCCCCGCCCTCCTGCTCACCCTCCCCCCCTTGCACAGGCTCAGGGTCACCGCCTGGACCGGGGGCGCTGGCCTGCTGGTCGCCGGCGCCCTCCGCCATCGTCGGCACCCAGCTACCGGCGACCGTCCGCCGGTGCACCAGGGCCAGCTCGGCGACCTCCATCAGGTCCTGGAGGCCCGCCGGACGAGCCGCCCCCGACGGGCCGGGCCGGAGGGCGGCCAGAGCGCGAGCCGCCCTCACCATCACCAGGTCCGCGCGGTGCCCGACCACCTGCTGGTCCACGGCCATCCTGGCGGCGGCCCGGACCAGGTTGCGGGGCAGCTCCACCTCGGGGAGCCGGCGGCGCGCCTCCGTCAGCTGGAGGCGCAAGCTCTCGTCACCGCTTGCGGAACCGGTCGGACCGAGCTCGGACTCCATCACCCTGACCCGCTGCTCGGGGTCCCGGAGTCCCACGACATCAACGCAGAGCCCGAAGCGGTCCAGCAGCTGGGGACGCAGCTCCCCCTCCTCGGGGTTCATGGTTCCGATCAGGATGAAGTGGGAGGGATGACTGGCGGAGACCCCCTCCCGCTCCACGACGTTGCGCCCGCTGGCGGCGGCGTCCAGGAGCACGTCGACCAGGTGGTGGTCCAGAAGGTTGACCTCGTCCACGTAGAGGACCTGGCCGTTGGCCTCGGCGAGGACGCCGGGTTGAAACCTCACCTCGCCTGAGTTGAGCGCGAACTCCAGGTCCAAGGACCCGACGACCCGGTCCTCGGTGGCTCCCAGGGGCAGCTCCACCAGCCCCGTGGGGGCGATCTCCAGAGGCAAGGTGCGCCCCCCTTGGGACCGCCTCTGGCACTGCTCGCAGAGGTCACCAGCAGAGGGCTGGCAGTGGAAACGGCATCCGACCACCACCTCGCGGGGGGGCAGCACCGCGGCCAGGGCGCGCGCCAGAGTTGACTTCGCGGTGCCCCGCTCGCCCCGGATCAGGACCCCGCCGATCAACGGGTCCACCGCCGCCAGCAGCAGCGCCAGCTTCATGCGGTCCTGGCCGACCACCTGCAGGAAGCCAGGTCCCCGGTGGGGTGCCAGTTCGACCGTGGGAAGGCTCAAGCGGGATCTGGCTCCGTGGCGGTGAGGCGCCGCTGCCACGGCGAGGGAAGGGCCACGGTCAAAGCTCCGTCCGGCCATCCCACCTCGAGCTCTCCGGGCGGAGTGTTGACGAGCGGAGCCAGCAGCAGGGCCACGGCGTCTCCGCCCTCCTCCCATCCGGCCTCGGCGACCACCCGGAAGTGCGCGTCGGAGGACGGGTATCCGATCCAGGGAGGCGGCGCCGCGGGCAGCCCGGCCTCTCGCACCAGGAGGAGCTGGCAGTGGCGCCCCGATTCGGCGTCCGCCGGTTGCCGAGGAGTCCCTTCCCCCGGCTCGACGCTCGGAGAGAGCAGCAGCTCATGCCCCGAGCCCAGGACGAGCGGCTCCTCTCTCGGCTGGTCCATGCCGATATCGTAGGTGCGCTGAGGTCGGGCGCGGAGCCAGAGGAGCAGCGGTGGGAGAGCCGATCGGCATCATCGGAGGAACGGGCCCATTGGGGACCGGCCTGGCGCTGCGCTTCGCGGCGGCCGGGCTGGAGGTGCAGGTGGGCTCCAGAGACCCCGAGCGAGCCCGGGAGGTCGCCCACCGGCTGAACTCACTCCTGGATGGCAGCGCGACTGAGGTCGGGGGAGGCCGGAACCAGGAGGTCGCAGCAAGGGCGCTGGTCGTCGTCGCCCTCCCCTACGAAGCGATGCGGGCGACGGTCCTGGGACTGGCTCCTGAGCTGGCCGGGAAGATCGTCATCTCCACGGCCGTGCCGATGTCGTTCGCCTCGGGCCGGCCCGAGCCGGTACACCCCGAGGCCGGGTCCGCGGCCGAGGAGTTGGCAGAGATCTGCCCCGGGTCCCGGGTGGTGGGGGCCTTCCAAACGGTGGCGGCGGGTCAGCTGCTGGACCTGCGGCTGCGGCTGGATGAGGACGTGCTGGTGGGCGGAGACGACCGCGAGGCGCGCAAGGAGGTGGCGAACTTGGTGCAGCGAATCGAGGGGCTCCGGGCGGTGGAGTCGGGCCCGCTGGCCACCTGCAGATACGCGGAAGGCCTTACCCCGCTGCTCCTCAGGCTGAACCGGCTGCACCACGCCCAGACCGGCATCCGCATCACCGGGCTCTAG
>JAKBTP010000030.1 GCA_021844355.1 bacterium | reverse complement strand
GCGGTGGGAACCCCAAGGCGCCGCATCAGCCGCTTGGCGAAGACCTTGCTGGTCTCCAGCCGGCCCGCTGCGGCGGTGGGCCCGAAGCAGGGGATCCCCGCGCCTCTCAGGGCATCCCCCACCCCGGCGGCCACCGCCGCGTCCGGCCCGAGCACCGCCAGGGTCACCCCGCGGGCCAGGGCCAGCTCCGCCAGCGACCGGGCATCCGTGGCCGCCACCGCCACGTTCTCCGCCACCTCGGCGGTCCCGGGGTTGCCGGGGGCGGCCAGCACCAGCTCCACCTCCGGGCTGCGTCGCATGGACCAGGCCAGGGCGTGCTCCCGCCCGCCCCCGCCCACGACCAGGACCCGCTCCCTGACGCTCTTCCGGCTCACTCCCACTCGATGGTGGAGGGCGGCTTGCTGCTGATGTCGTAGACCACCCGGTTCACGCTGGGGACCTCGTTGACGATCCGCCGGCTGATGTCCGCCAGGACGTCGTAGGGGACCCGGGCCCAGTCAGCGGTCATCCCGTCCTCGGAGGTCACGATCCGCACCGCCACCACGTTGGCGTAGGTGCGGAAGTCCCCCATCACCCCGACGCTGCTGACCGGGGTGAGGATGGCGAAGCTCTGCCAGACCTTGCCATACAACCCCGACCTTTTCATCTCGTCGATGACCACCCAGTCGGCGTTGCGCACCGTCTCCAGCCGTTCCCGGGTCACCTCCCCGATGACCCGGATGGCCAGCCCCGGCCCGGGGAAGGGCTGGCGATGGATGAGGTCGTCCGGCAGCCCCAGGCTCTGACCCACCTGGCGGACCTCGTCCTTGAAGAGGTAGCGGAGCGGCTCCACCAGCCGCAGCCGCATGCCCGAGGGAAGGCCACCCACGTTGTGATGGGTCTTGATCTTGTGGGCGGCGAAGGTGTCCGGTGCGGTGCTCTCGATCACGTCCGGGTAGAGGGTGCCCTGGGCCAGGAAGGTCGCCCCGCCCAGCCTCCCGGTCTCCTCCTCGAAGGCGGAGATGAACTCCCGCCCCACCACCCGCCGCTTCTCCTCGGGGTCCACCACCCCGGCGAGGGCGGCCAGGAAGCGGTCCTGGGCCTCGACCCGCTCGATCCGCATCCGCATGTTGCGGGTCAAAACGTCGATGACCCGGTCCGCCTCCCCCCGGCGCAGCAGACCGTTGTCGACGAAGACGCAGGTGAGCTGGTCTCCGACCGCGCGGTGCACCAGGGTGGCGGCCACCGCGGAGTCCACCCCCCCGGAGAGGGCGCAGATCACCCGCTCCTCCCCCACCTGGCGGCGGATCTCGGCCACCGCGCGCTGGACGAAGCCCTCGGGAGCCCAGTCCCCGCGGCAGCCGCAGCTCCCGTAGAGGAAGTTGCGCAACATCTCCGACCCCTGGGGGGTGTGCGCCACCTCGGGATGGAACTGGATCCCGAACCGACCCATCGGTCCGGCCATGGCCGCCACCGGGCTGTTGGCGGTGTGGGCCACCGCCTCGTACCCCGGAGGCAGCTCATCGATGACGTCTCCATGGCTCATCCACACCGGCAGCTCGGAGGGCAGTCCGGTGAACAGCCCGTCGCCCCGATCGACCACCATGGCGGCCGGCCCGTACTCCCGGCGTCCGGCGGGGCTGACCCTGCCCCCGAGGTCATGGGCCAGAAGCTGCATCCCGTAGCAGATGCCCAGGATGGGCAGCCCCAGCTCGTAGATGCCGGGGTCCGGGTGGATCGCCTCCGGGTCGTAGACGCTCGCCGGGCCGCCACTCAGGACCAGCCCGCGGGGAGCGCGGGCGGCCACCTCGGCGGCCGGCAGGTTGCCCGGGACCAGCTCGCAGTACACCCGCAGCTCCCGGATCCGGCGGGCGATCAGCTGGCTGTACTGGGAGCCGAAGTCCAGCACCAGGACGGTCTCCGGCCTGGCGGTGGGGGGGGCGGCGGCGCTCCCGGCGCGGACCGCTGCCAGGCTCACCCGCCGCTCCCCCCGCCGCTCACCGGGCCATCCCGACCTGCTGCGCCTGCTGGAAGAGCTTGCCCTCGGTGAGGATGGCCGGGGCGATGACCAGCTCGGTCTGCTGGAACTCCTCGATGGTGCGGGCGCCGCAGACCCCCATCGCCGCCTTGATCGCCCCCACCAGGTTCTGGCTGCCGTCGTCCACGCGGGCGGGCCCGAGAAGCAGCTCCTGAAGGGTGGCCTTGGTGCCCACCCTGATCCGGGTGCCCCGGGGAAGGTTGGGGTCCGGAGTGGCCATCCCCCAGTGGTGCCCACGCCCCGGGGCCTCCTCGGCGGAGGCGAAGACCGAGCCGATCATGACGGCGTCGGCTCCCGAGGCCAGCGCCTTGGTCACGTCGCCCCCGACCCGCATCCCCCCGTCGGTGATCACGGTGACCGGCTTGCCGCCGGTGCGGCGGTGGTCGTTGCGGGCCTGGGCCACATCGGCGGTGGCGGTGACCTGGGGAACCCCGATCCCCAGGACCCCCCTCGTGGTGCAGGCCGCCCCCGGGCCCACCCCCACCAGGATCCCGTCTATCCCGGTGGCCATCAGCTCCAGGGCCGTGTAGTACTCGACGCAGTTGCCCACCACCACCGGCATCTTGGCAGCCCTGGTCAGCTGGGAGAAGTCCAGCTGCCGGTAGGAGCTGGAGATGTGCCGGGCGGTGAGGACGGTTCCCTGGACCACGTAGACGTCCGCCCCCGCCTCGGTTACCAGCGGCAGCCGGTGCTCGGCCGCGGCCGGGGTGGTGGAGACGGCGCACAGCACCCCGGCCGCCTTGACCTCGGCGATGCGGGCCTGGATCAGGTCGTCCCGGACCGGCTCCCGGTAGCGCTCCTGGAGCAGCGTGTTGACCCGCTCCCGAGGCGCCTCGGCGATCTCCTGGTAGACAGCCGAGGGGTCGTCGTAGCGGCAGTTGATGCCGTCCAGGTTGAGGACCGCCAGACCCCCCAGCCGGCCCATGGCGATGGCGAACTTAGGGTCCACCACGCCGTCCATGGCCGCCGCCAGGATGGGGATCGGCACCTCGACCTCGCCGATGCGCAGGGAGATGTCGATCTCGTCCGGGTTGATGGTGACCTTCCCGGGGACCAGGGCCACCTCGTCGAAGCCGTAGGCGCGGCGGGCCCGCTTGCCCCTTCCCAGTTCGATGTCCAAGCCCGACCACCTCCTCCGGGGGTGCGGAGCCACCACCCAAAAGCTCGCCGACCCGGGCCCCAGCATACCAGACCACGCGACGGTGACCCCGGCTCCAGAGGCCGTATCTAGTGGTGTGGGAGGACCGCCCCCCCTCTATGTGGTGGGTGCGCTGGAGGTGAGCTCAGCCCGGATGACGATCCGCTGGGTGTCGACCCAGAGTGGGGTGCAGGTGACGAGGGTTAGGTACTTGCCACCGCTGAGCTGCCCCAGCTGGGTCACCTTGTTGGGGCTCTCGACCCAGACCTGGGTCACGGTGTAGGTGAATTTGGTGCAGGCGCGGCTGGTGATGACGATGGGGTCGCCGACCCGGAGGTTGCCCAGCGGCTCGAAGTCGGGCTCCCGGTGCAGGGCGATCAGCATGTTGCCCTCCTGTCCGGGGCCCGGGGAGGCGGAGTAGTGGACCACGGAGCGCTCGGTCAGGAGGGCCCAGCTGCCGTTGCCGGCCACCCCCTCGATCCCGGGCAGGGTGGGAAAGGACACCAGAAGGTACTCGCTTGAGGGCGAGCCGGTGCCACAGGCGGCCACCGCCCCCGGGCTGCTGGAGCCCGCCGGCGCCACCACCTGGGACGGGAGGACCTTGGTGATCGCCCCCTTGCTGCCCAGCCACTTCTGCAGCAGCTGGTGGTCGTGGCCGCCCCGCTGCCAGACCCCCAGCAGCGGCGGCACCAGCACCCCGATCCCGGCCAGGACCAGCACCGCGCCGGCCGCCGTCATCGAGGTGGCCAGCCGGCTCCTCCGCCCCCCCGACGGGCGTCGAATCCTCATCTCCACTCCTGATCCGGTCTCGCCCTCATGGTAGTCCCGCGCCCCGGCGCTCGCCATCCGTCACAGCCGTGGGGCACCTTGTTACCCACCCGTTGTCGTTCCAGGACGGGTAGTTCAGGGGGTCTCGCAACACAATCGGCCCGTGATCGAGGCACCCGCGCCCGCCCCCACCGGCGACTGGAGCGCACCCTCTCCGGCGCCCGGCCTGGGAGCGCACACCGCCCGGCTGCTGGTGATCGACGACGACCCCGCCATGCTGCAGCTGGTGCAGGTCATCGCGGCCGAGAACGGCTACGAGGTGGCCACCGCGGGCACCGGTACCGCCGGGCTGCGGCTGGCCGGTGAGGCCCACCCGGACCTGATCATCCTGGACCTGGTCCTCCCCGACCTCAACGGCGTGGAGGTCTGCCGGCGGCTGCGGGCCGCCGGCGTCCGCTCCACGGTGATGATGGTCTCCTGCCTCCACGAGTCAGAGGACGTGGTCGTGGGGCTGGAGGTGGGGGCCGACGACTACCTGCGCAAGCCCTTCGAGGTGCGCGAGCTGGTGGCCCGGATCAACGCTCGCCTGCGTCGGGCCAAGCTCCTCAGGTCCGCCGCGGCCCCCGAGCGGCTGCAGTTCCCCGGCCTCTCCATCGACCTCGGGCGGCACGAGGTGCGCCGGGACGAGCGCCAGGTGGCCCTCACCCCCACCGAGTTCGGGATCCTGACGACCCTGGCCCGCCACGCCGGCCGGGTGGTCTCCCGGCCTCAGCTCATCGCCGAGGTCTGGCGCCGGCGCGACCCCTACCAGGTGCGGTCCCTGGACGCCCACCTCTACCGGCTCAGGCGCAAGATCCAGCCCCGGGAGGACGGCCCCCGCTACATCCACGTGGTGATTGGGGCGGGATACCGCTTCGAGTACCAGCCGGAGCGGGTGCTGCCACCCTCGCGGCCCCGTCAGCTGGCGGGCTGATCCGCCAGGACGCTCAGGGGTAGATGCCGCGGGCCGAGGAGGCCCGGGCCACCCTGCCGATGGCGATGGCGTAGGCCGCCTGGCGCAGGGAGATGTGGTGCCGGGCAGAGTAGGCGAAGACCTGCTCGCTGGCGCGAACCATGGCCCGCTCCAGCTGGGTGGAGATCTCCGCCTCGTCCCAGAAAAACGCCTGCAGGTCCTGGACCCACTCGAAGTACGAGACGGTCACCCCGCCGGCGTTGGCGAGGATGTCCGGGATCACCACCGTGCCATCCTCGGCGAGGACCGCCTCGGCGGCGGGGGTGACCGGGCCGTTGGCCCCCTCGGCCACGATCCGCGCCCTCACCCGCGCCGCGTTCTCCGAGTTGATGACGCTCTCCACCGAGGCGGGCACCAGCACCGTGACCGGCAGCGCCAGCAGCTCCTCGCGGGATATGGGCTCGCCCGGCACTCCGCCCTCGTGCGCCCGGGCACCCTCCGCCTTGAGCTTCTCCAGGGTGGCGATGTCCAGCCCGTTGTCGTTGTGCCAACCGCCGGTGTGGTCGCAGACGGCGACCACGCGGCACCCCGCGGCCGTGAGCAGCCGGGCGCAGGTAGCGCCCACCGCTCCGAATCCTTCCACGGCCACGCTGGCGCCCTCCAGGGTGAGACCAGTGTTGCGCACCGTGTGCATCAAGACGGTGGCCAGTCCCCGCCCGGGAGCCTCGATGCGGCCGAGCGACCCACCCGCCTCGACCGGTTTGCCGGTGACCGCGGCGGTGACCGAGAAACCGGCGTGCATCGACAGCGTGTCCATCATCCAGGCCATGACCTGGGGGTTGGTGCCGATGTCGGGCGCGGGGATGTCACGCTCCGGCCCCAAGAGCAATGCGATCTCGGTGGTGAAGCGCCTCGTGAGCCGCTCCAGCTCCCGGGAGCTGAGCTGCTCCGGCGCCACCCGGACGGCGCCCGCGGCGCCCCCGAACGGCAGCGACATCACCGCCGTCTTCCAGCTCATCAGCATCGCCTGGGCCTTGGTGGCCTCGAGGTCGGCGTGCGGCTCATAGCGCACCCCGCCCTTGGCGGGGCCCCGTGCCAGGTTGTGGTGCACGCGGAAACCGGTGTACAGCTCCACCGTCTGGTCGTCGCGCACCACCGGGAAGTGGACTTGGAAGACCCGCTTGACCTCACGCAGGACCGCATGCAGGTCGTCGTCCA
>JAKBTP010000009.1:2869-6112 GCA_021844355.1 bacterium | reverse complement strand
GCCCTGGATCCCTCGACCGAGGGGTCCCTGGTGGGACGGATCATCTTCGCCAACATGTGCCTCAGCCTCTACGGGATCAACTCCCAGATGGCGGTGGTCCCCTCGCTCGCGTCGGCGCTTCCGACCGTGTCCGACGGCGGGCTTCTGTACACCATCCACCTGCGCAAGGGTGTCAAGTTCAACGACGGCACGCCCCTCACCGCGCAGGCGGTGCAGACTTCCTTGGAGCGCGACAAGACGCTCCCGACCTCAGCCCGGGCCGCCAACCTCAAGCTGGTCTCGAGCGTCACCGTGGTCAACAGCCTGACGGTCCAGCTCCATCTCTCCGCGCCCGACGCGCCACTCACCAGCATCCTGGCGGCGCGGTCGGGGATCGTGATGTCGCCGACGGCGCTGGCCCGCGAGGGCACCAACTTCTTCGAGGACCCGGTCTGCGTGGGCCCCTTCGCCTTCAAGTCACGGCCTTCCCTGGACGAGGTGATCCTCACCCGCTCCCACTACTTCTTCGGGGGCACCCCGCACATCCAGACCCTCATCTTTGAGGCCATCACCGACCCGGCCACCTGCTACTCCGACCTCCTGTCGGGGGCGATCAATGTCGCCGGCCCCGGTTGCCTGGCCGCCAACGACTACAAGCTGCTGACCACCAACAGCTCCTACGTCACCTCCCAGCTGACATCCAACGGCTACGAGGGGATAACCATCAACATCACCAATGGCAACGGCTGGTTGAAGCCCGCCGCGGTGGCCAACAACCCGCTGGCGACCCATCCGCTGCTGAGGGAGGCGCTGGCGCTCACCCTGGACCGGCAGACGATCAACTCCGTCGCCTACCAGAACAGCAACGTGGTCGGATGTGGCCCCATCAGTCCAGCCAGCGTCTTCTACACCAAGCTGAACTGCCCAGCCACGAACATCACCGAGGCCAAGAAGCTGGTCCAGGAGTCGGGGGTACCCACCCCTATCAACCTGACACTGATGGTGCCCACGGGAACCGTCAACGTCCAGCAGGGGGAGATCGAGGCCTCGGAGGCCAAGGCCGCCGGCTTCAACATCACGGTGCAGCCCACCGAGTTCACCTCGGCGCTGGCCAACGCCCAGGCGGGCAACTACCAACTCTTCGACATCGGCTGGTCGGGCCGGGTGGACCCGGACCAGAACACCACGCCCTTCTACACCCAGGGGAGCGCCTTCGACTACTCGGGGCAGGCTCCGCAGTCAGTCCTCGGCCCCTTGGCCCGGGCCAAGGCGACGACCAACCTCGCCACCCGCAAGGCCCTCTACTACCAGGCCGAGAAGGCGATGCTGCAGTACAACGGGATCATCTACCTTTTCCACCTCACCAACCAGATCGCCTACCCGAAGTCGGTGGTCGGGGTCTCGTTCACTCCGGATGGGCTCCTCCACCTCGGTTCCGCGGGCCTGACCGCGTCGTGAGCCCGGGCGGGGTCCCCAGTGGTCGCAGCGCGAGGGCGTCCCTCACCGGGCCAACGGTCCGGTGAGGGGGTACCTCCTCCGGCGACTGGGGATCTCGCTGCTCACCCTGGTCATCGCCTCCATGGTGGTGTTCCTGGGAGTGAGGGCGGTGCCGGGCAGCCCGGCCACCGCCCTCACCGGAAACACCAACTTCAGCGCGGCGGCGCTGGCCGCCATCAACCGCGAATACGGGCTGGACAACCCCCTCCCGGTCCAGTACGTGGACTGGGTCGGGCAGGTGATCACCGGCCACCTGGGCGCCTCTCCGGTCACCGGGATGCCGGTGACGACCGAGATCGGGAACGCCTTTCCGATCACCTTCGAACTGACCGTGCTCTCCATGCTCATAGCCCTGCTCCTCGGCATCCCCACGGGGATCCTGGCGGCCATCAGAAGGGGTAGGACTGCCGACTACGCCAGCAACGCTCTGGCCCTCTTCGGGCTGTCGATCCCCAGCTTCTGGTTCGCGATCATGCTGATCCTTCTGCTCTCGGTGCACTTCGCCCTGCTGCCCGCCACGGGCTTCGTCTCCTTCAGCGTCAGCCCGGGCCAGAACCTCACCCACATGCTGATGCCGGCCTTCGTATTGGGCACCGGGGTCGCCGCCGTGCTGATGCGTCAGACGCGCTCCGGACTGCTGGAGACGATGCGGGCCGACTACGTGCGCACCGCGCGCGCCAAGGGGCTGTCGGAGTGGGTGGTGGTGCTCAAGCACGCCCTGCGCAACAGCCTGGTCACGGTGGCGACGGTGATCGGCCTGCAGTTCGGGATACTGCTCTCGGGGGTCGCCGTCACGGAGGAGGTGTTCGGCCTGCCGGGGATCGGCCAGCTGACCATCAACGCGGTGTTCCAGCGGGACTACCCCACCATCCAGGCGGTGGCCCTCCTGACCGCCGCGCTGGTGATACTCATCAACCTCCTCATGGACTTCGTGTACATGATCTTGAGCCCCAAGGTGCGACTGGCGGGGGAGCCGGGATGAGCGTCGCCACCGCGCCCGGTGCCGACCCAGCGACGGCGATCACGGCGCCGTCCCGACAGGGGTGGTGGCGCCGCTTCCGGCGGCGCCCGCCCGCGGTCCTGGGTCTGGCGGGGGTGGTGGTGGTGGTCGCGGTGGCGGTGTTCGCCCCGCTGCTCGCACCGGAGTCCCCCGTGGCCAGCCAGTTCACCCACGTCCTGGCACCTCCGGGGGTGGCTGGGCACCTCCTGGGCACCGACCAGCTGGGACGGGACGAGCTCTCGCGCCTCATCTACGGCTCCCAGTCGACGCTGGAGGTTGGCGTGCTGGCAACCCTGCTGGCCATGGTCCTGGCGGTCCCGATCGGGATCGCCTCGGGGTACTACCGGGGGGCCGCGGACATGGTGGCCATGCGCATCGCCGACGTGGTCCTGGCCTTCCCGTTCCTGCTCATCGCCGTGGGGTTGGCCGCCATCTTCAAGCCCTCGCTGCAGAACGTGATCATCGCCCTGGGCCTGGCCCAACTCCCCGGCTCGATCCGGATCGCCAGGGCCGAGGCGATGGCCCTTAGGGAGCAGGACTTCGTGCAGGCGGCGATCGTCACCGGGGTGCGGGATCGGGTGATCCTTTTCCGCCACCTCTTCCCCAACATGCTGAGTCCGCTTCTGGTCCAGGCCTCGGTCTCGATCCCGGCCGCGATACTGGGGTCCGCCCTGCTTTCGTTCCTCGGACTCGGCGTGCAGCCGCCAACCCCCTCATGGGGCAACATGCTGGCCACCGCCCAGACCTACCTCTACAACGACCCTTGG
>JAKBTP010000009.1:0-2769 GCA_021844355.1 bacterium | reverse complement strand
GCGCTGGATGTGACCACCCAGGCTCAGATCCTGGACATCGTCCGAGACCTGCAGAAGCGGCTTGGGATGTCCATCCTCCTCATCACCCACGACCTCGGAGTGGTGGCCGACCTGGCCGATCGCGTGGTGGTGATGTACGCCGGGGCGAAGGTCGAGGACGCCGAGGTCCATCGGCTGTACGCCGCCCCCCGCCACCCGTACACAGCGGGTCTGCTCAGAGCCCTCCCGCACGGCGGCCGCCGGACCGGGGGGGGCGCCGAGCGCCTCGCCGAGATCCCGGGACTGGTCCCGGTGCTGCGGGCCCCCCTCGATGCCTGCGCCTTCGCTCCGCGATGCCCACGGAGCCTCGAGCAGTGCCACAAGGCCGCCCCGGTGCTCGAGGAGATGGGCCCCGACCACCGAGTCGCCTGCTTCAATCCCGAGCCACTCCCGGGGACGTCGTCGTGAGCTCTCACGTGCTGGAGGTGGAGCGACTCCGCATGGAGTTCCGGGCGCCGCGCAGCTCCGGGGGACACCGGGTGCAGGCGGTGCGCGACGTCAGCCTGGAGATCGGCCCTGGGGAGATACTCGGTCTGGTGGGGGAGACCGGCTCCGGCAAGACCACCGTGGGCAAGTGCGTGGTCCGGTTGCTCACCCCGACGGCGGGACGGATCACCTTCGACGGCAGGGACATAACCACCATGCCGGCTCGGGCGCTGCGGCCGATCCGCAGCCAGATGCAGATGGTGTTCCAGGATCCGTACTCGTCGCTGGACCCGCGCATGACCGTCGCCCAGATCGTGGCCGAGCCCTTGCGCGCCCACGGCCACCCGTCCCGGGAAGAGGTCAGGCTCATGGTCTCCCGGACCGTGGAGCGGGTGGGTCTCTCGGCAGGAGTCCTGGACCGCTTCCCCCACGAACTCTCGGGGGGCCAGCGCCAGCGGGTGGGGCTGGCCCGAGCCCTGGTCCTCGAGCCGCGGCTGCTCATCGCCGACGAACCGGTTTCGGCCCTCGACGTCTCGGTGAGGGCCGGGATCCTCAACCTGCTCGCCGACCTGCAGAGATCGATGGGCTTCTCCTGCCTCTTCATCACCCACGACCTGTCGGTGGCCGAGTTCCTCTGCGATCGGGTGGCGGTGATGTACCTGGGGGAGATCGTCGAGGTGGCCTCCCGGGACCAGCTCTTCGACGACGCCCGCCACCCCTACACCCGCTCGCTGCTGGCGGCGGCTCCGCTGGCTGATCCGGTCCGGCAGCGCTCCCGCACCCGCTCGGTGCTGCCCGGTGAACCGCCGAGCACCACCGAGCCGCCGTCGGGCTGCAGCCTGCACCCGCGATGCCCTCTGGCCGACGAACGCTGCCGGAGGGAGTCCCCGGGGGAAACTTGGATCACCCGGCAAGGCCACATGGCCCGCTGCCATCGCGTCGAGGAGCAACTTGCACTGGAGGTGTCCCGTCCATGAACTCACCAACCCGTCCCCAGCTGGTCGGGAGCTTCGGCATGGTGGCCGCCTCCGATTGGCTGGCGGCGGCGGCGGGCATGGCGATGCTGGAGCACGGGGGCAACGCCTTCGACGCCGCCGTGGCGACCGGGCTGGTGCTTCAGGTGGTTGAGCCGCACCTGAACGGACCGGGCGGCGAGGTGCCGATCATCCTCTACGACTCCCGGGAGCAGTCGGTGGTGGTGGTAGACGGCCAGGGGCCGGCCCCCGAGCGCGCCACCATCGAGGGGTTCCGCTCCCTCGGCCTGGATCTCATCCCCGGCACCGGGCTCTTGGCCGCCAACATCCCCGGCGCCTTCGGCGCCTGGATGCTGTTACTGCAGCGGTACGGACGCCTTCCCCTGCGCCAGGTGATGGAGCCGGTGATCCACTACGCCGGCCACGGGGTTCCGGTGCTGCCCGGGGTTCACCTCTCGATCAAGAACTGCGAGCCCCGGTTCACCGAGCTGTGGCCGAGCTCGGGCGAGGTGTTCCTCTCCCGGGGCCGCGCTCCTGAGGTGGGGAGCAGCTTCCGCAACCCGCAGCTGGCCGCCACCTACGAGATGGTGCTGGCGGCTGGCGAGAGCGCGGGCTCCCGGCGCGAGCTGCAGATCGAGGCGGCCCGCCGTGCCTTCTACGAGGGGCCGGTGGCCGAGGCGGTGGATCGCTACCTCTCCTCGGCCGAGGTGTGGGACGAGACCGGCACCCCCCATCCGGGGTTTCTCCGAGGCGACGATCTCGCCGGGTGGCGCGCATCGTTCGAGAGCCCGCTCTTCATCGACTACCACGGAGTGCGGGTCCACAAGACCAGCTCGTGGGGCCAGGGGCCGGTGTTCCTTCAGCAGCTCCGCCTCCTCGAGGGCTTCGACCTGACCTCCCTGGCTCCGGACTCGGCGGAATTCGTCCACCTGGTGGTGGAATGTGCCAAGCTCGCCTTCGCCGATCGTGAGGCCCACTACGGTGACCCCCGCTTCGTGGAGGTGCCGCTGGAGGCTCTGCTCAGCCCCGCCTACGCCGCCGAGCGGCGCCGCCTGGTCCAGGACCAGGCGTCAATGGAGGTCCGCCCGGGAAGCCCGGGCGGCCGGGAGCCACAACTTCCCAGCCGCGCCCTCCGAGATCGCACCGCGGCGCTGGACGCAGCCGCAGGGCTGCCGCCGGACCCGCTGGGCAAGGACACCTGCCACCTGGATGTGGTGGACCGGGAGGGGAACATGGTCTCCGCCACCCCGAGTGGAGCGTGGCTGCACGGCTCGCCCGTGGTGCCGGGGCTGGGGTTCCCCCTCTCGACCCGGTCCCAGATGTTCTGGCT
>JAKBTP010000023.1 GCA_021844355.1 bacterium | reverse complement strand
CCAGCTGGGGCGACCTGCTCGGCGACGGCGCTGGTGCCGTGGGCCAGCTCGCGGATCCCAAGGGTTGCACCCGCCTCAGACCATCCCCCATGCACCTGCTTACGCCGCAGATGACTAGAGTGACGCTTCCCGGAAACGGGAATCAGCCGGCGGGTCTGAGCCCCGCCGGGGTACGAAGTGGAGCACAGCGCAGCACCTCCCATGTTGGAGCGGAGAACCAGTGGGCCAAGAAGGGCGTCGTGGGCCGTTGACCATGCCGTCCAGGTTCAGGTCACCACCGCATGTCCTAGAGGTACGCGCTTTGCCTCTCCGCTTCGTGAGAGCGGTGCCCGACCTCTTCAGGACCACCGAGGGCCGCCTTCATCAGTTCGTCCACCAGGTCCCGGATGAGCTCCAGCCCGGTGGGGTCCAGCTCGTACCAAACCCACCTCCCCTCCTTCTGGCCGCGAATGAGGCCGGCTTCCCGCAGCACCTTCAGGTGGTGGGAGACGGTCGGCTGGCCGACCGAGCAGCAGGCGTCAAGGTCACAGGCGCAGACCTGACCGTCCCGAGCCAGCTGCCGCACGATCGCCAGACGGCTGGGTTCAGCCAGGGCTCGCAGAGCGACGGTTTGGGAGTCCGTTGCGGGGGCGCGTTTCATGAAGTCATGTTGACACAGATCGATGAGTCGTGTATCGTTCTCCATCGATGTATCCACGCACCGGAGGATGACCATGACAAGTCCGGCGACCAAGACTGAGCAGGGCGGCTTCGTCAGCGATCGGCCCGCTCCGCGGATCCAGGACGGGGGTTGCTGCGGCGAGGCCCCCGCGACCGCCAACGACCAGCGCCCCATCGGGGGCTGCTGCGGGGAAAGCGCCGCTGACGCCGGCGACTCGTGCTGCGGAGCCCCGAGCGGCTCGTGCTGCGGCGGTTGACCCCGTGGACCCGCGCCGCGTGAGGCGTGATATCGGACGCCTGGCCGGCGCAGACTTCCAGGGGCGCGGGGTGGGGTGCGTCGGGCATGAGCGCACGGTCGACTGGCTGGCGGGTCGGCTGGGGGCCATGGGGATGGCCCCCAGCCGGCGGCCTTTCGAAGGGCCCGGGCTGGTCCGGCTGGCCGGGCCCCCGCAGGTCGCGGTCCTCGATCAAGCTGGGCGCGCCGACCGCCAGCTGGCCTACCGGCGCGACTTCGTGGAACATGTCAGGTCAGCACCCAGCCCCGGGAGGGCCGGCACGGTCGTCCCTGGAACCGAGGTGGCCGCGACGGGAAACTGGATAGCCGCAATCGAGGGTCCGCGCGACCTCGCAAGACTCGTCTCCGAGGGATTGGCGCGGGGTGCGGCCGGGGTCCTATTGCCCCGCCCGCTCGGGCCCGACGGCTACTTCGCCAAGCAGCCCACCTCCGCCCCCTGGCTGGATCTGCCCCTGATAGAGATGCCTGCCGAACTGATCCGGGGCCTTCACGGGCGCCAAATCAGAGTCACCATCTCCCGGGAGCGGGTGCCCAGTCAGGGCACGAATGTCGTCGCCGCCCTGCCCGGCGACGACGCCTTGAGGCCGCTGCTGTTCACCGCTCATTTCGACGGGGTTGGGGATGATCCAGGAGTACGCCTGCCCGGCGCAGGCGACAACGCCAGCGGGGCGGCGCTGGTGCTCGAGCTGGCACGGGTGCTGGCGTCCTCCCCGAGGCGCGGGAGGCGCCCGGTCGCCTTCGCCCTGCTGGATGCGGAGGAGTACGGCGCCCTCGGGTCGCTCGCGCATGCCCAGGAGGTGGCGGCGGCGACGCCGCCCCTGGTCGTCAACCTTGACATGACCGCCCGGTACCGCGAGGCCGCGGTGATCGAGGTCGGGCCTGGCAGCGAGGAGCTGGTGGACGCCATTGACGGCGCCGGTCGAGTCCTCGGGACCCCACTGGTCTCGGGCAACGTGGCCTCCGACAACAGGCGCTACGCCGCGGTCGGGGTTCCCGCCCTGGGCGTGGCCACGGGGGCCCACGGCTACCACTCCCCGGCAGACACCGCCGACCGGGTCGAGACGGCGGCGCTCCGCCGCGCGGGCGATCTGATCCTGGAGACGGCGCGGAGGCTGGCGGCATGACCGCAGGCTCAGCCCGCGAAACTTGGGTGCGCGACCAATTCCCCGCTCTGCGTTCCGGAGAGGCTCGTATGGACGGGCCCGCTGGGAGCCAGGTGCCCGTCCCGGTGATCCGGGCCATGGTCCGCTACCTGGAGGCCGACAACGCGAACTCCGGAGGGTTGTTCTCCGCCAGCGTCAGCACCGACTCCCTGATCGGTCGCGCCCGCGACGCCATGGCCGGCTTTCTCGGCTGCCGCCCGGAGGAGGTCGGCTTCGGCCAGAACGCCTCCACGGTCAACCTTTTACTTTCGAGAGCGGCAGTGCGCTCGCTCCGGCCCGGCGACGAGATAGTCGTCACCCGCCTTGACCACGACTCCAACATCGACCCCTGGTTGGAGGGGGCGAAAGACGTGGGCGCCAAGGTGGTGATGGTCGACGCGCGCGACGACACCACGCTGGACATGGACGGGCTGGCGGCAGCGATTGGGGAGAGGACCCGGGTCGTGGCCTTCCCGTGGGCCTGCAACGCGACGGGAACAATGACCGATGTGGCCCAGATCTCGGCGATGGCGCACGCGGCCGGAGCCCTGTCCTGGGTTGACGCCACCCACTTCGCCCCCCACGGACCGATCGACGTGACGGCCGTCGAGGCCGACGTCGCCATCTGCTCCCCGTACAAGTTCTTCGGCCCTCACCTCGGCGTGTTCTATGCCAAGCAGGGTCTCCTGGAAGGGTGGCTGCCCCTCCATGTGCGCGCCAGCGCGCCCCAAAGCCCGGCCCAGCTGTTGGAGCCGGGGACCCTCCCGGGAGAGTCTCTGGCCGGACTTGTTGCTGCCGTGGAGTACATACAGTCGCTCGGATGGCCATGGATCAGGGAACAGGAGGCCCGCCTCGGCACGGCCTTCCTGGAGGGTCTGCCTCCAGCCTGGGAGCTGTACGGACTGGGCACGATGAACGGTAGGACTGCCACCTTCGCCATCGGGGCGCGTTCGAAGGCCCCCAGCGAGTGGGCCGCCGCGTTGGCCGCGGACGGCATCGCCGTCACGGCCGGGCACTTTCGCGCCACCAGGATGATGGAGCGGCTCGGGCTTCCCGCCGGCGCGGTCCGGGTCGGCTTCCTCCACTACAACACGCTCGAGGAGGTGGAGCGTGTCCTCGCCGCCCTGGGGGGCCTGGGCGCCGGCTGAAAACAACTAAGGTCGGGGTCGCCGGCTCACTCCCGCGTTCCCTGGCGAGCCGCCCGATTCCACTCCTCCATGCCCGGCCCGTGGCCGGACGTGGCGCACGGGCGGGGCATGAGAGGTCAGCCGGGAGGTGCGACCAACCGCCAACCGACGGTGCTGGCGCCCGCCCCAGACGGCCGGGGTCGTCGACCTGTCCGAGATAGGTGCGGGGCTAAGGCCCCGGCTGGAGCGCGTGTCGGCTGGCTGACCGAACCGGTGCCCCGCCTGCCGCTGCCGTCCCCGGGCAGTTGGCCGGCTCGGCCGCCTGGAGGTGGCCTCAGGCAGCCCCTCGGCCGTTTTGGAGCTCGGCCGCACATGCGGCGGCGATCCCCGGGCGGTAGAAATTGGCCGTCCCGATCTGGACCGCCCGCGCTCCCAGTTCGAGGAACTCTCGGGCGTCCTCGGCGCTGGCAATGCCCCCGATCCCGATCACCGGGATGCTGAGGGCAGCCACGAGCCGGGCCACCGCGGCCATGGCCAGAGGCTTGATGGCGGGCCCGCTCAAACCCGCCATGCCCGCCCCCGGGAGGACCGGCCGCCCGCGATTGCTGGACCACTTCAGCCCGAGATAGGTGTTCACCGCCGACACCGCGTCGGCCCCGCCATCCTGGACCGCGCGCCCAATCTCGGCGATGTCAGTCACGTTGGGAGTCAGCTTCACGATCAGCGCCTTGCCGGTGACCGCGCGGACGGCCCTGGTGCAGGCGGCCGCGGCGCGGGGATCCACCCCGAGGTCGAGGCCGTGAGCGATGTTGGGGCACGAGATGTTTAGCTCCACCGCCGCCACCTCGGGCACAGGGTCCAGCCGCTGGCAAACCCGCACGTAGTCTTCGATCGTCGCTCCGGCCACGTTGACGATCACCCTCGGCGCCCACCCACGCCAGCGCGGCGCGTACTCGCTGGCGACCACCTCGACACCGGGGTTCTGCAGCCCGATCGAGTTGAGCATCCCCCCGGGGACCTCGGCGATCCGGGGAGGCGCGTTGCCGGGGCGCGGATCGACGGTTGTGCCCTTGGTGAAGACCGCCCCCAGCCCCGCCAGGTTGCCCATGCGCTCCGCCTCGAAGCCATAGCCGAAGGTTCCGGACGCGGCGCCCACCGGGTTGTCGAGCGTGAGGCCCCGGCCGATAACCACCTCGCCACCCACCGCCCTACTCCAGGTGGGCGGGCTGCCGGCGCAGCCCCTCCCAGTCGACCTGGTCGGCTGCCAGGACCGGCCCTTGGCGGCAGCAAAGCCCGTGGATCGGAGCCCCCTGGAGCAGGAGGGGGATGGAGCAGCCGAGACAGGTCCCGAAGCCGCACCCCATGGGGGCCTCGATCGACACCTCCACCAGCGCCTCCGGCCGCAGGCGGGCCGCCATCTGGGACACCGCCTGGAGCATGGGATTGGGTCCGCAGGCATAGACGCGGTCCACCCCACCCAGCAGCTCGGCCAGGGCGTCCGTCACCAGCCCTTGGCGTCCCGAGCTGCCGTCATCGGTGACCTGCACCGAGGGCGCCAGGCCGCCCGGCATGAGGCGGGTTGGGAGCAGCTGGTCGGAGCTGGCGGCCCCGTTGAGCCAGCGGACGCGCTCCCCTCGCGCCAGCAGCTGGGTCGCGAGGTGGGGGAAGGGAGCCGCCCCCACCCCGCCCGCGACCAGCAAGGAGGTCCCGCTGGTCTCCGGCAGGGAGAAGCCCCTCCCGAGTGGGCCCAACAGTCTCACCGTGGATCCCGGGGAGAGATGCGCCAGCTTGCGCGTCCCCTCGCCGTACACCCGCAGGTAGAAGGAGACGGTTCCCCGGTTGGGATCCACTCCGGAGAAGGAGAACGGCCGCCGGAGCAGCGGTCCAGGCTCCACCTGGAGCTGGGCGAACTCTCCCGGCAGGGCGGCCGAGGTCGCCGCCGGCGCCTCCAGGGTCAGCAGGTGGAGGCCCGGTCCCAGCTCTTCCACGCCAAGGCAGGTGGCGGCCTCGTCGCGAGCCCGGCTCAGGTCGTTCTCCGGGAGCTGGACGGGGCTCAACTGGAGGCCGACGCGACCCGGCGGTCGCGGTGCTCGGTGATGGTGGCGGAGCGGCCGGGGAGCCCTGCCTGCCAGACCTCCAGAGCCTGGACCAGAGCCGCCGCGGTGTCCAGGGAGGTGAGGCAGGGTATGCCCCGCTGGACCGCCGCCTGACGGATCCGGAACCCGTCTCGGACCGGCCGTCCCCCGGCCTCCTCGCCATCCATCTCGTCGGTGGCGACCCGGGAGATGGTGTTGATGACCAGCTGAACCTGGCCACCCACGGTGATGTCGATGACGTCGGGCCGGCCCTGGTGAAGCTTGGCCACCTCGTGGACCGACACCCCGGCGGCCCGCAGCGCCGCCGCCGTGCCGGGAGTGGCGTAGAGGCGGAAGCCCAGCTCCGCCAGCCGGGCCGCCACCGCCAGCCCTTCCGGCTTGTCCTGGTCGGCGATGCTGACCAGCGCCCCGCCCGAGCGCGGCACCGAGCCGAGGGCGGCCAGGAAGGCCTTGCCCAGCGCCGCGGGCAGGTCGCGGTCGACCCCGATGACCTCGCCGGTGGAGCTCATCTCCGGGCCCAGGACCGTGTCCACCAGGTCCAGCTTGCGCGAGGAGAAGACCGGGGCCTTCACCGCCACCAGCGGCGGTACCGGGGAGAGCCCCGGGCTCAGGCCCTGCTCCGCCAGGGTCTCCCCCAGCATCGCCCGCACCGCGGCCTCCACCATCGGGACCCCGGTCACCTTGCTGAGGAAGGGGACGGTGCGGCTGGAGCGGGGGTTCACCTCGATCACCAGGATCCGGCCCCGGTGGATCACGTACTGGACGTTGATCAGCCCCAGGGTTCCGGTGGCCAACGCCAGCCGGGAGGTTGTCTCCACCAGCTCCGAGACCAGTTCCGGGTTCAGCCTCTG
>JAKBTP010000231.1:3062-6344 GCA_021844355.1 bacterium | reverse complement strand
GTGCTGACAAGGGCCCAGATCCTCGACCACGTGTGGAGTTATGACTTCGGCGGCGACGCCGGGATCCTGGAGACCTACATCAGCTACCTGCGCAAGAAGGTGGACGCCTTCGATCCGCCGCTCATCCACACCGTGAGGGGCATGGGGTACGTTCTGCGGCTGCCCCGGGGCTGACCATGACCCTCCGGGTACGGCTCCTCCTGGCCCTGATCGCCCTGGTGGCGGCAGGCATGGTCGCCACCGACGCCGTCACCTATCTGGCGCTTCAGTCATCCCTCTGGAATCGGCTGGAGCAGGCCCTCCTGCAGTCCGTGGACTCGGCCAGAGCCTGCGTGATCTCCCAGGTAACCCACAACGACTGCCCCACCAGCACCGCTCTCCCGGAGGGTAGCTACGCCGCCTTCATTGGACCCGGGGGGAGCCAGGAGGGGGTGGTCTGGGGCTCGGCGCAGACCACCCCCCGGCCGGTCCTGCCGGCCTCGGTCACCGCGGGCAACATACCCCCGGCCCCCTACTTCTTCACGGCGCGGGGAAACCGTGACGGGGTCACGTTCCGTGGGCTGCTGATCGGCGTCCAGGTCGCCGGCGGGCCGGCCGAGCCATTCGTGGTGGCCATGCCCCTCACCTCGGTGGAGGCCACCTTGAGCCAGCTCCAGACCCTTGAGATACTCGTGGGGGCGGTGGTCCTGGTGGCGCTGGGCCTGGCGGCTTGGTGGCTTGTTGACCTCGGCCTCCGCCCGCTGAGGCAGATCCGGGACACGGCGCGGAAGATCGCCGGGGGCGATCTCAGCCAGCGTGTCCAGGGGGTGGACGAACGGACTGAGATCGGCCAACTCGCCATCAGCCTCAACGAGATGCTGGCCCAGATCGAGAGCGCCTTCGCTGAGCGCCAGGCTTCCGAGGCCCGTCTGCGGCAGTTCGCCGCGGATGCCTCCCACGAGCTGCGTACCCCCCTAAGCTCGATTCGCGGCTACGCCGAGCTGTTCCGGCGCGGGGCTCGCTCCAACCCCGACGACCTGGACAAGGCGATGAGCCGGATCGAGAGCGAGGCCACGCGGATGGGACTTCTAGTGGACGACCTGCTTCTGCTCGCCCGCCTGGATCGGGGGCGGCCCCTGGATCGCAAGCCGGTCGACCTGGCCGAGCTGGCGGTGGACGCCGCCGCGGACCAGTCCGCGGCCGACCGCCGCCACCGGATTCGGGTTGACGCGGAGTCGCCGGTGATCGTACAGGGGGACGAGGCGCGGCTCCGGCAGGTGGTCACCAACCTGGTGCGCAACGCCGTGGTCCACACCCCGGAGGGGACCGCGGTGGAGATCGGCGCCCGGCTGGAGGGAGACCAGGGACTGGTGGAGGTGCTTGACCACGGTCCGGGGATTCCGGACGAGCTGGCGGCGCGCGTCTTCGAGCGCTTCTATCGAGGCGATCGCTCCAGAGGGCGGGCGACCGGGGGCACCGGACTCGGCCTCTCGATCGTGAGCGCCATTGTGACCGCCCACCAGGGCACCGTGCAGTACCGGCCGACCGAGGGAGGGGGGGCGACATTCGAGGTGCGAATCCCCGTCCAACGCCCGCTGACGCAGGAGCTGGCGGCCGGCGAGTCGGACCCGGCGGTCGGATTGCGGGTCAGCCCCGCTGGGTGACAGGGGTAGACCGCGCCGGGCCGTCAGGCTGGATGAGAGGCGGAGGCCACCTGAGCCGCCTGCCTCCGTGACCAGGACCTGGTCTCCCGGATCAGGGACGTGAGGCCCACCCCGACCACGGCGAACACCACCAGGAAGAGCGGCATGCCGATCTGATCCAGGTTGTGGACCTGGACGCCGGTGGCGAAGCTGAGGTTGGCGATCTGGGGAAAGGTCAGGCCGAACACCCCCCCCACGATGAAGGCCAGCCCTCCCCAGGTCAGCGTCCGTCCCGCGACGGTGAGGGCCACGTGCCGGACGGCCTCTGGAGGAAGTCCCCGGCGGGAGGCGTAACGGCCGAAGGCGGCGCCGGCCAGCACCTGGACGATGGTGGTCCCGATCCCGAAGAGTGCCCCCGGCACCCACCCCAGTAAGGGTGAGGGCATCGCCGGAGCCAGCACCGTATAGATGATGATGGCGAAGGCACCGAAGCCCCATCCGGCCACGAAGCCGTGGACGGCGGGCATCCAGGGCCGCGGGTCCTGCACCCAGCCGGGGGTGGGGAACTCCTGCCCTGAGTGCACCAGGGCGGCGTCCTTCTGCAGCCAGGGGATGTGCAGGTGGAAGTGAAACGGGAGCCGGCTCCGCCTGGCGATCATCAGGCCGGCCCAGGCCATGAGTATCCCCACCACCACGTAGATCGCGTAGTCCGCGCCCGCCAGGGTGAGGATCCGGGTGAAGCCCAGGTAGGCGAGCTCGGCGGCGATGGCCCGCTGGAGGGTGAAGGCCAGCGAGAAGATCAGGCCCGATCGGAAGCCCCGCTTGGTGGAGTAGCTGCCGATGGCGTAGCTGAAGGTGATCGGCCAGGTGTGCTCGTCCGGAGTGATCCCATGCACCATGCCCAGGATGAGCGCGGTCACGAAGATCGCCAGCCCGGTGACATGCACCGGGTCCCATAGGTTGACCACCGCCCCGATCACGAAGCCGCACCCGCCGCGCTCGGCACCAGCTGCACTGAAGACCCGCCTCGACAGCCCTGGCAGATACCGGTCAGGACCAGGTGATGGTCATGTATCTCCAGGCCGGTGGCGTCCTCCAGGGCTCGCATGGCCGCCCCGGAGGCCTCACAGGGAACGGCCAGGACCTCGCCACACAGCTCGCACCGGAAGTGGTCATGGTGCTCGTCCTGGATCTCGACATGGGTGCGGCCGTCGTCCAACTCCACCCGGCGCAGAGCTCCTTCGGTCTCCAGTCGGGCGGCGGCCCGGAACACCGAAGAGAAGTCTGCGCGGATTCCCTTGGCGGCCAGAGCCTGACGGAGTTCCTCCAGCGTCCAGGTGTGCCGGCCCCGCGCCGCCATCAGCTCCTGAACCGCTCCCGCGATCTTTGGCCGTCTGCCCATGGCCACATCATACATAAGGCAAGCCGGTTGCGCAACTGGCTTGCGTTACGCGGTACCAGGGTACTCCCAGCGTTCTCTGGGATCGAATCCCAGACTTTAATGGCACCATCGCCCCATGGCGTACACACCTCCCTTCACCCAGCGCGAGAGGACCCGGGGCGAATCCCTGGTGAGGCGGGCCACCGTGTGGCTCACCCTGGCGGCCATGGCCGGTACCGCGGCGGTGGCGGCCGCCGTGGCCAACGCCATGCCGGGCCG
>JAKBTP010000231.1:0-2962 GCA_021844355.1 bacterium | reverse complement strand
CCTTCACCCAGCGCGAGAGGACCCGGGGCGAATCCCTGGTGAGGCGGGCCACCGTGTGGCTCACCCTGGCGGCCATGGCCGGTACCGCGGCGGTGGCGGCCGCCGTGGCCAACGCCATGCCGGGCCGAAGCGCCCACGTCACCAGCTCTGCGGCGTCCACGCCGGTGTCCGGCTCCTCCGCCGGAGGGGCGACATCCGGCTCTCCAAGTGGGGGAGCGACCTCCGGTGGCGGCGTCGCCCCTGCTCCGGCGACCGCTCCGCCGGTGGTCACCTCCGGCGGGTCCTGAGTGGACGGGGGTTGGGCCCGTCTGGACAACATCCCCGGTGTCGCAGGTGCCTGGCGGCCCGCGCTCGGCACCACGGCACGGGTCCTGGTGGCCGACGGGCACCAGCTGGCTCCGGCGTTGACGGAGACAGACCGGGTGATCGCCCGGGTGGACGACCTGGCCAGCCGGTTCAAACCGGGCTCCGAACTCTCCCGGGTCAACTCGGATCCCCGGCCCAGGATCCGGGTGAGCCACGAGCTGGCCGGCTTGCTGGCCGATGCCCTCCACTGGTCGCGAGAGACCGGCGGTCTTTTCGACCCCACCGTTGGCGCCGCGCTCCTGGCAGCGGGGTACGACCGCGACTTCTCCCAGCTCCAGGAGCGCGCCAGCGCACCTGTCGCTCCCTCAGGGCCGGCTCCCGGTTGGCACCGGGTACAGCTCGAGGGTCAGGTCCTCACCCGCCCCCACGGCCTGCTGCTGGACCTTGGTGCGACGGCCAAGGCCTGGGCCGCAGATCGCGCCGCCACGCTGGCCGGGGCGGCCGCGGGAGCCGCCTGCCTGGTGAGCCTGGGAGGGGACATCGCCACCTCGGGCCCGGTGCCTGCCGGTGGCTGGACGGTCCGGATCGCCGACGACCATCTGGGGGGCGAGGACGAGCCGGGGCAGACGGTCAGCCTTTTCGCCCGCGGCCTGGCGACCTCCTCGACCGCAGTCCGGCGCTGGCTCCGTCAGGGGATGTCCATGCACCATCTGATCGATCCCCGCACCGGGCGTCCGGCCCGAGGTCGCTGGCAGACGGCCACCGTGGTCGCCGACAGCTGCCTGCGGGCCAATGCCCTGTCCACCGCAGCCCTGGTCGGAGGTGAGTTCGCTGAGGCTCTCCTGGCCCGGTTTCGCGCCGCTGCCCGGCTGGTGTCCGCGGATGGTCGGGTCGTCCATTGCGGCGGCTGGCCCTCCCAGGGTGAGGAGCTCGTACCCCTGGCCGGCCAGGCTGGTCGCTGAGGATGGCCGCAGCCCTCGGTGGACCGATGACGCTCTGGTACCTGGCCCGCGGCAGCGGGCTGGTGCTGCTGGCGGTGCTCACGGCCAATCTCGTCCTGGGGATCGCCATCCAGGGGGGGTGGCACCCCGGGGCCTGGCCGCGGTTCGCCGTCCAGGCGGTGCATCGCAACCTTGCCCTGCTGGCGGTGGTGCTCCTGGTCATCCATGTGGTCACCATCGAGCTGGACCCGTTCGTCCCGGTCGGCTGGTGGGCGGCGCTGGTGCCGTTCGTGAGTCCCTACCGGCCGTTCTGGCTGGGGCTCGGCACCCTGAGCCTGGACCTCATTGCCGCTGTGGTGGTCACCAGCCTCCTGCGATCCCACCTGCGGCTCCGTTGGTGGCGGGTGGTCCACTGGCTGACCTATCTCTCCTGGCCGGTTGCCGTCCTCCATTCCCTGGGCACCGGTACCGACACCAGGCTCACCTGGGTCTTCGGGTTCGAGGTGGGGTGCGTGGGACTGGTGGCGGCGACCGTTATCTTCCGAGTCGGCCGGGCCGACCGGTACCGGGCGGGAGTGCGGGTCCTTCTCATGGTGGCGGCCGCGGCCACTCCCATGGCCGTCCTGGCCTGGTCGGCGGCTGGGCCGTTGCAGAGCGGCTGGGCCCGGCGAGCCGGGACTCCCACCACCGCACTGGCCTCGGGAGCACCCGCAGGCGCCCGGGGACAGCCACCTGCCCCGGCGCGCTTCACCGCCAGCTTCGTGGGCTCGGCGACCTCCTCCCCGAGTGGCCAGGGGGAGACGATCAGCATCTCCGGCAGGGTGCAGGGGGGAGCCGGAGGCCAGCTGATGGTCTCTCTGGTCGCCAATCAGCTCCCGGGCGGATCCCTCGCGGTTGACCGGGGGACTGTCACCTACCGACCGGCCACGGGGTCGCAGATCTACACGGGCGCGGTCGTGTCGGTGGCGCCAGGGTCCCTGATCTTCAGGCTCGCCCCCCGTGGAGGTGCCTCGGAGCCGGCCGAGCTGACGATCAGCGGCCCAGTGCCCGCCTCCTCGGTCTCGGGGCTGCTGTACTTCGGCAGTGTCGCCGCCGGCCCAGCCGGCGGGGACGGAGGCCAGGACTCGTGAGCCTGCTGGCCACGGCGGCGGAGTTGGACCTCGATCTGCCCCGGAGCGGCCCGTGGACCAAGCGCCTCCTGGCCGGATCCAGGCTGGGCGGGGCTGAGCCGCTGGTCCACCACGTGAGCAGGCTGGGGGGAGACATCACCGACTGGACGGGAAGGGCGGGCCCCGAGCAGCTCCTGGAGCGGTTGCGGCGCTCCGGGCTGCGCGGGCGGGGAGGTGGGGGCTTCCCCACCTCCGAGAAGCTGGCCGCCGTGCGCCGCCACGGGCCGGGATCTGTGGTTGTGGTGAACGGGTCGGAGACCGAACCCGCGGCGGGCAAGGATGACCTTCTCCTCCGCCTCCGACCCCATCTGGTCCTGGACGGGTTGCTGGCGACCATCAGGATCCTCGGCGCCCGGCAGGCCTTCCTGGTCGCCCACTCAGCTCCTGCGGTGGCGGCGGTGGAGACGGCTCTGCGGGAACGCCAGGACGTCCCCCTCCGAGTCGAGGTGGTGCGCGGGCCGGCGAACTTCGTCGGCGGCGAGGAGTCCGCTCTGATCCGCTGGCTGGAGGGCGGCCCAGCCCTTCCCAGGTACCAGCCCCCTCGAG
>JAKBTP010000011.1:3645-6409 GCA_021844355.1 bacterium | reverse complement strand
GGAAGCCGACCACCCGCGCCACCTCCTCCGGTTGGGCGAACCGCTGCATGGGGTTGCGCCGGCGGTTGCGGTCCCCCAGCGGCCCCTCCTCCCACAGCGGCCGGGCGAACTCGGTCTCCACGATCCCCGGGGTCACGGCGTTCACCCGCACCCCGCTCCCCCCCAGCTCCCGGGCCAGCTGCCGGGTGAGCATGTTGAGGGCTGCCTTGGAGACGCCGTAGGCGCCCAGTCCCATTGCCGGGTTGACCCCGGCGATGCTGGAGACGTTGACCACCGCTCCCCCGTGGTCCGCCATCCAGGCCCTGTAGACCAGGGAGGTGAGGAGGAGCGGGCCCCGGAGGTTGACCTCGAAGGTCTTGTCCCAGGCCTCCGGGGAGATCTCCAGGGTCGGGCCGAAATGGGGGTTGGTCCCGGCGTTGTTCACCAACACGTCGATGCGGCCCCAGCGCCCCATCACCGTCTCCACCAGGCGCTCCAGGTCGCCAAGCCGCCCCGCGTGGGCCGGGACCGCCTCCACCTCGGCTCCGCTGGCCGTGGAGATCCGGGCCGCGGCCTGGCGCAGTGGCTCCTCCTTGCGAGCGCAGACGGCCACCCGCGCACCCCGAAAGGCCAGCTCCAGGGCACAGGCCTCACCAATCCCTCGGCTGGCCCCGGTGACCAGCGCCACCCGTCCGGCCAGCGACCGCTGGGGCCCCTTGCGGGGACCCTCCGCCCCGGCGGCTACGGGCCGCCCCTCACGTACAGCGTCTGCCCGCTGATGTATGCGGCGTCCGGCCCCACCAAGAAGGCGATGGTCCCGGCCACGTCGTCCGGAACCCCGACCCGGGGGATGGGGGTGGCGGCGGCCACGGCCTCCTTGAAGCCCTCGAAGTCCACCCCCATGCGCTCGGCGGTCTGCATGGTCATGCGAGTCTCGATGAAGCCCGGGGCCACCACGTTGACGTTGATGTTGTACCGGCCCAGCTCGATGGCCAGGGTACGAGCCAGTCCCTGGATCCCCATCTTGGCGGCCGAGTAGTTGGCCTGGCCGCGGTTGCCCAGGGCCGAGGTGGAGGAGATGAGGACCATCTTGCCCGAGCGCTGGGGCACCATCACCCGCTGGGCCGCCTGGCTGCAGAGGAAACTGCCCTTCAGGTGGGTGTCGATGACCAGGTCCCAGTCCTCCTCGCTCATCTTGTGGACCAGGTTGTCGCGCAGGACCCCCGCGCAGGTGACCAGGGCGTCCAGACGCCCCAGCTTTTCCACGGTCTCCCGGACCATCTGCTCCACAGGACCGGGGAAGCGGACGTCGCAGGCCAGGGCGAGTGCCCTCCCACCCTGGGCCGACACCTTGTCGGCCACCTCCTGGGCCGGCTCCATGTCCAGGTCCGCTACGGCCACCGCCGCCCCTTCCCGGGCCAGCCGCAGCGCGGTGGCGGCACCGATCCCCCGCCCCCCTCCGGTGACCAGCGCCACCATGCCATCGAGGTTCATGCGCTTCCTCCTGTGATCCCCTCAACGTAATAGCGCCCGAGGCTCTGGGCGACGCAGGCCGGCTTCTCCCGTCCCTCGATCTCCACCGTGACCGCGATCTCCACCTCGACACCCCCGGGGATGGGATCCACCCTATCCACTCTCGCCCGGGCGCGCACCCTTCCTCCCACGGGCAGAGGGCTCGGGAAGCGCACCCGGTTGAGCCCGTAGTTGACCTTCATGGCCATCCCCTCCACCTGCACCATCTCCGAGAGGAAGGAGGGGAGAAGGCTGAGGGTCAGGTGTCCGTGGGCGATGGTCCCGCCGAGGGGACTCCCCGCCGCCCGCTGGCGATCCACATGGATCCACTGGTGGTCGCCGGTGGCCTCCGCGAAGAGGTCCACCTGGGCCTGGGTTATCTCCCGCCAGGGAGTGGGGCCGAGCTCCCTGCCCGCGAGCGCTTGGACGCCGGCGACGCCCTCCACCCGTAGCACCATCAGTTGGGCCCCCGGCGCTCATCCGCTCCCGGCCAGCGCTCCTCCAGCCCCAGTAGCTGGCTGGCGCGCATGGCCAGGCCGAGGTCCGCGGCGTCGCGGGGCGCAGCGGGGTTCAGGCCGGTGAGCTGGTCCATTCGCCGCAGCCGGTTGCGGACCGTGTTGCGGTGGCAGGGGAGGAAGGCGGCCGTGGCGGCGACGGAGCCTGAGTGCTCGAGGTAGGCCCGGGCGGTGCGCAGCAGCGAGCGGCCCTCGCCCTCGGGGAGCGCCAAGACCGGCGACAGCCATCGGCGGGCGAGCCGGTCCGAGAGCTCTGGCGAGGCCGCCAGGATCACCAGCGGCAGATCCTCGTCCAGCTCCATGACCCGCTGGGCCCCTTGAGGGATGGACCGCAGCGCCAGCTCCGCCTGCCGATAGGCGCGGGGAGCGCCTTCCAGCCCGGAAAAGCGGGGGCTGAGTCCAGCCCGGGCCCCCGGGGCGCGACGCAGGTGGTCGGCCACTTGCCTGGAGGCACTCGCTGCCACCAGGCCGACCAGGTGGCCCTGGAGGAGGGCCCACTCCGAGGCCAGGCCGGCGGTTCTCATGAGGGCCGCCGCCTCCGGCGCCGAGATCGAGAGGGGATCCGCCGCCGCCAGGACCAGCGGGCTAGCAGCCGGAAGCCCGAGGGACTCCTGGGCCAGGTCGAGCTCCCCGGCGGGCACTGTCCCGATCAGCATCGAGTGCAGGAGGTCGTGGCGGCGCGCCTGGTCCCTCCCCCGGATCTCGGCCTCCGCTCTCCGGTAGGCGTCGGCCACCGCCGAGGAGTAGAGGTCGATGCC
>JAKBTP010000011.1:0-3545 GCA_021844355.1 bacterium | reverse complement strand
GCCTCGGCCACCCCCTCCATCCCCATCAGGGTGCCCTCCATGTCGACCGAGGAGATCCACTCCCCGCCGGTCTTGATCAGGTCCTTGGTCCGGTCCACGATCACGAAGTAGCCTTCGGGAGAGATCACCGCCACGTCCCCGGTGCGCAGCCAGCCGTCCTTGGTGAAGCGCTCCGGCCCCGCTCCCTTGAAGTAACTGTCGGCCACCCAGGGCCCGCGGATCAGCAGCTCGCCCATCGAGGTGCCGTCCCAGGGCAGCTCCCGGCCCTGGGCGTCGACCACCTTGACGTCGATCCCGGGCAGCGGGAGCCCGGCCTTGGTGCGAACCTCGTCCATCAGACGCTCCGGGCTCCAGGCCCGCATCGTGTTCTTGGGGGTGGCCAGGCTGCCCACCGGCGAGGTTTCGGTCATCCCCCACCCCTGGATCATGGTGACCCCGAACTCCCGCTGGTAGCGTTCGAGCATCGAACGTGGCGGCTGGCTCCCGCCCACCGTGAGGTGGCGGATCTTGGGCAGCCCCACCCCCCGCCGGGTGAGCTCGTCGGCGACCGCCATCCACACCGTGGGCACCCCGGCCGCCACCGTCACCTCCTCGTCGAGCATGAGGTCGATCAGGGTCGGGGCGTCGAAGTTGGGTCCATTGAACACCTGCTTGGCGCCCACCAGGGTGGCTCCGAAGGGGATGCCCCAGGCGTTGACGTGGAACATCGGCACCACCGCCAGGACGCTGTCGGCGGGGCCGATCCCGATGGCCCCGCCGGAGGTGTTGGCCAGGGCGTGCAGGAAGTTGGAGCGATGGGTGTACACCACGCCCTTGGGCCGCCCCTCGGTCCCCGAGGTGTAGCAGATCCCCATCGGGTTGTATTCGGGAATCTCCTTCCGGGGGTAGAAGGTGGGCTGGTCGGCGAGCAGGTCCTCGTAGGCGACCCGACCCGCGATGGAGCTCTCGCCGACGCTGGTGTCCAGCACCACCACCTGCGGCTTCACGTTGAGGGACGGCCAGAGGCGGTCGAGCAGGGGCAGCAGGCTGGACTCCACCAGGATCACCTGGTCCGCGGCGTCGTTGATGATGAACTCGAGGTCCCCCAGGGGGAGGCGGGGGTTGAGGGTGTGGTAGACCCGGCCGGAGCAGGGGATGCCGAAGTAGGCCTCCAGGTGGCGGTAGCCGTTCCAGGCCAGGGTCGCGACCAGGGCACCCTCGTCCAGGTGCAGCCTGTCGAGTCCGTGCATGAGCTGCTGAGCCCGCTGGGCGAACTCGCGGTAGGTGTAGCGGTGGCGATGGCCCGGCGCCACCTGGGTCACGATCTCGGTGGCTCCGAAGTACCGCTCGGCGTGGCTGAACAGCATCCAGCTGTTGAGGGGGATGTCCATCATCGCCATCTCGTTATCCTCCCGTGGGTTCTCCCAGGAGCTCTCCGGCCACCTCTGCCCGGCACTCCGCCGGGGACCAGGCGAACCGTTCCAGCCAGAGTGCCCGCTTGTAGTAGCGGTGCAGCGGCGCGTCCCAGGTGAACCCCATCCCTCCATGCACCTGGATCACCCGTTCGCAGGCGGCGACGGCGGTCTCGGAGGCGAGCGCCCGGGCTGAGGCCGCCGCCACGTCGGCCTCCGGGTCGTCCTCGGCGATGCACCAGGCGGCCCAGTAGGCGATCGAGCGCGCCAGCTCCAGCTCCTGGTAGGTGTCGGCCAGCTTATGGGCCACCGCCTGGTAGGCGCCGATCGGCCGTCCGAACTGCTCCCGGGTGCCCGCGTGAGCGACCCCCAGCTCCAGGACCGCCGCCCCCAGGCCCACCGCCTCCAGCGCCAGCCCGGCGCGGGCGCGCCGACGCATCAGCCGCTGGGCCCGTGCCGCGGCCGGCCCCTCCAAGAGCGGGGTCTCCGGCCCCTGGGCCAGGTGGCCGGTCCGTCGGGAGGGGTCCACCGTGGGGCCAATGGCTCCGGCGGCTGGGATCGCCACCAGCCTCCCACCCCTCTCTGCGACCACCATGTCCACCTGGGACAGGTTGGGGACGGGCCAGCCCGGGCTCAGCTCCACCGACCACCGTCTGTCACCGGCCGCCACCTCCGCCAGGAGCTCGTCGGGAAGGGCGGGAATGGCCAGCCCCACGGTGGCCAGATATGGTCCCGGGTAGAGCGCCCGCCCGAACTCCTCAATGAGAATGGCCTCCTCCAAGAAGCCCAGGCCTGCTCCCCCGAGGCGCTCGGGGACAGAAGCCCCCAGCCAGCCGAGGTTGGCGATGTCGGCCCACCCGCCCGGCTCCCACCCCTCATCGGTCTCGGCGAGCTCCGCCACCCGACTCAGAGAGGACCTGGCCGCCAGGAAGGAACGTGACTGGGAGCGCAGCTCCTCCTGAGCCTCGTCCAGGGTGAAGTCCATCAGCGCGACCGCGGCAGGCCCAGGACCCGCTCGGCGACGATGCTGCGCAGCACCTCGGATGTACCGGCCTCGATGGTGTTGCCCCGGCTGCGCAGCTGCTGGTACAGCCAGGCGCCGTCATCCAGGACCGCTTCCTCGCCGAGCAGCTCGCGGGCCAGCTTGGCGACCCGCTGGTTGGTCTCCGAGAAGGTGAGTTTCACGATCGAACCCTCCGGTCCTGGGATCCCGGTGCGGGCGTGCTGACCGAGAGACCGCTGGGCGGTGAGCTGGAGTGCTCTGGTGGTGATCCATTCGCGGGCCACCAGGTCCCGCAACCGGATGTCGCCCCCGGCTCGCTCGCGGGCCAGCTCCACCAGCTTGCGCACCGTGGTGTCCAGGGAGCCGGCGAGGGCGAACCCCAGGGTGCCCCTCTCGTGGAGCAGGGTGGTCATCGCCACCTGCCATCCCTCACCCACCTCACCGACCACGTTCTCCTCCGGCACCAGGACGTCGGTGAGGAAGATCTCGTTGAAGTCCGAGTCACCGGTGAGCTGGCGGATGGGGCGCACCTCCACTCCCGGGGAGTGCATGTCGACCAGCAGGAAGGTCATCCCCTGGTGTGAGGGCCGGGCCGGGTCGGTGCGGGTGAGCAGGATGCACCAGTCGGCGATGTGAGCATATGAGGACCAGACCTTCTGCCCGTTGACGAGGAACCCACCCGGACGAGCCTCCGCCCTGGTCCGCAGCGCGGCCAGATCGGAGCCCGCCCCCGGCTCTGAGAACCCCTGGCACCAGATCTCGCTGGCGTCCAGGATTCGCGGAAGGTGGCGCTGGCGCTGGTCCTCGGTCCCGTGGGCCATGATGGTCGGGCCGGCCATCCCCAGCCCGATCACCCCCAGGTGCTGGGGCGCCTCCGCCGCGGCCAGCTCCTCCAGCCAGATCGCCTCCATCGATAGAGGCATCCCCTGACCGCCGTACTCCCTCGGCCAGGTGAGGCCGGCGTACCCGGCCTCGGACATCGCCCGACTCCACTCCCGCGCCAGCTCCAGCTGTTCGATCCTGGGGTATAGCCCTCGAAGTCCCGGGGGCAGGTGTTCATCGATCCACTGGCGGGCGCGCCGCCGGAACTCCGCCTCCTCCGCAGTGTCCCTGAGGTCCAACTGTGCAGAACTCCACATCAGCCCGCCGCA